>JASHPY010000021.1 GCA_030037855.1 Thermoplasmata archaeon | reverse complement strand
TTCACGAACCAGCCGGGGTCGACCCGCGGGCCCCCCTCGCCAGGATCCGGATTCGGCGCGTCCTCGTCCGCCCTCCTGCAGACCCTCGCCGTCATCGCCGTCGCGATCGCGCTCGTCGGAAGCATCGTCTGCGGAACGTTCCTCTCCGCGCGACGCCGGATGGCCCCGCTCGGCTCTCCCCGGATGGCGACCGAGGTGTACGACGGTACGATGGAGCTCTTGCGCAGTGCCCCCGCCCGCACCGCGAGCGCGCTCGGTACGACGTGGCGCGCGCTGCGTCGACGAACGCGGATCCGATCGCCGGAGCCGTCGGATCCGATGCTCGGGGAGCGAACGGGTACGCCGTCGCTTTCGAACGGGTTCCTCGCTCGTACCCGGGGCGTTCTCGTCAGCACCGCATCGCGGGTCCACGGCGGCGTCTCCGCCCTCGCCCGTCGCGTCCGAGCGCGACTCCGCTGACCCGCGGCGCCTACGGTCGGCCGATTCGATCCGCCCAACCGCGGGCAGTAAGGACCGCCGACTCCCACGGAGTCGTGTGGGGTGCCTCGTCGGAGTCGACCGATGCGCGTCAGGACCTCCGCCCGGGCGGGAAGCCTCTGGTGTGGTCCGGACGAGTCGGCTGGGCATACCCACGGAACGTCACTCCCGTCGGCTTGATGAGCCGCGAATCGGTCGGTCACGGGCCGTCATGGACGCGAGGGTCGCCACTCCGCAAGACGCCGATGCCATCAGCCGGATCTACAACCAGGGGATCGCGGAGCGTTCGGCCACGTTCGAGACCCGGGCGCGGACCGCGGCGGAGATCCTCGACTGGTTCGACGGCCGACACCCGATCGTGGTCGTCGAGGATGCAGGCGAGGTCGTCGCGTTCGCGAGCACGTCCACCTACCGGCCACGCGACTGCTACTCGGGGATCGCCGAGTTCTCCGTGTACGTGGAGCGTTCGTCCCGTCGGCGCGGTGCCGGGCGGATGGCGCTGAGGGCGCTCTTCGATGCCGCCCGGCACGCGGGCTTTCACAAACTCGTCTCCCGCGTCTTCCCGGAGAACGTGGCGAGCCTGGCGCTCCTGTCAAGTCTCGGCTTTCGCCAGGTCGGCGTGTACGAGAAGCACGGTCAACTGGACGGGGTCTGGCGCGACGTGGTGATCGTCGAGCTTCGGTTGTGAGACTCATCCCAAGGAACGGCCGGTTCGGTGGACGGACGCAACCGACCCTCCGATGGATCCGTCGCGTTCGTTGCCCTCGTGCGTCGGAGCTTTCAAGCCCTCGGAACCGGTAACGTAGTCGGGCTCATGTCGGTCCAGAACGCTACGGCCGCCGCCCCGGTCGTACCGCCGAGCGTACTGCGCGAGTACCGCCTCAGCCTCGCGCTTCTGATAGCAGGGATCGTCCTGATCGGGGTCACCCTCGTGGTGAATGCGTGGGTCAGCTCGTCCGCGAACCAGTCCTCGTTCTCCTGGACCGGGCTCCTAGTCCAGGTCGGCGAAACGGCGGGCGGGGTCCTGATCCTGCTTGCGGGGACGGTCGCGTACTACCACCGGTCGTTCATCCGGCAGAACTCGCCACCGACCTGAGCGTTCCGAGGACCTCGACCCGACGACCTTGCCCGCCCGCCTCCGGGGTATCGGCGGTGCCGAAAGTACTTGAGGCGGGCCCTCGCATCCCCGCCGGGCGGCGCCGAACCGCAGGGGGGAACGCGCGCGACGGATCACTCAGCCGCAGTCCGGGGGGCCGAGGCCCGCGTCTCGACCGGCAATCTCGCCCTCGATACGATGCTCGAAGGCGGGGTGTTCGCCCGCCGCCCGTACCTTCTGATCGGGCCGGCGGGCACCGGAAAGACCACGCTCGCGATCGAGTTCCTCTGCGAGGGGATCCGACGGGACGAGCGCTGCCTGCTCGTGACCCTCGAAGAGCCACCGAACGAGTGCCGTTTCAACCACCGAGGCTTCGGTCCCGAGTTCTCGCGCGTCGAGGTGTTCGACGCGATCCCGGACGTCATGCACTACGAGCACGTGCCGTACAAGGACATCTCCGCGGTCCGCGCGGCGATGCCGTTCGGCCGGGTACCGTGGGTCATCCGCCGCACGCCCGAGCTGACGAGCGTCGAGGTGACGAACGCCGCGCTCGAGCAGATCCTGCGGAGCGAGGTCGCGCGCTGCGACTACTCCCGCATCGTGATCGACTCGCTCACCGCCCTTCAGTACTTCTGCATGAAGGGACAGGACGAGGATGCCGGGGCGCAAGCCTTCCTGCGGTTCCTCTCCGACCTCGAGGTGACGACACTCCTCACGGTCGAAGCCCCAGCCGAGGAGAGCGAAACGACCGAACGCATGCTCGCGCGCGGCGCGATCCGCCTCTTCCGATGGGAGGTCAACCGCACGACGATCCGGGCGATCGGCATCGAGAAGTTCCGCGGAAGTTCCCATGACGTTCGGCTGCATCCGTATCGGGTCGGCCCGGCGGGTCTCGAGATCGACCTGACCCGGACGGTCTCACGGAGAGGGGTCGGCCGGGGGCGGCGTCCTCCGAGGTCACCGGCGCCCTCGAACGACGCCCGGGGGTCCGGTTCCGGTTCGGGCGGGGATGCGAGCCGAGTCGGGACGCGGTCCTCCTCGGGGAGCGGCGCGGCGCCATCTACCTCCGCGGCCGGTGGAACTCCTCGCGGACCCGAGACGCTTCCCCCGACGTGAGATTCCGGTCGAACCACGGGTAGGCGAACCGCTCCTCCCGCGCGTTGTGCTCCCCGAGGACGTTCCTCAGCTCCTCGTCGAGCGCGGCCAAAGCCGGGTCCGACCGCTCAAGTTCCCGCTCGACCCGGTCGAGGAGCTCTCGGATCTGCCCATGCTCCTCCCGCAGGCGCTGTACGAGGTTCTCCTGCGTCGGGTCCCGTTCGCGCATCCTCGGGAACAGTTCGGCCTCCTCGACCGCGAGGTGGAACCGTAGCTCCTCCGCGAACGACCGAAGCAGCGCCCGGCGGGAGGGCGCATCCGAGCCTGGCGAACGGACGATTCGGTCCCATTCCGCGTCGATCTCGCGGTGATCGCCGCCCGGGATCTCGGACACCCCGGGCGCGTCAACCGTCATCGTTTCCCCCAACGCTCCCGGATCGCGGCGCGTCTTTGAAGAGGTCGGCGCCCGAGCGAGTTCGAAAGAAAGGGAGAAGAGCACGCGGGTTTCCCGTGCATGACTTTCGAGCGACGATGCGGCCGGACGAAGTAGTGCTGGAGACGCGCGATCTCGGGTTCGCGTACGCGCCGGACCGGTTCGCGATCCGCCACCTCTCGGTGAGCCTCCGCCGGGGCGAGGTGCTCGGCTTGCTCGGACGCAACGGCGCGGGGAAGACGACGACGGTGCGACTCCTCACGACCCTCCTGCCGCCGACGGAGGGGACCGCGATCGTCCTCGGGCAAGACATCCGCACCGGGGGTCGCGCCCTGCGCGCCCGTCTCGGCGTCGTGCTCCAGTCGGAGTCGCTCGACTTCGTCACGGTCGAGCGGAACCTCACGCTCTACGCGTTCCTCTGGGGAGTGCCGCGCGAGGTCGCGAAGGGCCGCGCGGAGGAGATGATCGAGCTGTTCGAGCTCGAGGCGGCGCGGCACCGCAAACCCTGGGCGCTCTCGGGCGGCGAGCGTCGGCGGTTCCAGGTCGCGCGGGAGCTGATGCACGACATGGAGATCTTGTTCCTGGACGAGCCGACCGTCGGATTGGACGCGATCGCGCGTCGCCGCATCCTTCGCTACCTCAAGGATCGGGCTCGGGGCGGGCTCTCGATCGTCTTCACGACGCATATCCTGCACGAGGCGGACCTGCTCTGCGACCGGATCGCGATCCTCCACCTGGGCTCCCTCCTCGCGCTCGACACCGCCGAGGGGTTGAAGGAGAAGTTCGGCGGGGCACGGGAGGTCTCGATCGGGTTTCGCGGCCCCGTGTCGGGCGCCCTCCGCCTCGAACTCGTGGGCGAGCTCGCGCGGCGGCACGCGACGTTGCTCGAAGCCCCCGAGACGGCCGGGTCGGCGGGCAGCCGCGTCGACTTCCGCGCCGAGCAGGCCGAGGAACTGCTCCCCTGGATCAGTCAGTGGGCCCACGGGCACGGTCTCGGCATCGAACGGATGGCGGTGGAGGAAGCGACGCTCGAGAGCGCGTTCCTCGGCATGATCGGGGGGACGGACGAGGATGGGAACGGCGGGGAGAAGGCGGAGGTCCGGCCCCCGGGACTCCTGCCGCCGGGGTCCACCGGGGGCCTCACGTGAGGTGGCCGCCGGTCCTCCGGCTCGTGGTTCGGAACTTCGCGTCGAACCTGGACCCCCTGACGGTCATCATCCGCTTCGGGCAACCGGCGGTGACGATCATCGTGCTCGGCACGATGTTCAGCTCGATCATCTCCTCCTCCGTGACCGGCGGCGCCTCCTACACCGCGTTCCTGGTGCCGGGCATGGTCGCCTTCCAGATGATCACGGGCGGCGTCGTGTCGGGGAACCTGTTCTGGCTCGACCGCCGCTGGTCGATGGTGGAGCAGGTGTTCTCCGGGCCGTTCCTCCGCTCCGAGTACCTGGGCGGTCTCGTCCTCACGTCGCTCCTGTTCTCGCTCGTCGGGGTCGGCATCATGATGCTGGTCGGGGTCCCGTTCATCGGCCTCCCGCCCCTCTCGCCGCTCGGGATCGCCGCGGTGCTCCTGACGGTCGCGCTCGGCAGCGTGTTCTTCTCCGGCCTCCTGATCACGCTCGGTTCGCGACTTCGCTCCGCCAACGCCTACTTCTCGATCCAGTCGTTCCTCCAGCTGTTCGTCATCTTCCTCTCCACGGTCTACTACCCGGTCACGTCGAAGACCCCGCGCGTGCTCGCGGTGGTCTTCTACGGCAACCCGCTGACCTACGCCGCGAACACGATCCGGGACGCGTTCGCCGGGTCCCTCGGCGGGGGGGACCTCGTCGGCCTCGGCATCCTCGCGGCCCTGGCCGCGGGCGCGTTCTCGATCGCCGCCTGGGCGTTCCGCACGATGGACCTCGGGCCGATACAGTAACTCGCCAGCGTGCGGCTGCGGGCGCACGTTCCATGCCTTGAAGAACCGGCGGAGCGGTGTTGGGGTGGAGTCGGATGACGCTCTCGACCCGTCTCTCGCTGCTCACGTTTGCCGTGGGGTTCGTGATCGAGGGGTCCACCGAGGCCTACCAGCTCGCGACCATCGGTTTCCTCGGGGTCGGCTGGATCGGATTCTACTACGTGGGGCTCGCCACGACCGTCCTTGGCTTCGTTCTGATGTACCGGGGCCGGCGCGAGTGGACCGAGCTCCACCGTCGCCGGGTCGAGCGCGGCCACCGGAGCCTCTGGGTCGCCCTGGCGCTCTTCGCCGCGGGTACGGCCGCGATCGCGATCGTCGGGACCGTGCACGGTAGCCCGAGCTCGGGCCCCCTCCCGCCGGGGGTTGCCTGGCTCGTCGGCGGCCTCGTGACGCTCGCGTTCGCGACCTTCTTCCTCGGACTCTGGCTCCTGGTGTCGCGCATGGTCGGGCCGGTCGGCCTCGCCCTCGCGACCGCCGCGCTCGCGTGGTCGTTCGGGGTCGCCGTGCTCACCGGCCTCGTCGTCGGGAGCGAGATCGTCACGCTGGTGACCCAGTTCTTCACCGACCCTCTCGAGCTGATCGTCTCGTTCGCGCCGCTCGCGTTCGTGATGGCACCGCTCTGCGTGGCCTACTTCCTCTACGCCGCCGCGTATCTCGAGGCCTACCGGAACCTCGCCGTCGGAGCCGCGCCGGGCGACCGACCGTCCCCTCAGCCCGCGCCCCCGGGGTGAGCGCGGGGGCCGACCCGGTGGACGGCCCGACGGACACAAACCCCAAGCCCCCGAGTGGCCGTCGGGCCGCTCGCCCGAGCGGGTCCCGGCGAGCGAGCCACGCGGTCGCCGAGGGGGCTGCGCCCGAGAGAGCCGGAGGACGTTCTGGGGACGCCCGAGAGAAGTCAGGGAACGGAGGGGGAGGAGGTCCGCACCGTCGTTCGCCCCGAAGAGATCGAGTCGATACCCCTCGCGAGCCTCTCGGAACCGTTCGGGCCGTTCCTTCCGCACTTCGTGGGCGAGGCGCTCCGGTGCGGGGGTCAGGTCCGCCTCGCGGTCGTCGACGGCGTCGTGCGGGGCCTCTACCTCGACCACCCCGCCGACTTCGAGGGGTCGGTGTTCGCCGGCGACCGAGCCGTCGCCACGTTGCTCGCGCGAACCGGGGGCGCGGCGGCGGTGTTCTCGGAGTTCGACCTCGCCCCCGATTCCGAGCCGTTCTCGATCTTCCGGTGCGCCCTCCCGACCGAGATCGGAGGGCACCGGTTCCAGCACCCGGTCCGGGTCGCCGGTGCCGCCGACCGACCGGCGATCGTCGAGCTGATGCGGAGCGTGTACGGTCACGTGGACGCGCGCTGGGTCGAGACGATGCCCGAGCCCGCGGAGCTCGCGTTCGTGGTCGACGGCTCGGAGGGTCTCGCAGGGGTCGCGTGGGCCAACCGGATCGGAGCCGCCGGCCGGCTCCACTCGCTGACGGTCCGGCCCCGGCATCGACGCAGCGGGGTCGGCTCTGACCTCCTGTTCGCCCGTCTCGCGTGGCTCGGCACGGCCGGCGCGCGCAGCGCGATCTCGGAGATCTCCGCGCGGAGCCCGGGCTCGATCGCGATCGCCGAGCGGGGAGGCATGCGCCCCGCGGGCCGGATATTCCGTTCGGCGCGGCCGCTCTAGGTCCGAGGCGCGCCGCAGACCGGGCAGACGGTGGCGGTGGAGTCGATCAGGGTCCCGCAGTAGCGGCACGGCACCTTCACGGTCTCCTTGATCACGATCTGCTGCACCGCGGGCTGGCCGCTCGGGGTGAGGTGCACCGGCGGGGGGGTGCCGGTCGGCGGCGGCATCGCCGCCGGACCGAAGTTGACCGCCCCGGTGCCCGAATGGCGCGGCAGCTTCGAGCGGCGGGAGCGGGCGATCAGGACGACGACGATCCCCACGATGATCACGACCACCACGACGACCAGCAGCACGACCTCGAGTTCGGAGAGTGCGCTCGTACCCGAGCTCGACGTCGGAGGTGCGACGTCGGTGAGCGGGTACGACGTGCTCGTCACGTACAGCGAGTCGGTGATCTCGAACCCGTTCGGTCCGTCGAAGTCGTGCTCGGTGTAGAGGTACCCCACGATGTAGCCGGTGCCGGGGTCGAAGTAGACCGACCAGTTGTAGTCGGCCGTGAACGCGCCGTAGATGTCGTTCCGGAAGAACGAGCCGCCACCGGTCGCGTTGATCGTCTCGACGTCGGTGTTCGGACGAGAAACGAGCGGGTACGCGTAGTCCCGCGACTGGACGGTCATCGGCGTGTTGAGGAGCTCGAAGCTCGCGCCGTCGGGGAGCGAGTTGTTCATGTAGAACCAGACGAACGGGTTCGTGTACCCCGTCTGGTTGTCGGTCCCGTCCACGTAGGCGAAGGTCGCCGCCGAGAACGTGAACGTGCCGGACGACGTCCAGGAGTAGGCGGCGCCGGTCACGTTGCTCCAGCGGTCCGCGTTGTAGTACCTCGCGCTCTCGGTCCCGTTCGCGGCGACCGCGGTCACCGCGACCGTGCCGTTGATCGCGGAGTTCTCGAAGTAGCCGGTGTAGTTCCCGGTGCCGTCGTCCAGGAGCCAGGACTCGGCGTACTCGAACTGGTCCCCCGCCTGCGGAACGTAGTGCCCGCCGACCGCGACGGCGGACGGCAGGACGAGGAGCAGCGCGAGGGCCAGGAGCCCGAGCACCCGGCCGATCACCCGGTGAACCCCCCGGCGGCGAAATGCGCGTGGCCGGGATGGGCCCCGCCGATCCCGCTGAACGTCGAATAGTACGCCCCGTGGGCGACGAAGATCGGGACGAAGAAGAACCGCGGCCCGTAGAGGTAGCCCGGAGCCCCGGTCGCCGGCGCCGTGGTGGCGGTCGTGTCGAGGCTCTGGACCGTCTGCGGCCGCACGCCGTGGACCATGCGGACCGCGAGGCAGATCAGCTCGGGCGGGGTGAGCGGCGTCGCGTACCGCCCGACGATCTGGTAGGCCTCCTCGAGCAAGCTCAGCGTCTCGTTCGCTTCGAGGACGGGGACCGCCGCGAGAATCGCGCTGGCGACCAGCGGGTACTGGAGGTAGGCGCCGAGGCCCTTCGAGATGATCGCGAGCTTGGTGTTCACGCCGTCGGCCGGAAGGTCCGAGAGGGTGAGGTACGCCGACGCGAGCTCGGTATCCTCCGACGGCTCGAAGCCCCAGGAGCCGAACAGCGAGCGGAGGTAGGAGAACTTCTGCGCCATCTCGGGGATCGGTCGATTCACGATCGCGAGGAGCGCCGCCGCCTCGTACGAGCGGGTCAACTGGAGGTAGCTCGCCAAGGGGTCGGTGGCGAACGTGCCGTCGGCGCGCTGACCGAGGAGAAGGACCGACGCGACCCCGAGGGACGACTCCTTCGGCACGCCCGACTTCCGCGCCGCCTGAACGAGGGAGGTGAGCGAGGGCAACGCCGACGCGAGGTCGCCGTGGGCGGAGGTCAGGATCTCCGCGGACAGGAGGCGGTTCTCGTCGTTCGAGGCGAGCGGGCCGAGCTGTCGGTACGCCTCGAGGAACGCGGGGCCTCCCTGCGTCGGATCGGGTTGCACCTTCGCCATCCCGACGCCGATCGACCAGAGATACCCGGGCTCGACCGACGGTAGCGCTCCCGATAGGCCGGCCACGTAGCGGCCGCCCAGCGTCGCGAGGTTCCCGAAATCCTGTCGGATCTGCTGCGACTCGTCCCAGTAGGCGGAGAACGGAAGGTCCGAGACCCGGTACATGCGCAGGCGCAGCTGGCCGAGTTCGAGGAGTCCCACCGTCGTGAGGCCCACGTAATCGCCGGCGTAGGGCGTGAGCGTGTCGAGCATCGACCGTTGCGCGAGCAGCAGGTTGAACTCCTGGATCCGTCGCGCGAGGTCCGCGTCGGCGGACTGGAGCGCGGACTGGTCCTGGGCGTCCTTGGTGGCGTCCTCCGACCGCTTCTCCTGACCCTCGAAGTGGAACAGGATCGAGTGCGTGTGGCTGTCCTCCTGCGAGACGGTCTCCGCGAGCTGCGCCCGGGCGGCCGACTCCTGCTGGATGGCCGCTTGATCGGCCCCGACCGCTTGGACCGACTGGTTGAGCTGGGCGTACTGGTCCGCGGTCAGCCGCTGGACGATCTTGAGGTCCTGCAGGCTTGCGAGGTCGGCGTCGGGGAGCGAGGTCGTGATACTACGGTTGGCGACGCCGTTCAGGAAGGCGAAGACGTCCTGGCACGTTGTCACGATCGGTCCACCGCCTGGAACCGCGTATAGAGCTCCTCCTCTTGACGGTTGTTTCGTATCTCGAACTCCAGCCGTTTCCCCGAGGAGCGGAGCCGCACGTACGGGTCGTGGGCGAGAGCGACCCGGAGCACGGACTCGAAGTGGGACGGCACGGTCGCCGACCCACCGAACCGACGGCGGCGTTCCTCCTCGATCTGCTCGTAGGCGAACGTCATCTCGTAGAGCGAGCGGTAGACCTGGTCCTCGAGCTTCTCCCGGACCGCGGAGCGATCGACCGTCACCTCCTCGATCCCTTCGAGGTCGACGAAGAAGACGGTCCCGCTGGGCGCCACGACCGCGTCCTTGTCGAGCCAGACGTCGTGGAAGTCGAGTCCCCGATATCCGCCCCCGTGCGGGTCGACCTCCAGCGTGCGGGCGAACAGCGTCAGCATCGCGACCGTGCTTTGCACGAACCGGACCTCGAACCCGAGGGCTCGTTCGTTCGACTCCAGGCCGAACGCGTCGAACACGTGGCCCGCGCTCCGGCCGATCGTGCTCCGCGAGTGGAAGTAGACCCTCACGTTCGACGGGACGAGCCGGAGCTCTTGCACGATCCTTCCCCGGTACTGTCGGTACCAGTAGATCGAGCGGAGGAGTTCCTCGAGCGGCTCGGGAAGGAAGGCGACCTTCACGACCGGCGCGAGCCGGAAGCCGTGGAGGGAAGTGACGTCGGCCCGCTCCGAGAGCCGCAACGCGGTGGCGGCGTGCTCCCAGCCTTGGCCCCCGTAGGGCGAGCCCCGGAGCCAGAGCTCCCCCGTGATGATGCGGTCCGATCCCTCGCTGGGCGAGCGCTCGAAACGCTCCCGAGCGCGCCGATCGTGGGCCAGCTCCGCGGCGTACCTGCGGTCGAGCGGTCGCCAGGAGTACGGCGCGACGGAAGCTCCGACGCCTTTCACGGAGAGGTAGAACGCATCCCCGTCGATCGTCGCGATCGGCTCCGGGAGGATCGCGCCCCGGTTGTCGTCCTCGATGAAGGCGCGAACCTCCGGGGGAGGTCCGTCGACGAGCGGCATCAGGGCGCGCGGGAGAAAGTACTCGTCCCGAAGGGGCGTTCGGAGGGAGGCGAATCGGGAGCTCGTGACGGCTCGAGCCGGGTAGCTGGCGAGTTCCAGCGGCAGTCCCGCGAGCCTCATCGGTCAGAACCGAAGACAAAAGGGCGCGGGCGAACGCGCCCCAGGGGAGCCGCGCCGTCCGCGGGGACGTAGCTAAGGTCAACGGGACCCGGCACGCCGGACGCCGCAACGAGCCCGGGTCGGTGCCGGGGCGTCACTTCGACTGCGCCGCGGGCGACGCTCGAACCGCGGGGGTCCCGGCCGCGGCCGGACGGGGCGCGAGCATCGGGAGCCGGGCCCGCGCGGGCGGGTGCGCCCGGGTCCCCACCTTCTCCCGGAACCAGTGGCGGACGTCGGAGATGTAGAGGTTGCCGTACGGGCAGGCGCCGACGCAGTCCCCGACCCCGCAGCACTTCGTGCTCCGGAACTCCCCTTTCGTCCGCAGATGTCCGGGCATGTCGACGAGTCCGACCGGGCAGGACTTCGCGCAGTCGAGCGTCGTGCACGCCTTGCAGACCTCCTTGTCGCGGGCCTTGAGCTTGAAGAACCCGATCTTCTGGAACGCCTGGGCGATCGCCCCGGTGTAGCACCAGCCCATCGTGACGCAGTTGTAGTTCCCCGTGTACGGGATCGTGACGAACATCACGTACCAGAGGATCCCGAAGTAGAGCGAAAAGAGGAAGACCGTCGGGTCGGCGGACAGCACCTGCACCGACCAGACGCCGGCCGAGTCGAGGATCGAGGCGGCCGACGCGAGACCGAGCGATCCCAGGATGAGACCCGTCGTGACGGTGTACGCGGTCGAGAAGCGGCTGCCAAGGTACTTCTTTGCGGGCCACTCGGTCCGGTTGAACGACTTCATCGCGTCGATCGCGGTCCCCTGGTACATGAGCGGGGCCGTACAGAACACCGAGCAGATCACCCGCCGACCGAACAGCACCGTAAGGGCGCCCGTGATCGCGTACGTCGCGAGCACGAGCAGGAAGACCGAGGAGGCGAGCGCCGCCGAGCCGATCCCCATGCTCCAGCCGAGCACCGGCACCGACGTGCCGCTCGGCGCCGACGGGAAAACAGCGGTGTAGTAGATGCTGGGGAAGAAGACGGCGAACGCCCCGTAGCAGCCCATCGTGAGGGCGATCCGGATCCGCGTCTCCAGTTCGCGGGTCTCGCGGAACTTGAAGTACAGGAGCGCGCCCATCTCGACCCCCATCATCGTGAGGAACCAGGTCGAGCCGGTGACGCCGGCCAGGAACCAGAAGCCGTTGTACACGGCGTTGTAGAGGACCGTCGAGAGGCTGCCCGCGAGCGGGAGCGTGAAGAACGTTCCGGCGTAGAGGCCCGGCTCGATCTGGAGGTCGAGGAGCGCGCCCATGAACACCTCGGCGACGAAGATGAATGCCAGGAGCGCGAACGCCCAGCGCGGGCGGAGCTGCCAGGGCGTTTCGACCCCCGCGCCGAACCGGTCGGGGCGGACGATCGCCGCGAAGAACAGCACCATCTCCGCGACGATGCTGAGCGAGAACAGCGGCGTCCACCCGCCGTAGTAGAGCCACAGGAACTGGCCGGCCATCATCCCGGCGAACACCGCCAGGAGGGCGACCACGTAGCGAGAGAACACCGGGTCGAGCTGTCGGTGGCGATAGATGAATTCCATCAGGTAGACGATCCAAACGATCATCGCCGCGCTCGCGACGTACACGCTTCCCGCGACCCAGCCGGCGGCGTCGATCGCGGTCGGGGAGAGGAACATGATCAGGGATTGCAGGAGAAACAGCCGATAGAGCGTCGGGGAGATCCGGTCTCGGAGGAGGTAGGCGGAGACCGCCATCTCGGCGGACATCGTGAACAGGAACCACGGGGAGGCGACGACCCCGGCGAGCAAGTAGATCGCGCCGAGAACGCCGCCGGTCGCGACGAGCAGCGTTCCCGCCGCGGCGGAGAACGTCCAGCCCATCAGGAGCTCGTTCGCGAGCACGAGCCCGACCACGGCCGCGACGAACGCCCGCCGGGCCCGCAGCTCCGGGGGGACGTAGTCCGGTCCCGCGGCGAGACGACGCCGGGCTTCCGCGAGGAACGAAACGAAGACCGTGACGACGCTGACCGACATCACCACGCTCGCGATCCAGAACCCCTCGACGAGGCTCGTCACCGACGGGTGGGCGTAGTAGATCGCCGCCCCCCCCAACATGCCGACCATCATCACGAGGAGGAAGACGACCGTCGCCGCGCGCATCGGAGTGCGGGTCTCCGCCGCCCAGCGGATCAGGAACGCGGTCGCGAGGGCCATCGCGCCGGCGATCGGTGCGAGAGCCAGAATCGGGGCCGTCATCGCACCGCCCTACACGGGCCCCGTGCCGGCGTCATGGGTCGCGGATCCCGCCGACCGAGGTCGGCGGGGAGGGTCTCAGCGTCGAGGCCCCGATAAAGTCCGGCGGAGAGTCGGACGGCGAAGCCGCAGAAATCCCCGCGAAGGAGGCCGCATCGCTCCTCGGGGACTCGCCGGTGTCCCATTGCAGAAGCGCCAGGACCCGCCCCGGGGAGAGGCCGGCCGCGACCGCGAACCCTCCGAGAAGCAGGTACTGGAGTCCCCACCGAACGTAGAGGGAGAGGCCGGGGGAGTAGATCGGAGGGACACTGCCCCACGGGGCCGGCATCCCGAAGGCGCCGAAAAGCTCGTTGACGAAGCCCGCCGCGCCACCGCTGGCAACTACGGCGGGGACCCAGACGGCGAGCGTGAAGCCGGTCACGACCAGGCCCGCGCGCAGGAGCCTCGAGACGACGCTTCCCGGAGTCCCGGACAGGGCGCGAGCGATCGACGTCGGGAACAACGCGACCAGGATCGCGAAGACCGCGAGGAGTTGATGTTGGAACACCCACTGGAACCAGAGCGTCGCACTGGCCGTCGCGGGGTCGACCGAGGTCCACTCCGCGAACATCGCGAGCGACCAGGTCACACCCGCGATGAGGAGCGCCGTCCGCGCCACCCCCCCGACGACCTGCCGCCGGTTCAGCGGCCCCGGGACCCGCGCCAGAGACGGGTCACCGTCGTCGATCGGGGCCAGGCCGAAGAGACCGCCGTACACTTCGAGGATCATCTCCTGGGCGAGGAGCGCGATCAGGATGACCACCATCTGGAACAGGTCCAGGTACCAGTTGTTCACGAGGAGGTTGTCGAGGCTCGATCCGCTCGCCTGCGCGACGAGGCCCACTCCCGCGGTCGCGGCGGCCGTGGTCGAGCAACACGCGCCGAGCGTCACCAGCGCGATCATCGCCGGCGTCAGGCCCGCCACCGCGCCGACCGACCCCGGCTGGGCCCCGGCGAACCGCCGCCGGTCGCGCACGAGTCGGACGGAGATCAGGATCGCGACCGAGACACCGATTCCGACTCCGATCGAGACGAGGAGCATCGACCAGAAGGCGAGGAAGGGAAGGCTCACGACGCCCCACGGCGCGACCAGCAGGAACCCCGGGTAGTTCCACGCCCCCGCGCCCCCGCTTGTCAGGACCGTCGCGGTGTAGCCGCCCGGCACTCGGACGAGCGTGAGCATCCCGCCGAGGACCATCGACCCGAGCGCGTAGAGGAGCGCAAAGAACACGACCATCATCCGGGCGTGAGACTGTCGGATGAAACGTCGCGTCTCGCCGAGCGAGAGCAGGGTGAACCAGCGGGGAGCGGGGGGTTCCTCTGACAACGAGTAGTAGCTATTCTCGAGACTTATAATCCGGAGGTCCGGACCGCGCCCGGGCCTCCGGAGGGGAGTTGGCCGCTGGCGGGCGTTCTCTGCGACGGCTTCGCCGCCAAGTGGGACGGTCTCTTATCTCCCCTCTCGGCTCTCGTCGAGTGCCGGCAAGCCAGGGCTCGCGCACGGGCCGAGGGCGGGCCCGCGGGAGACGAAACATGCCGCCGCGCCGAAAGCCGCGCACGGCGCCCACCTCCCGCCTCTCGCGGGAAGAGCCGAGGGTCCGCGGGCCGGACGTGCCGCGGGCCTCCGAGGTACTTCGCCCGGACGCCCTGATGTTCCTCGCGGACCTCCATCGTCGTTTCGAGCACGGACGGCGCGGCGTCCTGGCCCGTCGGGGGGAGTTCCGGGCCGGAATCCGGAACGGACATCGGCCCGGATTCCCCGAAGAGACCACCTCGGTCCGGGCCGCCGACTGGAAGGTCCCTCCACCGCCGGAGGACCTTCGGGACCGTCGCGTGGAAATCACCGGCCCCGTGGACCGGAAGATGGTGATCAATGCGCTGAACTCGGGCGCGCAGGTCTACATGGCGGATTTCGAGGACTCGCACTCGCCGCTCTGGTCCGCGACGATCGCCGGGCAAGCGAACCTGATCGACGCCGTCCGCCGCCGGATCGAGTACGTCGCGCCGGACGGCCGAGAGTACCGGCTCATCGAACGTCCGGCGACGCTGATGGTCCGCCCGCGAGGCTGGCATCTCGGGGAGCGTCATCTCGAGGTCGACGGCCGGCCGATGTCGGCGAGCCTGTTCGACTTCGGCCTCTACTTCTTCCACAACGCACGGGAGCTGGTCGACCGGGGATCGGGTCCGTACTTCTACGTGCCGAAGATCGAGCACTACCGCGAAGCCCGCCTCTGGAGCGAGGTCATACGGTACTCGGAGGAAGCGCTCGGCCTCCGCGTCGGGACGACCCGGGTGACAGCGCTGATCGAGACGCTGCCCGCCGCGTTCCAGATGGACGAGATCCTCTACGAGCTCCGGGAGAACTCCGCCGGGCTCAACTGCGGCCGCTGGGACTACCTCTTCAGCTTCCTCAAGCAGTACCAGGACCGGGCCGAGGTCGTCTTCCCCGATCGCGCGGCCCTCGCGATGTCGACCCCGTTCCTGACGGCGTATTCCCGGCTCCTCGTCGCGACCTGTCATCGTCGGGGCGCCCACGCAATGGGGGGAATGGCGGCCCAGATCCCGATCCGGGACGACCCGATCGCGAACGAACGGGCGATGGAGCTCGTCCGGCTCGACAAGGAACGGGAGGTCCGAGCCGGCCACGACGGGACCTGGGTCGCACACCCCGGACTCGTCGCCCTGGCTCGAAGCGTCTTCGACGCCGGGATGAAGGCGCCGAACCAGATCTCGAGCCCCGTCACCGGTCCCCCGGTCGCCCCGGAGGAGCTCGTGCGGTTGCCCGAAGGAGTCGTCACCGAGGACGGGGTGCGTCGCAATGCGAGGGTCGCGGTCCGCTACCTCGAGTCCTGGCTCCGGGGGATCGGCTGCGTCCCGATCGACCACCTGATGGAGGACGCGGCGACGGTCGAGATCGCCCGCTCGCAGCTCTGGCAGTGGGTGCACCACCGGGCGGTCACGGAGTCGGGCGCGGGCGTCGATTCCTCGCTGTTCCGCCGGTTGCTGCGGACCGAGGTCGACTCGCTTCGAGCCGAGCTCGCGCGGCCCGGACCGACGGTCGACGCGGCCGCTGAGCTGCTCCGGGAGGCGGTCCTCGCGCCGGTGCTAGAGGAATTTATCACGGTGAGAGCTTACGCACAACTGGGCGAGCCCGCGGAGGGGAACCGATGACGGAACCGTTGGGATCCGACTGGAAGACCGCCGAGCGCTGGCACGGCATCGTGCGACCGTACCGACCGGGGGACGTCGAGCGGCTCCGCGGGTCGGTCCCGATCGAGCACACGCTCGCCCGGCTCGGCTCCGAAAGGCTGTGGCGCCTCCTGCACTCCGAACCGTACGTCCCCGCGCTCGGGGCGATGACCGGGACTCAGGCGGTCCAGATGGTCGCAGCGGGCCTCCCCGCGATCTACGCGAGCGGGTGGCAGGTGGCGGCGGATGCGAACAACGCCGACCAGACGTACCCGGATCAGAGCCTCTACCCGGCCGACTCGATGCCGGCGCTCGTGCGCCGGCTGAACAACGCGTTCCGGCGGGAGGACGAGAAGCAGCACGCGAGCGGCGAGGGGACGACCTACTGGTACGCGCCGATCGTCGCGGACGCCGAGGCCGGGTTCGGAGGGACCCTCAACGTCTTCGAGCTGACGAAAGGGCTGATCGAGGCCGGCACCGCGGGGCTGCATCTCGAGGACCAGCTCGCGTCCGTCAAGAAGTGCGGCCACATGGGCGGCAAGGTTCTCGTGCCAGCGCGCGAGTTCAACCAGAAGCTCTGGGCGGCCCGGCTCGCGGCCGACCTGAGCGGCGTCCCGACGGTCCTGGTCGCGCGGACCGACGCCCACAGCGCGAAGCTCTTGACCAGCGACATCGACGCGCGCGACGCGCCGTTCCTAACGGGGAAGCGGACGACGGAAGGGTTCTTCGAGATCACCGGCGGGCTCGACATGGCGATCGCGCGGTCGATCGCCTACGCGCCGTACGCGGACCTCCTCTGGTTCGAGACGTCGAGCCCCGACCTCGACGAGGCCGAGCGGTTCGCGCGCGAGGTCCACTTGGAGCACCCCGGGAAGCTGCTCGCGTACAACTGCTCGCCGTCGTTCAACTGGCGGAAGAAGCTCGCCCCGAACGTGATCGCGGAGTTCCAGGAGACGATCGCGGAGATGGGCTACAAGTTCCAGTTCGTCACGCTCGCCGGCTTCCACGCGATCAACCTCTCGATGTTCCAGCTCGCGAAGGGCTACGCGGAGTCGGGGATGGCCGCCTACTCCGAGCTCCAGGAGGCGGAGTTCCGCGCCGAGGAGGTCGGCTACGCCGCCGTGAAGCACCAGTCGTTCGTCGGGGCCGGGTACTTCGACGACGTCGCCCAGGTCCTCTCGGGGGGACTCACGTCGACCCTCGCGATGGACGGTTCGACCGAGGAGGAACAGTTCACTCCCCGGGCGAAGTCGGGTGCCGACGCGCCCCGGGGCCATCGATCCCGTTCCGCGTCGGGAAAGTCCCGGGCGGCCTGACCGTTCGCGCGGTCGCTCCGGGCGCCGGACCGGTCGGCGGGGCCGGAACTCAACGTGGATACACGCCGGGCGGAGGCGTCGGCGGCGGGCGCGAGCGGCGTCGGGCCGCGAGCGCGACCACGACCCCAACGATCAGCACGACCACGCCGAGCAACGCAAGCAGCTCGAACGGGGAGAGCGAGGTCGATCCGACGGCGCGAGTGATCGTGAAGTTCACCTCCGACGGCCGACCGTCGAGCGCGACGCTGCCGTTGACCGGACGGACCGAGTAGCCGCTCGGCACGGACACTCGGAACGAGTAACTGCCGTTCGCGAGCTCGAGGCTCCCGTTGCCCGAAGTGCCGTTCACGTACGTGCCGGCGATCGTCACCGACCAGGCGACCGGGCCCGTCCCCGAGAACGTCGGGACGAATTCGACGGCGTAGACGACCTCGCGGAACGTCACGGTGACGCTCGCCGGGTCGGCGTCGATCTCGAACGTCCCGCGCGCGGGGGTCGCGGCCCAGGTCGTGTTCGGTCCGCTCACCGTGAACGAGTAATTCCCGTACGGCAACCGCGCGAGCAGATCGGGCGTCGTCCCCGAGACCGCCTTCGACGAGGAGATTGAGACCGTCCAGTGCGCGCCGCCGGGGAGGTCGCTCTCGGAGAACGTCACGGTGTCGTTCTCCTCGACGAACTTAAGGTCGACGAACTCGGTCGAGCCGGCCACGACGACGGTGCCCGAGCCGGGGAGGAGCGAGGCGTGGGCGACGTTCACGCTCGCCGTCCAGGCGTAGCTCCCGTTCGCGAGCGTCAGGCTCAGCTGGCCCGTCGCGGCCGAGGCGGTCAGGGACGGCGCTCCGGTGACGTTCACCCACCAGGTCGCCGACGCGGGCGCGCCGGTCTCGTTGAACTGCACCGTATACTCGTCGGACACCAGCCGGGCGAGCTCGAACATGACGATCCCTTGCGTCTCGCTCCCGGAGTCGTACCCGATCGACCAGGCGTTGCCCGCCGTCTGGGTGTAGCCGACGTCCTCCGCTTCCTCCCCGGTCTGGGTCGCGGAGAGCGGGAGCGTCTCCGTCCCGGCCGGGAAGAACGACGAGGAGCCGTACGGCTCGATCGTCGCCTGGATCGTGCCCGCGGTCGCCGGACCGTACGCTCCGAGCCCGTCGCTGGGTCCGCCGACGAGCGCGAACTGCGGCGAAAGGAACCCTTCGGCCGAGGACCCGCCGGGGTAGGGCCCGTTCGTGTAGGTGGTCCCCTGCCAGGAGTACGTGTCGTTGAGGCCCCCGAGGATGTACGCGGCGCCGGGGACCGGGAGCGAGAGCGCGTGGGTCCCGGCGACTCCGAACGAGAAGACGATCGTCGGGGTCTCGGTCGGACTCGACGTGTTGGTGAGCTCCGTCTCGAAGTCGAAGTCGAGCGGCGTCGACTCGACGAGGCCCGCGAGCGGGACGTTGTACTCGTAGATCGTCTCCGAGGGGTAGAGCGCCCAGAACGGCCAGACCACCCAGCCGGTGAAGTTCATCGACCAGTCGCCGGGGGCGCCCCGGATGTAGACAACGTTCTGGACCCAGTAGACCGGCGCGCCGAGGCTGTTCGCGAGGAACAGGTTCTGCTGGGTCGAGGCGTTGAAGTCGCCCGAGGACCCGGTGCTGGTGACCGCGAGCCCCGTGAGGTTCACCCAGTCCTGGACGCCCGAGAGCCGGCCGATGACGCCCTGGGAGGAGCTTCGGAGAACGTACATCGTGAAGTTGTAGGCGTCGAGCGAGCCCCAACCGGTCACGAGGTCGTAGCCCGTTCCCGCCGGATACTCCGCGTTCGATCCGGAGACGACGTCGGCCGTCGGGAGGGCCGGGAGGATCGAATTGTACGACGAGTCGAAGGCGCCGATCGGCGAGACTTCGCCCGGCACCGCGGCGAACTCCTCGTCCGCGACCGAGTAGAGGGCCGGGTCCAGGAACCCGAGGGGCCGGTTCCCGGCCGACACGAGGGTGTGGTCGATGGTCGCGATCAGCCCCGCGGTGAGCGGCGCCGAGATGCTCGTCCCCTGGACGTAGTAGAACTCGCCCCCGTACGTGGCGTCGGTCGCCGGATACTGCGTGCCGTTCAGGGTGTAGGTGAACAGCGTGTCGTTCGCGAGCGCGGCGAGGTCCGGGACCCCACGACCCGCGCCGAGCCCCGCGTCGCGGATCACCGAGTTCGCCTCCGGACTCGCGACCTGCCAGCTCGGCTCCGGGAACACCGTGCTGACGCCCCCGGTCGAGCCGATCGGGCCGCCCCCGCCGGCCGGGGCGAGATCGCTCCAGGCGACCTGACGGTCGATCTCCAAGGACGTCGAATTGAGGACGACCGTCGTTCCGCCGACCGCCACGACCCCGAACCCGTCGTACGCCATCGCGGAGGGGAACTCGACCGGGGACCCGACGTACTTGGAGCTCAACTCGCTGTCGTCCGAGTCGCCGCTGGCGGCGACGACCGTGATGCCGCGGGCCTGGGCCTCCTCGAGGCTCTCGAACCAGGACGAGTCGTTCGAGTCCGTGCCGCCCCAGGAGTTCGTGATCACCGACACGTTGTCGAGCCCGGAGAACGAGGCGTTCGGATTCAGTGCGTAGGCGAGGGCTTCGTCGAGATTCACGGTCGTCGGGCTCGGCCCGTAGATGTTGTAGAGGTGAGCCCCCGGCGCGCTCGATCCGACCATCTCGAGGTCGAGCGTGTTCTCGACCACGGCCCCGGTCGAGTCCCACGATGCGAGCGGCCCCGGCGCCACCGCCCCGCCGATCGGGACGCCTTCGGCGACCGGATGCGGCTCGCCGGCGGGCAACGTCTCGTTGAAGAACTCGTCCACGTCGTTCGGGTCGAATCCGCCGACGTACTGGTCCGTCGTGAGCGGTCCGTAGGGGGTACTGGTCGGGGAGTAGGTGTACTCGCCGCCCCAGAGCAGCGTCGCGACCGTCGCGTTCGTCGGGTACCCGTACTGAGAGAATAGCGACAACTCGTCGTACGCGGCCTGGAAGTCGGCGGCGTACTCGAATTGGATCCCGTCCACGACCGGCGGTGCGAGGTACCCCGAGACGCCGGACGACGCGAGGGGCGCGGAGAGACTGGGCCCTTGCGCGTGCACCGGGGTGAGCTCGAGTTCCTTCGTCAGAAAGTGGTCGGAGTAGGAGCTCAGTCCCTCGACCTGGGCGACCGAAGCGGCGATCGGCGCGGGGAGCGAGGTCGGGGCGGCGGGGGCAAAGTAGGTCACGCCGTCGTAGTCGTAGTCGTCGAGCGAGGTGTGGAAGATCCTCGCCACCGTCGGCGCGGCGGCGTCGAAGCCGATCGACACTCGATTCGAGTACGTCGTGAGGCCGGACACCCCGAACGACTCGAAGTAGGAAAGCGCGTCCGAGTACGCGGCCGGCGAGGGGGAGAACTCCCGGTCGAATTCCGCGGCGGTGAGGTACTGATGGTAGGCCGGCGACGCCGGGTCCGAAAGCGCTCCCAGGGTCTCGTTGAGGAGCGACTGATTCGAGTAGGAGAGCGTCACGAGGATCGGCACGCTCGCGTTCGACGCGGGGCCGAGAACCGCGGACCCGGGGAGGGGAACGTCGGTCGCGGGCTCGGTGACGGGAGCGAGCGGAGCGGTAAGGATCGCGGCGAGCGACTCGGCTGGCGCGGACGTCGGGGGCGCGTGCGCCCGGCTCACCGGGGCGCTCCCGCCGTAGAGCGAGGACCCTGCGAAAAGCGCGACGAGCAAGAGCACGAGCAGTCGACGAAACGCCGGTTTACTCCCCGGAAACCGTGCGTGAGCGCCGGCCGAAATGACCCTCCCCCCGCCCGTCGATGCAAGACCCCCCGGGGGGGAGTTAAGGGTTCGTGCCGGCCCGGCGCGGCCAGAGCTGGCGGGCGGCGACGAGATGCATGATCTCGGCCGGCCCGTGGGCGATCGGCCCGCTGCGGACGTCTCGCCACCGCTGCTCGTGGGGGAGCGACTGGGAGTACCCTCGTCCTCCGTGGAACTGGATCGCGTGGTCCAGCGCCCGGAGCGCGACCTCGCCGGCCATCCACTTCGCCATCGCCGCATCGGCATCGGCCGGTTCTCCGCGCTCGAGCCGCTCGAGCGTCCGCTCGACGTAGAGCCAGGCGGCGGTGAGCGACGCGCCGTCCTCCACGAGCGGGAACGCGACCGCTTGCTGGGCGGAAAGGGTCCGACCGAACGCCGAGCGCTCGCCGACGTACTCAACGGTCTCGTCCCAGGCGGCGCGGGCGACCCCGAGGTAGATCGCCGCGAGCAGCGCGCGCTCCCGCGTCAGTTCCGTGCGCACGTAGTCGAATCCCTTCCCTTCCTCTCCGATCCGGAAGCGTTCGGGGACGCGCACGCGCGAGTAGACGACCGATCCGCGCCGTTGCCAGCGCTCCCCGAGGTCGCCGACCCCGGCGTGCCTCGAGACCCCCGGGAGGTCTTGCGGCACGAGGAACGCCGTGATACCGCCTCGTGGCTCGCCTCCCGGGACCCGAGCGTAGACGATCGCCGCCTCGGCATCCGCGGCGAACGCCGCCTCGCTCTTGGTCCCGTCCAGGACGTAACCGTCACCCTCCCGCGTCGCGGTGGTCGCGATCGCGGCGGCGTCCGAGCCCGCGCCGGGTTCGGTCAGATGGTTCCCGACGAGCCGTTCCCCCCGAAGCATCGGTCGGAACCACTCGTCGACCAGCGGCGGCGAACCGTGCTCCGCGAGGACCGAGGAGAACTCCGGCTGGAGCGAGAGCTTCGCGAACGTGGTCCCACTCGCGTGCGCGAGGCGGAAGAGCGCGACCCCGACGCGGGGTAAGGCGAGTCCCCGGCCGCCGAGCGCGGCACGGGTCCGGAGCCCGAGGAGGTGAGCCGCGCCGAGCCCACGGAACTCGGCTCGGGGGAACTCGGGATGACGGTCGAGCTCGCGGTACCGCTCGGCGAGACGGAGCGACTCGACCGCCGCTCGGATCTCGGGGACGAGCGGGTCGTCGGGGAGCATCGGTAGGCGCGCGCTCACCAGCCCTCCTTCCGGAAGAGCGGTTCGACCGGGCTCGGACCCCCTTTCGGAGGCGATGCCCCGACCACGCCCTTCGCCCGAAGTTCGTCGACCTTGGCCCGCGGGTAACCCAGGATTCCTTCCAGGACCGCTTCGTTGTCCTGCCCCAGCCACGGGGCGCCCCGCCAGACTCCCCCGGGGGTCCCGAGGAACCGGGGCGCGACGCCCGCGCCCTTCACGCGCCCGGCGATCGGATCGTCCCACTCGACCAGCATGCCCCGTTCTCGGTAATGGTCGTCCCGAGCGATGTCGGCGATGTCGTACACGCGCGAGATCGCGACGTCGTGCTCGCGACCGAGCTGCTCGAGCTCCGCCCGCGTGCGGGTCCGGCAGAACTCGGCGATGGCTCGGTCGACCGGCTCGCGATGGCGGAGACGATAGTCCCGGTCGTCGAACGCCGGGTCGTTGAATCCGATCACGCGCTGGAGCGCGCGCCACGAGTCCGGCGTCGGGGCGGCGACCACTACCCATCCGTCCGCGGCCCGGTGGACGTCGTACGGATGCAGCCGGGCGTGCCCCGTGCCGAATCGACCTCGAACGACACCGCGCATGAAGTAGTCGAGCGCGAGGTTCTCCAGGAGGACGAAGAAGATCTCGTACTGAGCGACATCGACCGCCTGCCCCCGTCCCGTCCGCTGGGCATGAATGTACCCCATCAGGCCCGCGGTCGCCGCCGCGAGCCCCGTGACGGTGTCGTTGATCGCGGTGCCGGCGCGCATCGGCGGTTCCGGGTCGGGCCGACCCTGGAGCGATAGGTAGCCGCTGTACGCCTGCGCCGTGAGGTCGTACGAGGGGGCGTTCACGCGCGCGGGATCGCCGGTCTGCCCGTGGCCCGAAACGTGGACGATCGTGACCTTCGGGTTCGCGGCCCAGACCTCGCGATCGGAGAGCCGAAGCTTGTCGTACGTTCCGGGCCGTGACGACTCGATCCAGAGGTCCGACGCCCGGATAAGGTCGAGGAAGACGTCGCGGCCCTCGGGCGTCCGAAGGTCGAGGCCGACCGAGAGCTTGTTCCGAGAGTATTGGACCCACGACTCCGAAACGGCGTCCTCGGCGTTCGCGCCCGGCAGGAGGGGGCGGAGCGACCGGGTCGCGTCCGCGTACGGGGGGCCGAACGGGGGACCCTCGACGTGAACCACCCGGGCACCGAACTCACCGAGGTACGTCGCGGCCCAGGGACCCGCGACGAATCGAGCGGAGTCGAGCACGCGGAGTCCGGCGAGCGGTCCGAACTCGGGCACCGGGCCCGACGTCGAGTCGTCGTGCGTCACGCCGACCCAGCCGGGAAATCTCCGATAAACCCCGAGGTTCAGTACGGAACCCCGACCACCAAATAGCGCCCCCGGGTCCGAGGGGCGATGGCCGACGCACCGTGGGACCGCTTCGAGGGCGAGAAGTTCCGCGACGAGCTCACGAAGTACAAGATGGAGAACCACCCGTTCAAGACCCACCCGTTCTTCTCGAAGCTCGAGCGGGGCGAGGTCCCGAAGCCGCTCGTCCGCGCCTGGGTGAAGCAGTTCTACCCCTGGCTCGCCGCGGTCCCGATCGCGATGGCGGAGCGGTTCTCAAACTGCTCGTGGGAGCCGGCGAACGACCGGTACCGGCGGATGATCCTCGACCAGTTGGTCGAGGAGGCGGGCGACCCGAAGGGCAAGGAGCCCGGGCATCCGGAGCTGTGGCTCCGATTCTGCGAGGGGCTCGGCGTTCCCCGAACCGAAGTGCAGGGCGCGACCCTGCTCCCCAGCACGATGGTCGCGATCGACGACTTCCTCTACACGAACCGGATCAACCCGTTCTACGTCTCGGCGGCCGGCTCGTCCGAGCCCCCGAACGTCGAGCTCTGTGCGCGACTGCTCCCGGCCTTCCAGACGCACTACGGGGTCGACGACGCGCACCTCGAGTACTACCGCCTTCACGTCACCGCGGACGTCGAGCACAGCGAGTGGATCGGGCAGATCGTTGCCGGGTTCGCGAACTCGCCGGCCGTCCGCCGGCAAATGTGGGACCAGATGCTGCGGGGGTTCTCGATCCACGCCCTCCTCGTCGACGGGGTCGTCGCCGCGAACGGCGCGTCGGCCGCGTCGGGCAAGCATAAATAGGAGAATTCGGGTCCGGAAGGTCGATGGCAGTCTCGTCCGACCCCCGCGCGACCGTCGGGCCGGGCCCGGGCACTGCCGCGACCTGGCTCTGGTGAATGGGAGGCGCCGGGACGGCGCCCCCCCAACGTGCTGCGCACGCTAGCGGGTCGTCCCGTCTCGGCCGCCTCCCTTCGAGAGCAACCGAAGGAGAAACTCCGATGTACGGAAAATCGATACGGCTGAAGCGACTGTTCCCCACTCCCGAGCGTAAGCTGTTCTCGGTACCGCTCGACCACGCCCTTTCCATGGGGCCGATCGATGGCCTCGAGGAGCTCGCCCCGCTGGCCCGCGAGCTCGAAGAGGGCGGCGCCGACCTTCTGATCGTCACCAAGGGCGCGGTCCGCGAGCTCGCCCCCGTCCTGACCCCCCGGACCCTGCTCGGGGTGCACGTGTCGGCCTCGACGAGCCTCGGTCCGACCTCGCATCACAAGCGCCTCGTCGGCACGGCGGAGGAGGCTGTGGCGCTCGGCGCCGACGTCCTGTCTGTCCAGGTGAACTTCGGTGTCGCCGAGGAGGGCGACATGCTCACCGACCTCGGGACCGCAGCGGACCAGTGTCGGGCACTGGGGCTGCCGCTCCTCTGCATGGCCTACGTCAAGAAGGCGAACGGTGGGACGCCCGAGGAGCTCCGCCACGCCGCCCGCGCTGCGGCCGACCTCGGGGCGGATATCGTGAAGACGAGCTACCCGGGGTCGGTCGACGAGTTCCGCCGCCTCTGCCGGACGACGCCGGTCCCGGTCCTCATCGGGGGAGGAGTACGGCTCGACGACGAGTCGGAGTTCCTCCACCTCGTCGAGCAGAGCATCGCGGCGGGCGGCGCGGGCATCTGCATCGGGCGGAACCTGTTCCAGCGACGCCCGGTCGCCCCGCTCGCGCGTCGGATCGCCGCCCTGCTCCACGGGAGCTAACGGAGACTGACGTGACGCGGGACCGAGTCACGATCGCACTACCGGACGCCGACGAGGCGACCCGGGCGGCGATCCTCGATCGGGCTCGACGTCGCGGCTTCGCCCGCTTCCACGACCGCGCGGAGCTCCCGGTGGCCCCGGGGGAGGGCGAGGAGGTCGTCGTGCGGGAAGGGGACCGGCTCCGGGGTGTCGGGCCGGCGGGTTCGGATGTCGTCGTCGCCACGGTCGCGGACGCGGCGACGCTCGAACTCGCGGTGCGCGCCACGCCACCGGGCGGCGTGCTCGCGATCGAATGGACCGGCGACCGGGTGATCCCTCTCGAGAACGCGATCGCCGCTCGCGGCCGTCGGTTCGCGGTCTGGGTCTACGCCCGCACGCCCGCGGAGGTGTCCGGAGCGCTCGGCGCGCTCGAGCACGGGGCCGACCGCGTCTTCGTCGAGATCCACTCCGTCGAGCAGGTCGATGAGCTCGAGTCGCTCGTCGAAGGACCGACGTCCCAGCCGCTCCAGTGGATCCGCGCACCGGTCCTCGCCGTGCGACCGGCGGGCATCGGCGACCGCGTCCTGGTCGACACGACCTCGCTCCTGGCACCGGAGGAGGGGTTGCTGGTCGGCAGCGCCGCGGCATTCCTCTTCCACGTCGCGAGCGAAGCCGTCGGGTCCGCGTTCAGCCGGGCCCGGCCGTTCCGAGTGAACGCCGGGGCGGCCCACTCCTACGTCCTCCTCGCGGACGGTACCACCCGCTACCTCTCGGAGCTCGAACCGGGGGATGCGGTGCTCGTGACGCGACCCGAGGGGGGGGTCCGATCCGCCCGCGTCGGACGGGTGAAGATCGAACGGCGACCGATGGTCGTGGTGACCGCCGACGACGCCGGGACCCCGCGGACGATCTTCCTCCAGGAGGCCGAGACCGTGCGCCTCTCGACCGAGTCCGGTCGAGTCGCGTCCACCGAACTGGCCCCCGGTGCA
Organism: Thermoplasmata archaeon; assembly: GCA_030037855.1. Taxonomy (GTDB): domain Archaea; phylum Thermoplasmatota; class Thermoplasmata; order Lutacidiplasmatales; family UBA184; genus Lutacidiplasma. The sequence continues at coordinate 2,475 of JASHPY010000021.1, read as the reverse complement.
TCGGTACGGGCCGTCCACCTTCCCCCGGCGCGGCATCTGGGGCACGCGGTCGAGGAGACCGTCCACGAACGATGACGTCCGAGGTACCCCTTCTGATCGTGACGCTGCCGGGCCGAACGATCTCGGTGCTCCGGGAGGAGGTCGAGCTCGCCCGGGCCGGCGGAGCGGACGTCGCGGAGGTCCGGCTCGACCGAATGGTCCCGAGCGATCGAGCCGCGCTCGCCACGCTGTTCCCCGCGGCGCTTCCCCTGATGGCGACCCTGCGATCGCGAGCGGAGGGTGGGGAGGGGCCGGACGACCCGGACGCGCGGCGAACCGAGCTCGAGGCGGCGTCGGCCCTCCCGTTCCTGTGGCTCGACCTCGAGGAGGCGCGCGATGGCCCGATGGCGGCCGCCGTCGCCGATCACGGTCACTCGATCGTCGTCCTCTCGTCCCATCTCCCCGAGGGGACGAGTCCGGACGAGCTGTTCCGGCGGGTGCGCGCCGCGCCGCCCCCCGGGGCCTTGCGCAAGGTCGTCCTGCGAGCGACGGTCACGGAGCTGTTCGATGCGATCCTGCCGACGCTTCGCACCGGCGCCCTCGGGTCCACGGTCCTGCTCACGACCGGTCCTTCGGGCGCGCTGCTGCGGGCCGGGGCGATGCGTCTCCGCTACCCATTCGTCTTCGCCGGCCTCCCGGTTCGACCGGGTACGTCCTTCTCGCCGGCCGTGGAGCCAAGCCAGGTCCCGGTCGACCGTCTCCGGTGGTACTTCGAGGGGAGCGACGCGGTACCGCTGTTCGGCCTGGTCGGCCGGCCGATCTCGCATTCCCAGAGCCCTTACCTCCACTCCCGCTGGATGCGCGCCGAACGACGTCGGGGCCTCTACATCGCGCTCGAGATCGAGAGCGAGGCGGAGCTGGTCGATTCGATCGAGCCGCTGATCGCGGAAGGGGTCCGGGGCCTCAACATCACGCATCCGTGGAAAGCGGCCGCGCTCGCCTGCGCGACGCGAATCGGGCGGGGCGCCGAGCGGTGCGGCGTCGCGAACTGCCTCACGTTCCGCGACGCGGAGATCGAGGCCGAGAACACCGACCTCTCGGCGATCCTCCGACGCCTTGAGGAGCTCCATCGGGACGGCCGCTGGGACGGCCGGGAGCTCGCGGTCGTCGGGTCCGGTGGGGCGGCCGCCGCGACGCTCGCCGCGGCGCGAGAGACCGGGGCCGCGGGGCACGTGCTCGCGCGCTCGCCCGAGGCGACCCGGTCGGTCGCCGAGCGCTTTGGTGCGACGCCGTTGACCGCGGACGAATTGCGCCCGTTCGACCTGGTCGTGCACGCGACCGCGGTCGGACGAGCCGGGGCCGGAACGCTCGCCGTTCCACTCGCCCCGCTCGTCGCTCGGGGGGGGAGAGTGCTCGACTGGGTCTATCTCGCGGACGAGCCGCACGTTCGGGACGCGGCGCTCGCGGCCGGGGCGGTGTACGAGGACGGGTGGAGGCTCCTCGCGTACCAGGCCGCCGCGAGCTTCGGGATCTGGTGGGGCGCGGAGCCGTCGCCTGAAGAGGTCGACCGGACGATCGAGGAGGGCCCGTGCGCGGCGTAGGAGAGGCGATGGGGGCGATCACGATCGTCAACGCGCTCGTCACCGGCGTCGGTTCGGCGGCAGGCATCGCCCTCGGCGCGCGCGCCGAGGTGGAGCTTCACCCCGCGGGATCGCGCGAACGTTGGGACGTGGAGGTCGAGGAGGCGGCGCGGACCCCGTTGGTCGTGAGCGCGCTCGGCGTCGCCCTGAACCGACTGGCCCCGGGAAGCTCGGGAACGGGCCGGCTCGCCGTGCGCTCGGAGATTCCGCCGGCTCGCGGGCTCAAGAGCTCGAGCGCGGTGAGCGCTGCGGTCATCCTCGCGGTCGCCCGAGCGACCGGCGCCGAGGTCCCGGTGGTGGAGGTCGCCCGCCTTTCCGCCGAGGCGTCTCGAGAGGCGGGGGTCAGCGCGTCGGGGGCGTTCGACGACGCGCTCGCGGGACTCTCCTCGGGACTGGTGGTGACGGACAACCGGTCGGGAGAGCTGCTCCGCACGGACGAGCTGGGTCGAGATCTCGAGGTCGCTCTGGTCATCCCGGCGCACGAGCACCGGCCTTCCCCCGAGTGGGCCGCGCGTTTCGCTTCCCGACACGCGGAGGGGCGGGCCGCGGTCGACGCCGCGCTCGCGGGAGACTGGCCGCGGGCGATGCGCCTCAACAGCGAGCTGGTCGAGCGGCTGATGGGCTACGACTACGCCCGGGTCCGGCGAGCCGCCGAAGACGCCGGGGCCTCCGCCTGTGGGGTCAGTGGAATGGGTCCGACGCTGGCCGCCCTCGCCCCTCGAGCTCGGGCGGGCGCAGTCGCCGACGCGCTGTCGTCGGTCGAAGGGGACCGCCGGCGGGTCGCCCTGTCGAGTTCGAGCTACGACCGAGGGACGGGCCCATGACGACGGTGCGGATCCGACCGGCTCGCGCGTCC
>JASHPY010000003.1 GCA_030037855.1 Thermoplasmata archaeon | reverse complement strand
TGGTCCTCCGCCCCGAAGTTCGTGCAGCTCGCGCGGGACTACCACCGCCGACTCTGGGCGCCGGCCGAGCGAGCGGAGGCCCGCTTCGTCGCGCTCGACCACCCGACCGCCGCCGTGATCCCGGTCGTCCAGGGGAAGGAGGCGGAGCCGTTCCAGCGGCTCAAGGAGATCGCGCGCCTCGGCATGCGGGCGAGCGGGGTCCGGGGTTTCCAGCTCGAGCTGCCCGAGCTGATCGAGACGATCGCCCGCCAGCTCGGTCGCCAGATCGCGGAGGAAGTGTCCGGGGAGACGCCGGAGGCGGTCGGCCGCTCGCTGAGCTCCTACTACGAGACGCATACGATGGGGCACCTCAAGGTCGTCCGCGAGAAGCCCCTGACCTTCCAGGTCACGGGCTGCTTCGCCTGCACGTCGGACTCGCCCGAGATCGGCCGGGTGATGTGCCCGCAGATGATGCGGAGCGTCCTCGAGGCCCGGCTCGGGCAGCGGTGGGACGTGTCGAAGCCGGACCCGACCAAGCACGCGAGCCGCGGGTGCGTCTTCACGGCGACCCCGTCGTGAGCCGCGCGGGACCCGCGGAGGGTCAGTTCGTCGCGCGCCCCGCGTCCGCGGGGCGTCCGTCGTGGTCTCAGCTTCCACCCTCTCGGTTCGGGCCTCGCCCGACCCCGGCGAGTCCCGTACGACGTGCGAGAGCCCACGGACCCGAGCTTCCGGGAGGGCGCCGACTCGCGCTCGGGCCGTGACCGGCCGCGCGACGGCTCGACATATCGAGCTGTAGTTACACGTGGACGCGAGCCGGGCTCCCCGAGCGTTTGACGGGGGCAGCGCGCCCTCTCTCCCACGTTCCCAGCATAAATATTCTGCCGGTTATGTCTGCGTCGGGCGCATGGACGCATTCGCGGCGGTTTCGGACCCCACGCGTCGGCTGGTGCTCGACCTGTTGTACCGTCGAGAGCGGACGGCGGGCGAGCTCGGGGGCGCGTTTCCCTCGGTGAGCCAGCCCGGAATGTCCCGGCATCTTCGAGTGCTTCGGGAGTCCGGGCTGGTCCGCGTGCGAAAAGAGGGGCGACGGCGCGTCTACGCGCTCCGCTCCGAGGGGCTGGCCCCGCTCGACGCATGGATCTCGAAATATCGGGGGTTCTGGGAGACCGAGTTGGACTCGCTCGAGGCCCACCTCGACGCGAGGCAACGCGCCGCCGCCGAAAAGCGGCCATGAGTGAAACCCCGACGCCCCGCGCCGGTGCGGGCAGCGTGGGGGGCCCCGGACTCCTCGAAGCGGACGGTGAGAAGTCGACCCTGCGGTTCCGGCGCTTGCTTCGCCATCCGATCGAGGACGTCTGGGAAGCGATCACGGACCCGGCGGAGGTCGAGGCCTGGTTCATGGCGCGGGTGAGCCGAGAGGACGCAGCGGGCGGGAGGCTCGAGATCGAGCACCTGGGCGGCGTACGGGCCACGGGGCGAGTGCTGGAGTGGCATCCCCCCCGAGTCTACGAGTACGAATGGAACGTCGCTGCCGCGCCCAATCTTCCCGAGGGGGAAGCGTCGACCGTGCGCTGGGAGCTGACGCCCGTCGAGGGAGGGACCCTGCTCGTGCTCACCCACCGACGGCTCACTCGGGCGACCGCCCGAACGTTCGTTCGAGGTCTCGGGGACCTCCTCGACCGGTTGTCCGCGCACCTGGACGGTCGGCCGCTACCGTTCCCTCCGTGGCTTAGTCCGACGGGCGACCCGGTCCCTCGGACCTGACCCCTGGCTCGAGGCGCGGCCGGCTCGCCGCGGGGTCGACGAGGGAGGGACGAAGCGGCCGGGACCCCAGCGTCAAGTATGGGGCTGCCGTCGGGGCTTCGAGGGTACGGCCGTGGTTCGGCCGCGGCCTCGAGGGGAAGTGACGATGAAAACTTCGAAGAAGCGGGCTCCGACGACCGGCGCGGGCTTCACCGACGAGGAGCGGGCCGCGATGAAGGAGTATCTCAAGGAGCGGCGGGCCGCCGTCCGGCCCGGAACGCAGGACGGCGAACGCCAGGTGCTCGCGAAGATCGCCACGATGCCGGCCAAGGACCGGGCGTTGGCGGAGCGGATCCACGCGCTCATCAAGGCGACCGCTCCCGGCCTTACTCCGAGAACGTGGTACGGGATGCCGGCGTACTCGAAGGACGGCCAGGTGGTCTGCTTCTTTCAGGACGCGGCGAAGTTCAAGACGAGGTACGCGACGCTGGGCTTCAGCGACGAGGCGAAGCTCGATGAGGGACACATGTGGCCGACGTACTACGCGCTGACAGAGCTGACCCCGGTCGAGGAGGCGCGGATCGTCGCCCTCGTACGGAAGGCCGTGGCCTAACGGCGCGGGAGCCGCCGATCGACCCTGCCATGGAAGCCGGATCGGTCGTTCGGCGCCTGCGCTCCGAGGAGTGGCCGGCGTTTCGAAAGCTTCGCTTGGACGCGTTGACGACGGACCCGCTGGCGTTCGGGAGCACGGCGGCTCGCGAGGCGGCCTACCCGGAGGAGCGGTGGCGAGAGTGGGCTCGAAGGGGAGCCTCGGAGCCACGGGAAGCTACCTTCGTGGCCGCGAGTCCGAAGGGAATGCTCGTCGGTATGGTCGGAATCTTCACTAGCGATGACGGTCCGGTCCTCTGGGGCATGTGGGTCGAGCCCGCCTGGAGGAACCGTGGGATCGGCCGGGAGCTGCTCACCGCGGTGCTCGACTGGATCGACCGCGGACCGCCCGACTCGAGGGTCACCCTCGAAGTCAACCCGGACCAAACGTCGGCGGTCAGGGTCTACTCAGCGAACGGGTTCCGTTTCACCGGGACAGAACACCCGCTCACTCACAGTCCTCCCGCGATCGTGCGGCAGATGACTCGGACGCGAC
>JASHPY010000020.1 GCA_030037855.1 Thermoplasmata archaeon | reverse complement strand
GCCGACAAGGAGGGCTACCTCCGGAGCGAGACGTCGATCGTTCAGACCGCGGGCCGCGCGAGTCGGAACGTCGACGGGAAGGTGGTGCTTTACGCCGACCGCACGACCGGGTCGATGGCCCGGGCGATCGCGGAGATGTCCCGTCGCCGCTCGGCCCAGGTCGCGTTCAACTCCGAGCACGGGATCGTGCCCGAGTCGATCCAGAAGGAGGTCCGCGCGCTCCTCGGCCCGGAGGAGTCGCCGTCGGGCGAGCTCTCCACGTCCGGCCTCGGAAAGAAGTGGAAGGGTCGGATGCCGCTCCTCATCGCGAACCTCGAGGAGGAGATGCGGCTCGCGGCGGAGCGACTCGATTTCGAGGAGGCGGCGCGCATCCGCGACCGGATCCGCGCCGTCCGACGCCAGGCCGAGGACGCGGCGCTCGGTCGCGGCGCGTCTCGCGTGCGGGCCGCATAAACCGGGTTTTCCCGACGGGGAAAAACGGATTTAGCCGCCGGAGGGTCCCGCCGTCGGATGCCGCGACGGGGCTCGGCCGGGCTCGGCGAGGGCCTCGCGGGCTTGCGACGCGGCGGGGCGGTCACCGAGCTCCTCATCCTCTACGAGTGCACGACCTTGGAGCCGACGCAGCTTCGGCCGATCGCGGACCACCTCGGTCTCACCGTCCAGGCGGTCTCCCACTCGTACCGGTCGCTGGCGCGGCGCGGCCTGGTCGAGCTGCGGGACGGGCGGTACCGGCCGACCGTGCGCGGGGTCGCGTTCGTACACGAGTCGCTCGGCCGCCTCGGGGACGAGGTCCGGGCGCGGATCGACCGGCTTCACGTGGTGCGGTCGTGCCGGGCGATCGCGCTCGACCCGCTCTCCGCCGGCGACCCCGTCACCCTCGAACTCGCGGACGGACTCCTCTCGGCTCGGTCGGGGTCGGCCGGCCCGTCGCGTGGCCGGGTCGTCCGAGGGGGCGCGAAGGGTTCGCTGGTCGAGGTCGCGGAGTTGGAAGGGATCGTGCCGCTCGTCCCCGGTGCGATCCACGTGCGGACGCTGACGGGGGAGGATCTCGTCGACGCGCACCTTTGCCGGCGCGTGCGAGCCGCGATCGGTCGCGGTCCCCGCGGGCTGCTCGGAGCGCACGGCCTCGAGGCGTTCCACGCGGTCCGGACCGCAACGGACCGGCCCGTCCACCGGTTCGCGGTCGCCGCTTCGGTGCGGGAGGCGTCCGAGCTCGGCGTGCCGAGCACGGTGTTCGTGCTCGAGGGGGACCTTCCCCGTTTCCTCTCGGAGTTCGGGGGGCCACGGGTCCCGCCCCTCCAGGTCGCCCCGCTACCCTGAGGCCGGGCCGGTCGACGGCGGGGGCGGTTCGGTCGTGGGCCGGAGCACCCGCCGCAGTTCCGCGACGAGCGCGTCGCCGTCGTCGACTCCGCGCGCCCCGGCCCGCTCGAGACGCTGAACCAGCTCGGTCGCCCTACCTCCGGTAAAATCCCACGTCGGGACGGCCGCGCGTCGGAGCACAAGGATCGGCGTCCGCCCCGCGAACGGGAGAATATCCTCGAGGTTCGCGAGGTTCGAGGGCCCGACGGGGAACCGGCTCACCACGATCGCGCGGGCCGACTCGAGCAGCCGTCGGTTGCGCGCGCGAACCTCGTCGCCGAGCGGCGCGAACGGCACCTCCACGGCCATGGGCACGCCGAGGGCTTCTGCGGTCTCCGTGTCCGAATCGAGCAGGTGCTGAGCGCCCGCGGTCAGCCGGAACCCCTCGTCGGAGAGACGGCGAAGGATCGGGCCGGCCGCCCCGCCCCCGCCGACGACGTGTACCGGCCCGACCCCCGGCGCGGCGGCCCCCTCCTCCGCCCCCGACAGCACCCGATGCGGCAGAAGATACGGGGCTCCGGTCCGAGGGTCGTGCCGGAGGTCGGCCGCCACCCCCCAGACCCGGGCGAGGAGGTCCTCGGAGAGCACGGCGTCCGGCGGGCCGTCGGCGAAGACGCGACCGCGCGAGAGCACGACGATCCGGTCGGAGAAGCGCGCGGCGAGGTTGAGGTCGTGGAGGGCGGCGACCACGGTGACGCGGCGCTCGCGGGCGAGCGCGCGAACGCGACCGAGGAGGTCGAGCTGATGCCCGATGTCGAGGTGGGTCGTGGGCTCGTCGAGCAGCAGTAACGGTGTCTCTTGGGCGAGCGCGCGGGCGAGGATCGCTCGCTGCCGTTCGCCGCCGCTGATTGAGAGGATCCCGTCGCTCGCGCGATCCCCGAGACCGGCGTCCGCGAGCGCGCGGTCGGCGACCTCGAGGTCGCGACGGGAGACTCCGCCCCACCCGGGGCGGTGGGCGTACCGGCCGTAGAGCACGTAGTCTCGCAGCCGGACGTTGTCGCGTGCGCTCTCGCCCTGCGGGACCCACGCGACGCGGAGCGCGCGCTCCCGGATCGTGAGATCGGCGGCGACCGAGCCGAGGAGTTCCACCCGTCCGGTCGCGGACGGCACGAGGCCGAGCACGCTGCGGATCAGGGTCGTCTTGCCCGAGCCGTTCGGCCCCGCGAGCGCGACCACCTCGCCGGGCGAGATCGCGACGTCGACCTCGCGCAGCGCCGACCGGTCACCGTACCGCACCGAGAGTCCCTCGAGCCGGAGGGCCGCGGCGGACACTACGCCGCTCCCATCGTCACCGACTGGCTCTGGCGGTAGAGCAGGTAGATGAACACCGGTACCCCGGCGAACGAGGTGAAGATCCCGATCGGTAGGAGTGAGGTCGGGAAGACCACGTCGGAGATGTCCCGGGCGGCGAGCAGAAACGCCGCGCCGGTGAGCGCGGAGCCGCCGAGCACCACCCGATAGTCCGTCGCGACCGTCCGGCGGATGATGTGGGGCGCGACGAGCCCGACGAACCCGATGATCCCCGTGAACGCGACCGCGGCGGCGGTGATCAGCGTCGCGAGCAGGATGACCGAGATCCGCACGCGCGACGTGTGGACGCCGACGCTCTGGGCGACGTCCGAGCCGAGCTGAAGCAGGTTCAGCTCGGCACCGTAGAGCGCGAGCAGCGTGCCGAAGACCGCGACGAGGGAGAACGCGATCGCGTCGACCGGCCACGACGCCGATTCGAGCCCCCCGAGGAGCCAGTCGTCGACCTGGAGTCCGAGCACCGGATTGTAGAGCAGCACGAGCGCGTCGGCCGCGGAGAGGAAGCTCGCGATCGCGACGCCGCCCAAGAGGAGCGTTTCGACCGAGCCCTGCCGGCTGCGTGCGAGCAGGACCACGACCAGTCCGGTACCGCCCGCACCCAAGAACGCGAAGGCCGGGAGCGCGAGGTCGGCCTCCTGGATACCTACCTGAAAGACGAAGACGGCCGAGGCACCCAGCGTGGCCCCGCTCGAGATCCCGAGGAGGAACGGGTCCGCGAGGGGGTTGCGGAACACACCCTGGAGCGCGGCGCCCGAGAGCCCGAGCGCGGCGCCCGCGATGAGCGCGAGCAGAATCTCGGGGAGGCGCGCCTGGAGTACGATCGTGGGCGCGGCGGCGCAGTTGAAGGCGGACGAGGCGAAGCCCGCGCACGGGTGGGGCTGCCCGAACAGGATCCGATAGACGACGATCGCCGGGATCGAGACCTGACCGACGAGCGGGGAGACCAGGAGCGCGAGCGCCACCAAGATCGCGACGCCGAGTCCGAGGCGGCCGGCGAGCCCCAGCGCGAACCGCCGGCGCGGCTCGGGAGCGAGCGGAGTGGGGGGCCGACCGTCCACGGGCTACGCGTAG
>JASHPY010000120.1 GCA_030037855.1 Thermoplasmata archaeon | reverse complement strand
CCTCCTCCTCTCGGACCTTCACATCGGCAGCCGCTCCTTCCTTGCCGACGCCTGGAGCCGCCTGGTCGCCTTCCTGAACGGGCGGGGCCCGATGGGCGAGCGGGCGGCGGCGATCGGCCACGTGGTGATCGCGGGGGACCTCGTCGACGGGATCGGCATCTACCGCGACCAGGAGCAGGAGCTCGCGATCGCCGACGTGGTCGAGCAGTACGCCGAGCTCGGGCGTCGACTCGGGGAGCTACCGGAGCGCCTCACGATCGTGGTCGTCCCGGGCAACCACGACGCGGTCTGCCCGGCCGAGCCGCAGCCCGCGCTGCCCGCCGCGCTGCGCGCGTCGTTCCCCGCGAACGTCCACTCGCTCGCGAACCCGTCGACGTTCGCGCTCCACGGCGTCGTGGTCGAGGCCTACCACGGGCGGTCGTTCGACGACCTCATCCCCGCGATCCCGGGCGCGGCGTACGCCCGGCCGACCGACGTGATGAAGCGGATGCTCGCGATGCGCCACCTCGCGCCGAGCTACGGCGACCGGACCCCGCTCGCCCCGCTCCCCCGGGACGGGCTCGTCATCGACCCGGCTCCCGACATCCTCGTCACCGGCCACGTCCACACCTACGGCGCGGACCGGTACCGGGGCGTGCTCCTCCTCAACGCCTCGACCTGGCAGTCCGAGACCGAGTACCAGCGCATGCGGAACATCACGCCGGTCCCGGCCCACGCCGCGGTCGTCGACCTCTCGACCCTCGACCTCGTGAGCCTCGATTTCTCGGGAGGCGACCCGGTGCGGGTCGGTTCGGCGGCGTGAGCCCGTACCCGGCCGACCCGGAGTGGGCCAAGGGGCCGATGCGGCTCGTGCTCACGACGTACCCGAGTCGCGAGCGCGCGCTGACGGCGGTCACGGGAGCGCTCTCGCGGGAACTCGCCGCGTGCGGGAACGTCGTCCCGGTCGACTCGCGCTACTGGTGGAAGGGCCGGCTCGTCAGCGAGTCGGAGGCGCTCGTGCTGTTCAAGACGGTGCCGAAACGGGTGGGGGCGCTGTTCCGCTTCCTCGCCGAGGACCACCCGTACTCCGTCCCCGAGATCGTCGAGATCGACGTCCCGCGGGCGGCGCCGGGCTACCTCGCCTACCTCGCCGAGACCCTCGACCGAGCCGCCCGTCCGCGCGGGCCCGCCCGCGTCAGGCGTTCGGCAGGACGGCGAGGCCGGGTAGGTCGCCTCCCTGTACGAACTCGAGCGCGGCGCCCCCACCGGTCGACAGGAACTGGAAGCCGCCGATGACCCCGAGCTCCTGCGCGACGCGCGCGGAGTCCCCGCCGGCCCCCACGTGGTAGCCCGGGATCGAAGCGAGCGCGCTCAGCACCGTCCGCGTCCCGTCGGAGAAGCGCGGGTCCTCGGCCTGGCCGAGCGGCCCGTTCCAGAACACGGTGCGCGAGCCGGCGAGCGCGGTCGTGAACCGGGACCGGGTCTCGGGCCCGATGTCCCGGACGACCGCGTCGTCGGGGACCTGGTCGAACCGCACGACGCGCGGGCTGCTCTCCCCGGGCCGGTCGATGACGAAGTCGCTCGGCAGCACGATCGACGTGCCGAGCTCGGTCGCCTGGCGGGCGAAGCGCTCGACCGCCTCCTCCATGCCCGACTCGACCGGGGTCTGTCCGAGCCGGGTCCCCCCCGCGGCAAGGAACGGCATCGCGAGCAGGCCGCCGATCAGGACCGCGTCCGCGCGCCCCGAGAGGCTCTCGAGCAGCGGAAGCTTGTCGGAGACCTTCGCCCCCCCGATCACGACCACGTACGGTCGCGCCGGTTGGCCGACGAGGTGCGAGAGCTCGCGCACCTCCTTCTCCACGAGGTAGCCGGCGACCGAGGCGAGCCGCTTCGGCACGCCCACGGTCGACGCGTGCGCTCGGTGGAGTACCCCGAAGGCGTCCTGCACGAACAGCTCGCCGAGGTGGGCGAGCTGCGCCGCGAATCCGGGGTCGTTCGCCTCCTCCCCGGGATGGAACCGCAGGTTCTCGAGCATCAGGAAGCCGCCGTTCTCGACCCGCGTCGACATCTCGAGCGCGTGGATCCCGACGACGTCGTCGGCGAGCGGGACCGGCTGCCCGAGGATCGAGCTCAACCGACGTGCGACCGGCTTCAGCGAGTAGCGCGGGTCGCGGTGCCCGTCGGGTCGGCCGAGGTGCGTGAGGACGATCGTGCGCGCGCCGGCCGCGCGCAGGTGGTTCAGCGTCGGGAGCGCCTCCTGGATCCGGCGGTCGTCCGCGACCTGGCCCGACGCGTCCTGCGGGACGTTGAAGTCGACGCGCAGGAGCACGCGTCGGCCGCGCAGCGCGACGTCCGCCAACCCTCGTTTCTCCACCATGCGCCTCGGGGAGGGCCCTCGGACTATGAACCTTCGGCCGTCACCCGCGCGCGGGGCCCGCGGAGCTCGGCGACGACCGCGCGCGTCGCCGGGAGGTCGAATCCGTGCGCGGTCGCGGTGCGGAGGATCTCGCCCGAGATCGCATCAACCTCGGTCGGCCGCCCCCGGTCCCGGTCCTGCAGCATGCTCGAGCGGTTCTCGGCGGTCGCCCGGACGACGCGCTCGAGCTCCCGGTCCGCTTCCTCGTCCGTGAACTCAAATCCGGCAGCGGCCGCCGCCCGTTCGGCCTCGCGGAGAAGGGTCCGGGCCAGCTCCCGGTAGGGGCTCTCGAGGAGCCGCCCGTTCCGCACGCGGTGGGTCGCGGTCACGGGGTTGATCGCCGCGTTGACGAGCGCCTTCCGCCAGAGCTCCCGCTCGAGGTCGGCGACCAGTCGGACCGCGACCCCGGCCCGTTCGATGAGGTCGCGGAACGTCGCCGTCGCCACGGCGGCGGGGCCGCCCCGTGCGGGGTCGCGCAGGACGAGTTCTCCGCGCCCGTTCTGCCGGACGACCCCGGGTCCGACGAGCGTCGCCGGGATCGAGTTGACGGCGCGGACGAGCGCCGGCAGCGGGTCGGCGCCGGACGCGGCCCGGAGGTCCCGCTCGACCGACGGCTCGACGTTCAGTCCGTTCTGGGGGAGGAGGGTCGGCACGAGCCGGGGGAACCGCCGGCCGAGCAGGGCGACCGCGGTCGGGAGGTCGAACGTCTTCACGGTCAGCAGGATGGCCTCCGGCGAGGTCGCCTCCGCAAGGTCGGCGAGCGCGGTCGGGTGGAACGTGCCGTCGCTCGTGCCCTCGATGCGAAGTCCCCGGGCGCGGATCGCCTCGACGTGTTCCCGGCGCGCGACGAGTTCGACCGGGAACCCGGCGGCCGAGAGCCGGGCCGCGAGGACCGAACCGACCGCGCCGGCCCCGACCACGAGGATCTTCACGGACGACCCCGGGCGGGGACGCTAGCCGCGCCGCCGCACGAGGCCCGCGAGCGCGGCGTCGCCACCCCAGTCGCGCTTCAGGAGTCCGAGGAGGCGCTCGTAGTAGCGGACCTGCTCACGGGCCTGGCGCACCTTGAGCGTGAGGTACTCCTCCTGGCGCCGGGTCCGGGCGACCTCGTCCACGAGCTCCCGCTCGGTCGCGAGGAGCGACTCCTGCCTAGCGATTCTGGAGTGCACTAGGGCTCGAGGCACGGATCATCTCCGTTCGGGGGGGCAGTCGGGCGAGGTCGAGCAGCGCGTCCGCGGCCTGTCGCAGTCGCAGAAGCTCCTTGCGGACCCGGCGGAGTCGCGCCTCGAGCTTCTTCCGGTGCTCTCGCACTTCCGTGAGGGAGCGTTCGAGCACCTCCATGCGGCGGCGCCAGTTGTCCCGCTCCTGCACGCTCAGGAGCGCCGAGTCGACGTCGACCACGAGCGGCGCACCGCACCCAAGGAGAATCAAGGTTTCGCTACATCGTCGGGCGCGCGCACGGCCGCGCCCGCGCACGCTTAAGGCCCTCCGCGAAGTGGGACCCCTCGAGAGAGGAATCCGCATGGGTACGCTCGGAAAGATCGCGGTGTTGGGAGCGGGGAACGTCGGCGGTTCGCTCGCCCAGCGTCTCGCCGAACTCGACGTGGCCGCGGAGGTGGTGCTGCTCGACATCGTCGACGGCCTCCCGCAGGGGAAGGCGCTCGACATCCAGGAGTCGGCGCCGATCCTCGGCTTTTCGACCCGCGTGAGCGGGTCGACCTCGTTCGACGCGCTCGCGGGGGCCGACGTGGTCGTCGAGACCGCGGGCCTCGCCCGTAAGCCCGGCATGAGCCGCTCCGACCTCTTGGAGAAGAACGCGGCGATCGTCCGGGGCCACGCCGAAGCGGTCCGCCGCCACGCGCCGAACGCGGTCGTGGTAGTCGTGACGAACCCGGTCGATGTGATGACCTACTACTTCCGCAAGGTCAGCGGTCTTCCCCCGGCCCGGGTCTTCGGGGAGTCCGGGACGCTCGACACCGCGCGATTCCGGACGTTCGTCGCAGAGGCGCTCCACGTCGCGCCCCGCGACGTGACGGGATTCGTTCTCGGCACCCACGGCGACACGATGGTCCCCGTGCTCTCCCTCACGAGCGTCAGCGGGGTCCCGCTCTCGAAGCTCCTCCCCGCCGACCGGCTCGGCGCGATCGTCGAACGGACGAAGCAGGGCGGTGGGGAGATCGTGAGCCTGCTGAAGACCGGGAGCGCGTTCTACGCCCCGAGCGCCTCGCAGGCGGAGCTCGTCCTCGCGATCGCGAACGACGCCCACCGACTCCTCCCGGTCGCGGCGCATCTCAACGGGGAGTTCGGCGAGAAGGACGTGTACGTCGGGGTCCCGGCGCTTCTCGGCCGAGGGGGAGTCGAGCGGGTCGTCGAGATCGACCTGACTCCCGCCGAGCGGGCGGCGTTCGCCGCGAGCGTCGCCGCGGTGCGCTCGGACCTTGAGATCCTCGCGAAGATGCCGGGGTGACCCTGCAGGCAAAGCACGTGGGCGAAACGGGCGGCGGAACGGCATCGGCCCCGGCGGAGTTCGTCGAGATCAAGCGCCGGCTCGCGACCCTGCGCTACGCGACCGATTCGAAGGACCACGCGCACATCACCGTCAAGCCCGAGATCTGCGCGCGATGCCCCCACTCGTTCTGCACGTTCGCCTGCCCGGCGCAGTGCTATCAGCGGATCGAGGGGCGCCTCGTCTTCCGCTACGAGGACTGCATCGAGTGCGGGGCGTGCGACATCGCCTGCGACCAGGGTTCGGTCACCTGGACGATGCCCCGCGGTCCGTACGGCATCCGGTACGCCTACGGCTGACGTCCCGCGCGGCGCGCCGCGCCGCGACGCACCGTTCCACTGAACGGGCAGCTTAAAGCACCGGTCCGGGGCTCGGGACGACCGGAGAGACCCACGACGCCGTCGGCGACGACCGCCCCCGATCCGTCCCTCCTTTTCCCGTACCGGGTCCGACCGGGGCAGGAGTCGATCCTGCGGGAGACGACGGAGCTCGCGTCCCGCGGCGGCGCCTTGCTCGTGAACGCGCCGACCGGGAGCGGAAAGACCGTCGCGACGCTCGCCCCGTTGATCGAGCACGCGACCCGCGCCGACCACCGGATCCTCTACCTCGTACGGACCCACGCCCAGGAGGTCCAGGTCCTCCACGAGGCGCGGACGATCGCGCACCGTCTCGAGCGGCCCCTCCTCGCGGTCGGTCTCCAGGGCCGGGCCGGCCGCTGCTTCCTGCTCGAGAACGTCGCCGAGGTCAAGGGGGCGACCGCGGAGGAGCACGGCAAGCTCTGCGCCGACCGGAAGCGCGCGACCGAGCGGGCGATGCAGGGCGAAGCCCCGCTCGCCCCGCCGACCGAGCTCCCCGAGGGCGGTGAGATCGACTTGACCGACCTCGACGGCTGCCCGTACTACGCCCGGGTGCTGCAGTCGGACCTCGAGGGACTCGTCGAGCGGTTCAGCGCGAAGCTCCCGAACCCGACGGAGTTCGACAGTTTTTGTCGGGAGGAGAACCTCTGCCCGTACGAGCTGTCGAAACGGCTCGTCCCGCACGCGCGGATCGTGACCGCCCCGTACGCGTTCTTCTTCCACCCGCACATCCGCCGGTCGCTGTTCGACTGGCTCGGGGTGGGGCCCGAACGCGTCGACCTCGTGATCGACGAGGCGCACAACCTGCCGAACCACCTCCGCGAGCTCACGACCGTCGCGCTCCCGCAGGAGTCGGTCCGTCGTGCGCGGGCCGAGGTCGCGGAACGCGGCGATTTCCAGCTGCCCGACGGGCCGAGCGCGACCCGGTTCTTCGATATCGTCGGGGCGGCCGTGGAGGAGCTGATCCAGGCGCTCGCGCGCGACGACGACGCGGTCCTCCCGCCCGGCGTCTTCGAGGACGCGCTCCTGACCGCGCTCGGCGGCACGAGCCATCGGCTCGACACCTGGCTCGGCGCGCTCGCCACGTGGGGAGAGAACCTGCGCGAGGAGCGCCGACGGGAGCGACACCTGCCCCGTTCCTGGACCCACACGGTCGCGCTGACGCTGCTCTCCTGGCCGCAGCTCGAGCCGCCGACGTACGTGAAGCTCGCGACGCGACTTCCCCGACCCGCCCTCGAGGCGTACTCGCTCGACGCGTCGATCCCGGCCGCGCCGATCCTCGACTGCCACCTCTCGGTCCACATGTCGGGGACCCTCGCGCCGCTCGAGGAGTACCGCGACTCGCTCGGCCTCGGCCCCTCGGCACGGCTCCTCGATGTCCCGTCGCACTTCCCGCCGGAGCACCGGAAGGTCCTCTACGACTCGAGCGTCACGACCCGCTTCGAGGAGCTGCGGAACGACCCGCGCGCGATCACCCGCCTCGCGGACCGCCTGGTCGAGGTCCTCGCCTGCCTGCCGGTGAAGACCGCGGTGTTCTTTCCGAGCTTCGAGCTCATGCAGCGGGTCCTCGAGTCCGGCCTGCAGTCCCAGCTCCCCGGGAACGTCTTCATCGAGTACGCGAAGCTCCCGATGGGCGACCTCTGGCGGTCGATCGAGGGATGGAAGAAGGATCCGGAGGGAACCGTGCTGCTCGGCGTCGCGGGCGGGCGCCTCGCGGAGGGGGTCGACTACCCGAACCAGGAGCTCGAGGCGGTCGTGATCGTCGGCATCCC
>JASHPY010000119.1 GCA_030037855.1 Thermoplasmata archaeon | reverse complement strand
GCTTCTACTCGCTGCCGACCGAGCGCTACTGCCCGAGCTGCGGGAACCTGAAGCAGGTGCTGCCCGGCGTCTCGGGCAGCGGGAACCCGTTCCGCGACCTGGTCGGCGGGATCCTCGAGCTGACGGCGAGCCCGGGCGGGAACCCGCAGGAGACGGTGCGCACCACGCGACTGCGCAACGGTGTCGAGGAGGTCGTGGCCTACGAGCGGGCGGGCGATCACATCAAGGTCCTCGACCAGCGGGCGCTCGAACGGCGCCGCACCCTCCAGCACGAGAGCCCCCGCAAGGTGCTCGTCAAGCTCGACCGCAACACCTTCGTCATGGCGGCCGGGGCGAGCGAGACCGAGCTGCTCGGTGACGTGCGGCACGACCCGTACGGGGGCCACCCGCAGCTGGGCACGCTCCCGTACGAGCGGGTGATCGCGGGCGCCGTCCACGAGGCGCACGACGGCGTGCTGTTCCTCGACGAGCTGCCCCACCTGGGCTACCTGCAACGGCACATCCTGACCGCGATGCAGGACCGTCGGTTCCCGATCACGGGCCGCAACCCGCAGAGCGGCGGAGCGGCGGTCCGCGTCGACGGAGTGCCGTGCGATTTCATCCTGGTCGCCGCCGCGAACATCCAGGACATCCATCGGATCCTCGCGCCGCTGCGCTCGCGGATCGTCGGGAGCGGCTACGAGGTCCTGCTCGCCACGACCATGCCGGACACCGAGCCGAACCGGATGAAGCTCGCCCAGTTCTGCGCCCAGGAGATCGCGGTCGACGGGCGGATCCGACCCGCGACGAAGGAGGCGGTCCTCGAGGTCATCCGGGAGGCGCGCCGCCGGGCCGAGGTCCTCGACGGCCGACGCAACGCGCTCACCCTGCGGCTCCGCGAGCTCGGCGGGCTCCTGCGGACGGCGGGCGACCTCGCCGCGGTCTCCGGCAGCGACTTCATCGAGGCCAAGCACCTGGCCGAGGCCCTGCGTCGGGCCCGGTCGATCGAGGAACAGATCCGGGACACGTACGGCTCGTTCCAGGGCGGGCTGCGCCAGGAGGTCACCGAGTCCCAGCGCCAGTCGATGGGGTACTACCACTGGAACGACCACCCGGACCCGAACCAGTACCCGGGCGGGTACGGTTAGCGTCGTGCCGGAGGAGGGCGAGCGCACCGACGGGCGGCGCTCGCCGACAGGGATAAGAGGCGGTCGTCGGTGGCCGCCCGCGCGGGCGCGTAGTCTAGTGGTTATGACGTCACCCTGACACGGTGAAGGTCGCCAGTTCGAATCTGGCCGCGCCCATCCGACCGACCGACGACCCTCGTTTCCTCGGAAGCCGGCCGGGACTGCCCCTCGCGCCGCGCGGTCCGGTCCCACGGCCGACCCGAGGGTTGAAACGGTCGGAGTCGATGGAGGGGCGATGGCGGTCGCGAGCGCGGACGGTCCGCCGTGGGAATGGGTGGAGGGAGACCCCGTCGAGGTCGCTCGGTATGCGATGGTGGTCGGAGTGTTCCTCGGGGTCGCGCTCACGCTGCTCGCGGTACTCATCACCGCGGCGGCGTTCGCGGTGGCGTCCGGCACGGTCGTCTTCACGCCCCCGTACTGGCTCCCGTTTGTTGGTCTCGTTCCGGTGTTCGGGGTCGAGTATCTGCTGCTCAACGCCTGGCCGCGGTGGCGTCCGATCGTGGCCCGGATCGGGATCTCTCCTCTCGGGCTCCGGCTCGCGTTCCCGCGTCGCGAGATCCGTCTCGGCTGGGATTCCGAGCTCGTGGTGGGGTCGAACTGGGTCCAGGGGCGATTCTTCCTCCGACTTTGCCGGTATCGGCTGACGTCACGCCAGTCGGAGCGGCTTCGCCGGTTCGTCCGCGCCGGCTGACCCCCGTTCGACTTGCTTTGTCGTGCGGCGACGAGGCGCGTCGGTAGAGGCGCCCCGCGCCGTTTCGACGGTTGGCGAGGGTCCGTTCGATGCCGAACTAGGCGGAGGGAGTCGGCGGCGATCGCAGAACGAACTCGTTCCCGTCGGGGTCCGCGATGACGGACAGCGTCGCCGTGAAGCCCGGCGGATGGATCTGGTGAGGCGGGTCCACCACGCGCCCTCCCCGTCGGGTGATCTCCGCGCAGGCCGCGACCGGGTCGCGGTGGGAAAAGACGACGCCCGAGACGGTCCCGGGCTCTCGTCCGCCTTCCTCGGGGTCGTACACGTGCATACGAAGCGTCACGGTCGTGCCGGGAAGGGAGAATACGGCTCGGCCGACCTTCCCATCAAACTGGAGCACTTCGAGGCCGAGCACCTCACCGTAGAACTGCCGGGCCTTCTCGATGTCCCGGACGTGAACGGTGACGGCCTCGAGTCCTTCGATGTTCGCGGTCATCGACCGGCGGGTAGCCGGCCGTCCTAGTTAGCGACTCGCGAGGCGGAGCCGGGGTCGACGGGGGGCCTCGCGCCGCCGCCTACGAGCGCTTGAGCGCCTGGACCAGCTTCCCGACGACCTGCTGGGCGTCCCCGTAGAGCATCCGGCAGTTGTCCTTGTAGAACAGCTCGTTCTCGATGCCCGCGAACCCCTTCCCCTGACCGCGCTTGATCACGAGGACGTTCTTCGCCTGGTCGACGTTGAGGATCGGCATCCCCTGGAGCGGGCTCCCCTGCCGCCGGGCGGCGGGGTTGACCACGTCGTTCGCTCCGATGACGAGCACCACGTCGGTCGTCGCGAACTCGGGGTTGATCTCGTCGCCATCGAACAGCTTGTCGTAGTTGATCCCCGCCTCGGCGAGCAGCACGTTCATGTGCCCGGGCATCCGGCCGGCGACCGGGTGGATAGCGAACTTGACCGTCACGCCCTTCGCCTCGAGCGCGTCCGCGAGCTCCTTCACCTTCCCCTGCGCCTGGGCGACCGCCATCCCGTACCCGGGAGCGATGACGACCTGGTTCGCGTAGGCCATCAGGACCGCCGCGTCCTCGACCTCCATCGGCTTCATCGAGCCCTGGACGGCGACGTCGGAGCTCTCGGCCGCCCCGTACGCCCCGAAGACGACGTTCGCGATCGATCGGTTCATCGCGCGGGCCATGAGCACGGTCAGGAGCGAGCCCGCGGCGCCGACCAGCACTCCCGCGATCACCATCGCGTAACCCGCGTCCCCGAGCGGGCCGTTGACGAGCGCGAAGCCGTCGAGCGCGACCGCGATCCCGGTCAGCGCGTTGAACATGCTGATGACGACCGGCATGTCCGCCCCGCCGATCGGGAGCGTGAGCAGGATCCCGTAGACGAGCAGGAGGAGGAAGAACGGAAGGAGGAACACCGGCTCGAGCCGG
>JASHPY010000118.1 GCA_030037855.1 Thermoplasmata archaeon | reverse complement strand
AACTCCTCGACCAGCGACCGACCGACGAGACCGCCCCCTCCGCCGACGAGCAGGAGCCGTCGGCGCGGCCGCGCCGCGCTCATGCCGACGGGGGTGGGATCGGGGCCGGTCCGGGCGCGAGGAGGGGTGCCCGAAGCTCGGGGCCGAAGCGCCGATGCCAGGCGCGCACGACCGCGGGCTTCAGCGCATCCACGGGGACCGGACGCCCGAGCTCCCGGGCGACCGACGTCATCAGCGCGCCGTCCAAGCCGCACGGGTGGAACTGTTCAAACGGCGCGAGGTCGAGGTCGACGTTGACCGCGAAGCCGTGCAGCGTCACCCAGTGGTCGGTCGCGATACCGATCGAGGCGATCTTCCGCTCGCCGTCGACCCAGACGCCGTGACGTCCCGAGACGTGTCCGGAACGAATGCCGGTGGCGCCGAGGGCTTCGATCACCACCTCCTCCACGTCGTGGACGAACCGTCGCACGTCCCGGCCCCGCGGCTCGAGGTCGACGATCGGATAGCCGACCAGTTGTCCCGGACCGTGGTAGGTCGCGCGACCCCCGCGCTCGACCGCGACCACGGGGAGGCCGCTGCGGGCCGCCGCGCCGTCGTCCCCCTCGACGCCGACCGTCACGACCGGTGGATGCTCGACCAGGAGGAGCGTGTCCGGCACCGCGCCCCGCCGACGCTCCCGCACGAGCTCGCGCATCTCGGCGAGGGACTCGGCGTACTCTCGCACGCCCCAGTCAATGACCGCCGGCATCGGCCCTCCGACGTGCCACATGCATCGGTTCCCCGAGCCACGCGTGCGCGACCTCCTGCAACGCCTCGGAGAACGTGGGGTGCGGGTGGATCGTGAGCGCGAGGTCGCGGACGGTCGACCCCATCTCGATCGCGTACGCGGCCTCGGCGATGAACTCCCCGGCGCGCTCGCCGGCCGCGTGCACGCCGAGCAGCTGGCCGGTCGTGTCGTCGCCGACGAGCTTGACCCATCCTCCGGTGGCGTGGCTCGCGTGCGCGCGTCCGAGCGCGGCGTACGGAAACCGGACCTCGCGGGCCGGAAGGCCCTTCGCCTGCGACTCCGCGAGCGAGAGCCCGACGGTCGCGAGCTCGGGCGTGGTGAAGACGACCGACGGCATCGCGCGGAAGTCGAAGCGCGTCGGAAGGCCGGCGATCGCCTCGGCCGCGACGATCCCCTCCCGGTACGACTTGTGGGCGAGCATCGGGGGGCGCGCGACGTCTCCGACCGCGTAGATGTGGGGCTGATTGGTCCGCATCTGCGCGTCAACCGGTATGAAGCCGGTCTTCGGGTCCGAGGTCACGCCGGCGTCCTCGAGCCCGAGGTCCCGGCTCGCTGGCCGCTTCCCGACCGTGACGAACAGCCGCTCCCCCGCGAGCTCCTCTCGCCCGCCCTCGCCCTCGACCGTCATCGCGAGGCCGTCGGCCGAGCGCTTCAGCGCGGTGGCGCGGGTACCGGTTCGGATCTTCACCCCGAGCTTCTCGAGCGTCGTTCGGAGCTCGCGCGCGAGGTCGGCCTCGAGTCCGGGCAGGATCTGCGGAAGCAGCTCGACGATCGTGACCGAGACGCCGACCCGGGCGAGGAACTCTCCGAGCTCGCACCCGCTCACGCCGCCGCCGAGGATCAGCATCGATTTCGGTAGGTCCGGCATCTCGAGCACGTCCCAGGCGGTCAGCACCTGCCGTCCGTCGGTCTCGAAGCCGGGGATCGTGGACGGGACCGCCCCCGTGGCGATCACCGCGCTCTCGAAGTCGACCCGCTCGTGGCCCCCGTCCGGCGCGGCCAGGTCGGCGGACCTCGGCCCCGTGAACCGTGCTTCCCCGCTCAGCACGCTCGCACCCGCCGACTTGAGGAGCGTCGCGACGCCCTGTCGCTCCTTCGCGACGACCTCCTGCTTCCAGTGCATGAGCGCGCCGAGGTCGAACGTCGCGTCGCTCGCCCGGACGCCGATCTCGGGACCCTCCGTGCGAAGGGCGTGATAGAGCAGCGAGGCGTGGATGAGGGCTTTCGAGGGGATGCACCCGCGGTTCAGGCATTCACCCCCGAGGTCCCGCTTCTCGACGAGCAGCACCTTGCGGCCGAGCTGGCCCAGTCGGATCGCGGCCATGTAGCCGCCGGGTCCTCCGCCGACGACCAGCACCTGCGTCGCCCGCGCGTACGTTCCGGCCAACTCCGCCTCCGTCCTACCCGGTCCCGGGCGACTCTCGGGAACCGAGCGGGGCATAGACGTCTTCGGTGAGGGAGGCCGGCGCGGGCGGTTCGGTCGCCTCCGCCTCCTCGACCGCCGCCCGGACCTGCTGGTCGGCCGCCCGCCCGATCGTCTCGATGGTCTCGGCGTCGAGCACCCCGAGCGCGGTCAGCCAGCTCTGGAGTCGCGCGACCGGGTCGTGGGAGGCCGCGCGCATCGCCCAGTCCGAGGGCTGGTAGCGGGTCGGGTCATCCGAGCTTGAGTGCGGCGTCATGCGGTACGTCTCGAACTCGAGCATCACTGGTCCCCGGCCCGTGCGGGCGACGTCGAGCGCGCCGCGCAGCATCGAGTAGACCCGGACGAAGTCGGTGCCGTCGACCTTGCGGCCCGGGATCCCGTACTCCGACGCTTTCGCGGCGAACGTGGTCGCCGCGGTCTGCCGCTCGGTCGGGGCGGAGATCGCCCACTGGTTGTTCGCGCAGCAGAACACGACCGGAAGATTCCAGACCGCGGCGAAGTTCATCCCGGCGTGGAAGTCGTTCGAGCTGGTCGCACCGTCCCCGAAGAACGCGAGCGATACGCCGGGGGCGCCCTTCTGCCGGAGCGCGTAGGCGAGGCCGACCGCCTGGGAGATCTGGGTGCCGATCACCGACGACATCGAGACGTAGTGCACCTCCCGCGCCGACGGGTGGCAGGGCATGTTGCGCCCTCGGCTCGGGTCCCGATCGTCCGCGAACAGGTGGTGGGCGTACGTCGCCAGCGCATGGCCCCGGACGAGCGCGACCAGCTGTTCGCGCAGCCCCGGGAAGATCCAGTCGTCCCGGTCGGTCGCGAGCCCGGCCGCGACGTTCACCGCCTCCTGCCCGGTCGCCGCGCCGTAGAACCCCACGCGCCCCTGGCGCTGGAGGGCCTGCATCCGCCCGTCGAGCGCGCGACCGACCCGCATCCAGCGATAGGCGGAGGTAGCGATCGCGCGCCACTCCGCCCCCAGGATCCGCTCCGCCTGCTCCTCCGCGTAGGGCAACGGCTCGATGGGCGGCGCCGCGCTCATCGGAGTTCAGCGAACGACTGGTGCGGGTCCTCGAGGTGCGACTTCACGACCGCGAGGAACTGGGCGCCGACGATGCCGTCCAGCACCCGGTGGTCGAGCGTGACCGAGAGGTTCATGAGGTCAGCCGGCCCGACCGAGCCGTCCGCGCGGTACACCGGCCGCCGGCTGATCCGGTGGACGCCGAGGATCCCGACTTCGGGGTAGTTCAGGATCGGAGTCGCGAGGACTCCGCCGAGTGCCCCGAGGCTCGTGATCGTGAAGGTGCTACCGGTGAGCTCGTTGCGGGTCAGCTTTCCCGCGCGCGCCCGATCGGCGAGGTCCTGGATCTCCCGAGCGAGCTCGCCGAGGCTCTTGCGGTCGGCGTGCCGAACGACCGGTACCAGGAGCCCATCCGGCGCGGCGGTCGCGATACCGATGTGGTAGGCCGACCGGACGAGGAGCTCGCCTCGCTCGTCGTCCATCGTCGCGTTCATCCGGGGCTGCGCCTTCAGTCCCGCGACGACGGCTTTCACGATGAACGGCAGGTAACTGAGCCGCGTCCCCTGCTTCTCGACGTGCTTCGCGATCTTGTCGCGGAGGAGGACGAGCTCGGTCGCGTCGACCTCCTCGACGTAGGTGAACGGCGCGGGCCGGTGCGTCGCTTCGACCATGTGCTCCGCGATCACCCGTCGGATCCCTCGGATCGGCACCCGCTCGGCCACGTCCTCGTCGGCGGCCCGGGGAGCCGGAGCTCGCGGCGCCGCGCGCTCCGCCGTCGGGCTCGGGCGGGGTTCGGTCGCGGCCGGTCCGCTCGACGTCGGCGGGGACGCCGTTCCTGGGCTCACGAGGTCCGCCTCGACGATCCGGCCGTCCGGGCCGCTTCCTTTCACTCGCGAGAGGTCGATGCCGCGTTCGTTCGCCAGCCGCCGCACGTAGGGAGACGCAACGATCCGACCGGTCGCGCTCTCGGACGGGGCGCCGCGGGGTTCCGCGGTGGGCGGCGGGCCGGGCGCGACGCTGGGCGTCGGGAGCGGCGGGGGGTGGGGAGCCGCCGCGACGGCGTCCGGAGCCGAGGCGGTCGGAGCCGGCGGGGCCCCGCTCTCCGCGACCTCGATCGTGACGAGCAGTCCGCCGACCTTGACCTTCTCGCCCGCGGCGGCGTGGATCTTCACGACGCGGCCGCTCTTCGGCGAGGGGATCTCGACGTTCGCCTTGTCGGTCAGCACGCTCACGAGCGGCGCGTCCTCCGCGACGGTGCCGCCTTCCTGAACGAACCACTGCACGACCTCGCCCTCGGCGACGCCCTCGCCGATGTCGGGTAGCCGGAACTCGAACGCCATCGACGGCCCCTACGACGCTCGGACCGCGGCGCGCGCGGCGGTCGCGATCTTCTCCGCGTTCGGGAGGTAGAGGTGCTCGAGGGCGTAGGGGAACGGGGTATCGTACCCCGTGACCCGCGCGATCGGGGCCTTCAGCGAGTAGAACGCCTTCTCCGCGAGCACGGCCGCGATCTCGCCGCCGAACCCCCCGAACCGGGGGGCCTCGTGGACGACGACCGCACGACCGGTCTTCTCCACCGAGGCGACGATCGCCTCCTCGTCGAGCGGTACGAGCGTCCGCGGGTCGATCACCTCGGCCCGGATCCCTTCCTTCTCGAGCGACTCGGTGGCCTCCACCGTCGGGCCGACCATCGCTCCGTAGGCGAACAGCGAGACGTCGGTCCCCTCCCGGACGAGCCGCGCATGGCCGAACTCGACCCGGTGGTCCCCGTCCGGTACCTCACCGGTGACCGCCCGGTAGATCCGCTTCGGCTCGAGGAAGATCACCGGGTCCGGGTCGTGGATCGCGCTCAGGAGGAGTCCCTTCGCGTCCGCGGGGGTCGACGGCACGACGACCTTGAGCCCCGGCGTGTGGCAGAAGTACGCCTCAGTGCTCTGCGAGTGGTAGAGCCCGCCCTTGATCCCGCCGCCGTACGGGGTGCGGATCACAACGTGGCACGGGAACTGACCGCCCGAGCGGTAGCGGAACTTCGCGAGCTCGCTCACGATCTGGTCGAACGCGGGGTAGATGAAGTCGAGGAACTGGATCTCGGCGATCGGTTTGAGACCGTAGAGCGCCATCCCGATCGCGGCGCCGACGATCCCGGTCTCGGAGAGCGGGGTGTCGATCACCCGGCTCTCGCCGAACTCCTTGAAGAGACCCTCGGTCGCGCGGAACACTCCGCCGTTGACCCCGACGTCCTCGCCCAGGACGAGTACATCCGGGTCCGCCCGCATCGCCTCCGCCATCCCTCGGTTGACCGCCTGGACGAGGGTCATCTCGGTCATCGGTGCTCTCCCGGGGTCGGGCCCTGGCTCTCCATGGACCGGCGCTCCTCCTCGAGGCGGGGCGTGAGCGTCGCGAACACGTCGTCGAAGATCGACGCCGGCGCCATCGGAGCGAGCCGCTCCGACTCGGCGATCGTCGCCGCGACCTCCGCGCGGACGACCTCCCAGATCTTCTGATCGCCCGCCTCGTCGAGGGCGCCACCGGCGATGAGCTCGGCGCGCAGGCGCACGAGCGGGTCCTTCTCCTTCCATCGCGCGACCTCCTCGTCCGATCGGTAGCGCTTCGGGTCGTCGGAGGTGGAGTGGGGCCCGAGCCGGTACACCTGGGCCTCGATCATCGTCGGACCTTCACCCTGGACGGCGCGCTGGCGCGCCTCGGAGACCGCACGGTAGACCGCGTGGAGGTCGGTCCCGTCGACCACGACGCCCGGGAAGCCGTACGCCTCGGCCTTTTCGGCGAGCGTCCGGCTCCGGGTCTGCTTCTCGCGGGGGAGCGAGATCGCCCACTGGTTGTTCTGGCAGAAGAAGATCGTCGGCGCGCGGAAGACGCCGGCGAAGTTGAGTCCGGCGTGGAAGTCGTTCGAGCTCGTCGCCCCGTCCCCGAAGAACGTGACGGTCACGATCGGGTCCTTCCGGCGCTGCGCGGCCATCGCGGCGCCCACCGCCTGCGTGATCTGCGTCCCGATCGGGCTCGACGCCGTGACGAAGTGTCGGTCGGCGAACCCGAAGTGGTTCGGCATTTGTCGGCCCTTCGTGAGGTCCGCGGAGTTGCCCATCAGCTGGTCGATGATCGGCCGGAGCGGCGTACCTCGGGTGAGCGCGATCGCGAGCTCGCGATAGGCCGGGAAGATCCAGTCATCGGGCCGCGTCGCGAGCGCGCAGCCGACCTGCGCCGCCTCCTGCCCCATCAGCGGGACGTAGAACCCGATCCGTCCCTGTCGTTGGAGCGACAGGCACCGCTCGTCCACGGTCCGGGCGAGCACCATGAGCCGGTAGGCGCGGAGCACCTCCTCGGTCGAAAGGTCGGTCGCTTCCGAGGGCGGGTCGGAGACCGGAGTGGGCGCGAGCGTCGCCACGGGCGTTACCGT
>JASHPY010000002.1 GCA_030037855.1 Thermoplasmata archaeon | reverse complement strand
ACGACGTTCCGAAGCCCGACCGCGTCGCGCGCGTCCAGCGACGCCAGCGCGATCGCGTAGGTGAGCGCCGCGGCGACCGCGACGGGGATCCATCCGTTCGGGAAGCTGCGGGCCGCCTCGACGACGACCGCGACGAACGGGAGGGAGAGCGCGACGTACCCGACCGGTCGCTCGATCATGTCCACCCCGGTCCGCGCTGGGCCCGCGCGTAGAGGCGGGCGACGGCCTCGGTCGCTCCGCCCCGTTCGAACAGCCCGACGGTCGCGCCGGCCCCGGCGAGCGCGGTCGTCAGCGCCCGGGTCCGGCGGACCTCGGGCTGGAGGATCGCATGGAACGCCTCCGCCGGTACCACCGCGTCGAGCGGCGGGTACATCCCCTCGATGTCGGGGACGAACGCGTAGAGGCGGTGCCCGCTCCGGCGGAGCCCGGCCGTCTCGGCCGCGAGCGGCCCGGCGTCGTCCCCCGGGAGCGAGAAGACGAGCAGGGTCGTCGGCCGCGTCAGCTGGGGAACGAGGAAGCGGAACGCGGTCGTGAGCGCCGACGGCTTCGCCGCGACCCGGGCGTCGGTGAGCGCCCGAAACGCCTCGAACTCGTGGCCGGAGCCGCGGCCGGGCGGCACGAACTTGCGGACCCCGTCGGCGAACAGCAGCACCCCGCCCCGGCCGCCCTCATCGAACGTCGCGGCGAGCGCCTGGGCCGCGGCGGAGATCGACGCCTCGAGGGCGTTGTCGTAGCCGGCGCCGACCGCCATCCCGCGTCCGACGTCGACGAGCACGACCACGTCCTGCTGGCTCTCCCGCTCGTATTCCCGCACGTAGAGCGTGCCCTGGGTCGAGCGGGTCCACGCGATATGCCGGAGCTCGTCGGTCGCCTCGTACTCCCGCAGCCCCCGGAAGTCGGTCCCCGAGCCGCGCGCGGAGAGCGACGTCTGGCCGACGACGTTGCTCGGCAGGCGGACCGGGTGGCCGACCTCGGCCGCCGGCGGCTGCACGAGCGCCTCGATCCCCCACAGGTCGGTGAACGCCGCCCGCTTGAACGCGAGGCCGAGCGTGTCGTGCGCGACCACCACGGTCGGGCCGACCTCGAGGAGCCCGCGGAGGTCGGGGGAGACGACGTAGGCGAGCGAGATCGTGTCGCGCGTCGACCACCAGGTCAGGAGGTGCTCGCTCCCCTCGAGCACGCGCAGCCGTTCCGAGTGGGGGTCATAGACCTCGGCGTAGAAGCCGGTCGGGAGGAGCGAGGTCAGCTCGACCGAGATCAGCCCCGCGCCGCCGACCTTGACGAGCGAGCTGCATTCGACGCGCCGGACCTCGAACGCCTCCGGGGCGAAGCCTCGGGTCGCGAGGAGGAACGACAGGAGCGACGCGAGGAAGATCCCGAGCACGAAGGCAGCGATCAGGAACAGGAGGATGTTGGTCGTGTAGAACGCGACCACGAGGAGCGCGAGCGACCCGATCAGGGCCCCGGCGCCGCGCGACGTGAACCTCAGCGGGGAGAGCGCCATCCGACCGATCGCTCCCGGCGCCCTCAGCGCGGGACCTCGACCGCGTCCAGCTCCTGGCCGAGGAGCGCGAGGAGCGGGGCGATCGCCCCCGTGATCCCGCCGGTCCCGGCGGTGCGGCTCACGACCTCGGGACGGACGATCACGCGGTGGTTGAACACCGCGAACGCGAGCCGGCGCACGTCGTCCGGGATCACGTAGCTCCGGCCGTCGAGGAGCGCCGCCGCCTTCGCCGCCATCAGGAACTGCACGCTCGCCCGCGGCGACGCGCCGAGCAGGAGGCCCTTGTCCGACCGGGTCTGCCGCACGACCGCCGCGAGGTACCGGTAGAGGTCCTCGTGGACGAAGACGGCCCGGTGCTCGGCGCGCAGCCGTTCGATGTCGGCCGGGCTGAGGACCGTGGTGGTGGCGTCCGCGTCCGCGCGGGTCCGGCTGCGGAGGATCTCGACCTCGTTGTCGGCGCTCGGGTAATCGAGGATCCAGCGGAACAGGAAGCGGTCGAGTTCGGCCTCGGGCAGCGGATACGTTCCCTCGTGCTCGAGCGGGTTCTGCGTCGCGATCACGATGAACGGCACCGGGAGCGGATGACTGACCCCGTCGAGCGTCACCTGTCGCTCCTGCATCGCCTCGAGCAGCGCGGACTGGACCTTCGGCGGGGCCCGGTTGATCTCGTCCGCGAGGATCACGTTCGCGAAGATCGGCCCGGGGCGGAACTCGAACTCCTGGTCCTTCGGCCGGAGGATCGTCGTCCCGAGGATGTCGGACGGAAGCATGTCGGGCGTGAACTGGATCCGCCGGAAGCTGAGGTCGAGGGTACGGGCGAACGTCCGGACGAGCTGCGTCTTCGCGAGGCCCGGGACGCCTTCGAGCAGGATGTGCCCCTCGGCCACGAGGGCGATCGAGAGCGCGCGCACGACGTCCTGATACCCGACGATCTGCTGGCCGATCGACGCGTTCAGCCGTCGGAGCATCTCGACCGGCCCATCCCCGGTCGCGGCCCCCGAAGCCGGGGGGGTCGCGGCCGTCGCGCCGGCGGCCGGCGCGGGGGGCGGGGACGGGCCGCTCACGTCGCCTCCAGGAGGTCGAGCGCCAGCACGACGCGCGTGCTGACCGCGGCGAAGTCTCGGGCCGCCCGTCGCTCCTCGCGCCGGCGGAGCCACTCCGACTGCTGCGCGAACCAGCTCGGCTGTTCGGCCCACGCCGCCCGCACCTGCGCCCGCTCGAGGTCCCGGACGAGCGATCGGAGGGTCATCGGGGGCGGGAACACGCCGTTCGCGTCCGGGTCGTCCAGCACGCCCGGGTCACCGAGCGACTTCTGGAACCGGTCGCGGACCGCGACCGCCAGGCACCGGCCGAGGGCGTCCACCGCCGCGGTGTATCGGCCCTGTCGCAGGTTCGCGTACACGAGCGCATCGAGCTGGAGTCGCCAGGTCTCGGGGGCCGCCCCGAGCCGCAGCGTGGGGAGCGGAGCGGAGCGGCGGAGCGCCCACCAACCGACCCCCAACAGCAGCACGATCGAGACCGTGAGCGGGATCCCGTACGTGGGGTCCGTGAAGAACGCGAGCACCGTGTTCCCGAGCCCCATCGGTCCCTCCCCGTCTCCCCCGTCAGACCTTCCCCGGGCCCACGGGCGTCGGGGCCGGGGCGGAGCTCCCTCGGACGACGGCGCGGGAAGTGAGGGTCGAGTCCGCGCCGATCGTCCAGGAGAGCCTCCGGAGCGCCGGCTCGTTATAGATCGCGCGGAGGGTCTCCATCAGACCCGCGCTCGACGCCGGCCCCGGCGGGCCGTACCGGACCGGCTCGAAGATCGCGTAGAGACGAGGGAGCAGGGTCGTCAGGTACCCCATGTCGCGCCGGAGGTACTTTTCGAGGAGCTCCCGATGGGTCCACTGCGCCGGGAGCTTGAGCCCGAACGCCCGACGGATGTCGCCCTCGACGGTGTTGTACGCGACCCGGATCGCCTCCGCATCCTGCCCGGCATGCAGGAGCGCGTCGACGCGCGCGAGGATCGGGGGCGGTCGGGCTTCGAGCGGAGCCCCGCTGCCGGGAGTGCCTTTGGGAGGGGTCGATGCGGTAGGCCCGGCCGCCGCCATTCGAAGGCGCCGAGACGGCCCCGGTATTTGTAGGCGCTTCTGCCGTCCGCCCTCCCCGGAGCGGGCCCGACTCGCTGTCGGAGGAACCGCGGCTTAAAGACCCCTCACGCGCGAGAGCTCCTCGAGACGGCGGTCGCCCGGACGATGCTCGTGTTGCCCTTCCCCGGTCTCGAGTCGAGGGGCTGATGTCCGTTCGCCGCCCCGGGACGCCGTTCGGCCGTCGCGCCGGTTGGGCGGTCGCGCTGTTCACGGTCGTGCTCGTCGCCGGGGTCGCGTCGGCGGTCTACGCGGTCCAGTCCGGAACCGGCGGGGCGGGCGGGGTCCAGGACGGCTCCGCGTTCCTCAGCCACTGGCAGCAGACCGCGGTCGCCTCGTCGACCACCCCCCGGGCGGTACCGGCGCTGGCGAGCGGGTCGGAGGCGGCCCCGACCGTCTTGGTGCCCCGCGCGGAGGCACTCCGTCTCGACGCGGCGGCCTCGGGAGATGCCGCGGTCGAGTGGACGTTCACCGAGACCGATGGGATCGCCGCGACGCTCGAGCTCTCGATCGTCTACTCGATCGAGTACTCGGTCGGCGGCCCGGTCCTGACCGCCTCCGGGACGGTCTACCTGGAGACGTCGGCCGACCCCCCGGCCGCCAACGTCGCGTACGAGCTCTACTGGGACGCCGGGGCGGCGACGGGGGTGACGTTCGAGTCGGAGGACGAGCTGAGCGTAGCCTGCTCGGCGGTGGGGACGTGCGCGTGACCGAGGTCTCCCGCCGCACCGGCCCGATGCGGGTGGGGCTCGTCCTCGGGGTGCTCGCCGTCGCGGCGCTCGCGACCGGTCTCGCCCTCGCGGTGGGTGCCGAGTTCAGTTCGGGTGCGACCGAAACCGGCGGCGGCGCGTACGTCTCGGAGGCGCCGCTCGCGTTCTGGGAGTGGCACGAGACCGCGCTGACCGCGGTCCCGGATCCCGCGCCGGCGCTCGTCTCCGTTACGGAGGCGGAGCCGACGCGCCTCGCGCTGTTCGGCGGGAGCTACGCGATCAACGCACCGACCGCGGGGCAGACCGCGGTCGCGTGGACGTTTGACGAGACCACCGCGGCGCCGAGGTCGACCGAGCTCGTCCTCACGTTCGCGAACGGGCTCTCGGGGGCGACGACCCCGATCTCGGTGTACGTCGAAACCGGAGCGCGCGCGCCCGCCGGGACCCTGGCGTTCGTGTTCTACTGGGACGCCGGGACCTTCGCCCCGGCGGGGTTGGACATCGAGACGATGCAGGCGACGACGGAGCAATGCGCCGCCATCGGAAACTGCCCCTAGCCGCCCGCGGCGGGCCCACCGGCTCCGCGGGCGTGCCGTGCGCGGGGAAAGGCGGGGCGCACGGTCAGGGTGTTCGAGCGGGTCCGACCGAGCCCGAGCGCTCGAGAGATCGGCCGGCTCGGCATCGAATCCGGGACGAGCTTTAACTACCCCATTCCGCCAACTGCGTGCGAGGTCGACCCCCGATGGTCAACGAGCCCGCGCCCCGGAGCCTGACGCGAAGAGCGGTCTACGTCGCTACGGCATTCGCCCTGCTGGTGGTGATCGCGGGCTTCGGCCTCGCGGCATCCTTCACGATCACTCAGGGGCCCGCGATCAACGGGGGCGGAGAGTACCATGCGACCAACTCGATCGCCTGGTGGACGGAGGCGAGCGCGGGGGTCGCGATCGTGCAGACCCCGGTTCCCGTCGAGCTCTCCGCGACGGCGGCTACCCCTACGGTGCTCGGAGCTGCGGCGGCGTCGTACACGATCAACGCGGCGACCGCCAACGACGTCGGCCAGTACTGGAAGTTCACCGAAGCGACGACCGCGACCGCGAACACGGAGATCGAGATCGCGTTCACCGTCTCCACCGGGGCGACTCCGGTGGTGACGACCTCGATCGCCTACCTCGAGACCCAGGCCGCGGCCCCGGGCGCGGCGCTCACGTTCACGCTCTACTACGACCTCGGTTCGCCGGCCGCCGGTACGATCACGCTCAACAGCGTCGCCGAGCTCTCTCAGCAGTGCTCGGCGGTCGGGACCTGCCCGTAGCCCGCGCTCGCTCGGACGCGGTCGCGGGCCACCGGCCCACGAACTCCCGGCGACGGGCCGAGTCGGGTACGTCGCCGACCCCGAACTCAGGCCGTGCCGCCGGCGGGCGCGAACAGCATCCCCTCCGCGACCTTCGGGAGGAACATCGTCGACTTCTGTGCCATCACCTCGCCGCGGTCGAACGCGCGCGCCTCGACCGCGCGGGCGCTCAGCGCGGGGAGCAGGAACGCGGTGCCGCCGCCGGGCGGCGCGACCGCCTCCAGCGCGGCGCGGGGCGAGCGGACGAACGTGAGCGACTCCGGATCGATGCCGAGCGTGTCGTCGAGAAACGCGTGCAACTGGTCGAAGTCCGCGCCGCCGTCGGAGCTCGGTGCGCCCCGCACCTCGTAGGTCCCCAGCGTGGAGGCGAGGAGGAATCCGCGAACCCCGCTCCGGTGCATCCGACGTAGGTGCTCCGCGGCGGTGGCCGGGTCGACGACGTCCGTCGCGGGCACGACCGACGCGAACTCCTGCCGGGCCCGGTCGAGCAGTTGCGCCGGCAGCGCGACGCTCGGTGGGAGGACTCGATGCCAGGGGAGCAGCTGCAGCGCGCGGTCGCTGCCGTCGACGAGCATGACCAGCGGGGCCGACGGATGCCCGGCGTGCTGGCGGTGCGCCGCGGCGGTGAACCGGTGGTGCCCGTCGAGGATCAGAAGTCGAAGCGAGCGGACCTCGTTCGCGAGCGCTTCGAGCGAGTCGGGCTCGTCAATCCGCCAGAGGAGGTGGCGGGTCCCGGCGAGGGACGCTTCGACGAGCGGCGGGACGGTCGCTCGGAACTCGAGCGCGCTTCGCCGCAAGCCGAGGATCCCCTCGATCCGGTCGTTGAGCGCGTGGCCCGCTCCGTGGTACCCCGCAACGATCGGCGCGAAACTCATCCCGGTTGCCTCGGTGAGCGCGACGCGCTCTTCGACCCGGTCGGGGAACGTCCGCTCGTGGAGCGCGACCTGGCCGTGCGCGAGGCCGGCGAGGTCGAGCGCCCCCACCAGGCCGAGGAGGAGGTAGTCGGCCCGCCGGCTCTCGGGCGCGAGCGCTTCGAGGATGTCCGCGGGGGGCACGTAGCGGATGCCGTAGACGTAGAGCGACGGGCGGTCGTCCTGGACGAACGCCTTCGCGTCCCGCGCGGACCGGAGCGCGCTCGTCGCCTGACCGAGGAACTCCGCGAGCGACCGGCCGGCGGGGCGCGGGACGAACTGCGCCGCGTTGTGGGGGTGCGACGCGTACCGCGCGAACTCGTCGACGGAGAGCGTATCGTACACCGGGCAAACGAGCGGGTCCGCCGGCGCGCGCGCCGGGTCCGGGTGCCACGCGCGGACCGGGGAAAGCTCGACCATCGGGAGTCGGTCGGGACCAGCCGTCCCGAAGCATAATCCCGGCGTGCCGCTCGAACGTCGGGTAGAAGTAGGAGCTCGCGCATCCGAACTCGGGCCGGGGTCGGCACGATGCGTCCGCGCTTCTCCTCCAATCGCCGCGGCGGAGTGCTCCTCGATGCGGTCTTGGCGCTCGCGCTGGTCCTCGTCGGTGCCTATCTGCTCCACTCGGCCGGGCTCACCTTCGGAGAGCTCGTTCACGGCGCCGCCCGGTTCTTCGGCGTCGGGTGAGTCGTCCCTCGGGGGACGGCCCGTCGCGGCGTGCCCACGTGTCCCTGCGAGGTGCTATCCTACCGGTGCGCCACCGTGGCGCGCGCTCGCGCGGACCCTCGCGCGCAGCCGCGGCGACGGCACGCCCCCCACGTCAATACGTCGCGCCGCGGTCATCCCGCCCAACCGTCGTAGGCCCCGCCCGACGGCGCTCGCGAACCGTTCGTCCGACGGCCGCGTCCCGGTCTCGAGCCAAAAGCCGAGCACGCGAAGGACGCCGGTCGCCCGGTCATACCGCAGGTCGGCCCGAGCGGCGAGCCTGTCGCCGTAGAGGATCGGCAGCGTGTAGTAACCCCAGCGTCGCTGGCCCGCGGGCTTGTAGACCTCCCAGAGGTACTCGAAGTCGAACAGTCGACCGGCCCGCCCGCGCGCGCTCACGATCTCGAGCGGCGCGAGGAACGTCGCCTCCTCATCGGTCGTGGTCGAGAGAGGAGACCACTCCTCGGGAACGCGCCCGGCCCGGACCGCGTCGAGCAACGGCCGCGACGCGGGGTCCATCCAGTGGGTGCCCTTCCACCCGTCGACCTCCACCGGCGCCAGCCGTCCGTTCTTCTCCTCCCGCTCGATCGCCTTCCGGAGCGCCCCCGCCGGGACCTTCCGAAGCGTGGACGACCGGAGGGCGGGAAGCATCTCGACCGCGTTCGCGAGGCCGAACCGCCGCATCGCCAACGCGAGCCGGTGGGGCTCGGCGTCCTCCTCGGGGGCCGGCGTCCTCCAGCGGGCGGGGACGGCCCGCTCCGTGAGGTCGTACCGGTGCGCGCCGTTCTCCCGGCCCACGATCATCAGGTCGCCGCGCAGCCAGAGGTAGTAGAGCGCGAGTCCGCTCTCGCGGTCCGAGCGGAAGCCGCCCGAACTCGCGCCCCCGGGGAAATCCCGGCGACCGAGCGGCCCCCGTGCGTCGATCTCCGAGAGCAGCCGGCGGAGGAGCGCGGGATGGCTCCGTTCGAACCGGGCGCGACGGCCGAGGTAGTCGTACGCCCGGATCTGCGCGCGAAGGTAGGGGAGCTCGGTGATCGGTCGGATCTGCAGGGTACCGCCCCACTCGAAGAGAGAGCGGTCCCGGTAGAGCGCGCGCTCGAGCATCTCGGGTCGATAGCCGTCCACGCGCGAGCCGAGGGCGAGGTCGTGGCTCCGTCCCACCACGTCGAGCGGGTCGACCTGGACCGCCCCCACCTCGGCGACCGCCGCCAGCAACCCGGCGGGACCGCGCCAGCGGCGGCCCGGCCAGAGCCCCTGGAGGCCGAGGACGAACCGGCGCGCCGACGTCGGGTCGATCCGTAGCCGGTCCACGCGCCGGGAGAGGTCGGCCGGGATATGTCAGAGCCGGCCGTGCCGCGGAGCGCTAGGGTTCCGGGGCGACCCCGGGATCCCCGGGCCGAGGAGCACGCGGCGGTACGACCGAGACGACGCCCGTGGGGGAGCCACGACGCCGTCGGGCCGCCGCCCGCTTCGGTTTCCCGATCGGTCCGGTCACTCCGCCGCGGGGTTCGCGACGCTGACCGAGTGGATTCCCGGGAACTGGTACGGTAGGAGTTGCCAGCTCTTTCCCGCGTTCGGGCTGACGAACAGCTGACCGGTGGTGGTGCCGACGTAGATCCCCGCGGGGCGGAGATTGTCGGTCGCGATCCCCTCGCGTTGCACGCCGTAGTGGCCGGGGAACGCCCTCGGGCGGACGAGCCGGCGCCACGATCGCGTCCGATCGTTCCACTGCTCGACCTGGAAGTAGCCCTCCGGGGTCACCCGGGCCATGCCGCTCAGCCGAACGAAGTAGGCCGTGCCGGGGTCGGAGGCCGGTGAGCTGACGCAGAAGCCGAAGTCGTCTCCCAGCGGCTTCCCGATGCGGGTCCAGTGGTCCATCCGGTCGTGGGAGACGTACATCCCCCCGTGGTCCTGACGGTAGAACGTGTCCGGGTCAGCCGCGTCCGCGGTCACGTGGTGGACGCACTGGCCGGTCTCGGGCGTCGGCCCGGGAAGGAACGGGGTGCGCACGCCCTTGTTGGTCGGTTTCCAGCTCGCGCCGCCGTCCTCGGTGCGGAAGGTGCCGACGGCCGAGAGGCCGATGTACATCCGCCGCGCGTCGCGCGGGTCGATCAGGATCGTGTGCAGGCAGGCGCCCCCCGCCCCCGGCGACCACTTCGCCCGGTCGGGGTGCTCGTTGATCGCGTCGATCGGCTCCCACGTCTTCCCGAGGTCCGGGCTCCGGAACAACAGGTGCGGGTCGGCCCCGAGGTAGATCGTGTTCGGCTCGCTCGGGTGGCCCGGCTCGATGTGCCAGAGGTTCGCGACCGGGATCGTCTTCCCGGGCTCCTTGTCCCCCTCCCACTTGCGGGTCTTGCGCGGGGGAGCGAGCGGGGTCGTGACCTCCTGCCAGGTCCGCCCCCAGTTCCGGGACCGCTGGACCTCGGGTCCCCAGAACGTGTTGTTCACCGCGGCGTAGAGGACGCCCGGGTGCCGCGGGTCCGCGACGACGTGGTAGACCTCGTTTCCCTCGTGCGCGGCGGGACCGATCTTCCAGCGCTTGCGTTGCGCGTCTCCGACCACGACGTACGTTCCCTTGCGCGTTCCGACCAGTATCCGCACCGTGCCTTTCGCCATCTTCTCGTTCTCCCTAACCGCCCGCGATCGAGTGAAGGATATCGATGCTGCGAGCCCCGACGAGCGACGCGTCCACGCCGGTCGTCCCGCTCACGTCCTCGCCGTCGACGAAGACGCGGACGTACGGACGGAGCCGGCCGGTCTCGTCACGGATGCGGTAGCGCAGTCGGGGATAGCGCCCCTCGAGCGCGTCCAACAGCTGCGCGACCGTCGCGGCCTCGACCCGCTCGCTCGACGGGGGGCCGAACCGACGGAGCCAGCTGTCCAGGTGCACTTCGAGCATCGCGCCGGGGGGGACCGTCACGAACGGCGAGGACTTGAAGGCGACGGGTCCCGGTCCTCGAAGCGCCCCGAGGGACCGGAGCGCAGAACCCTCCGATCCCTCCCGCCGCGACGGCGGTTCCACGGCCGCAGGGCGCATCGGACGACGTCCGCCTCCTCGAAAATGGAGAGGCTGTAAGCCATATGAATGGGTAGGGGAATCAAAGTAGGACGCACGTGAAACCGTCCGAGGTCCCGGTCGCGCCGATCCGACTGAAGGTCAGCTTCGCGAACTGCCCCGTCGAGGCGAGCCTGGGCGTGCTCGGACGCAAGTGGGCGCTCCTGATCCTGCGCAACATCGCGTTGTTCCGCGCGACGCGGTTCAACGAGATGCTCCGCGTCACGCCCGGGATGACGAAGCGCGTGCTCGCGATGCGACTCAACGAGCTCGAGCGCGAGGGGTTCATCGTCCGGTCGGAACGGAGCCTGAAGTACACCCGCTGGGCGCTGACCGAGAAGGGCGCGGACGTCCTCCCGGTCCTGATGACCCTCGTTCAGTTCGGGGCGAAGTGGCACGCCGAACGCGTCTTTTCGGACCAGAAGGTGCGGCCCCTCATCGGGATCTTCGATAGCGCCTACATCCGCCGGGTCCTCGGTCCTACCGAGCCGGTCCGAACGGGCCGGGCCGCTCGGCGGCCCCCGCTGGCGGCCCCGGTCGAGCCGGCCGGTCGACCGGTCGCCGCGGCGACGTAGGCCACCGGCTCCCCTCCCACGGGAGAGCGTCCCGCTACCGGATCGGGATGCTCTCGTTCAACTGGAGGCGGCCCACCCGCCGACGGAGCTCGTCGGTCGCGAGCTCCTCGTATCCTCGTTCCGTGATCGTCGCGATCGATGCTCCGTCCCCCGAGGCCGAGTCGCGTCGCGCGGCGACCGCGATGCCGCGGAGCGCGAGGTCCACCGCGTCGGAGAGCCCCATCTCCGACCGCCATGCCGCTTCGAGCAGGCCGTAAACGAACGGGCTCCCGCTGCCGAGGGAGACGAACCGCTCCTCGCAGCAGCCACCGGTGAACTCGAGCGAGAACAAGCGGGGCCCGGTCGCGTCGACCCCGCCCAGGATGAACCAGCCGAGGTACGGGGCCCACCGGGTCGCGTTCAACAGGTTCGAGGCGAACGTCGCGGCCGCCTCCACTCGGATCGGATATCCGACTCGGGTCCGGAACGTCGCGGCCTCCGACTGGAGCTGCCGAACGATTCGCTGTGCGTCGCCGAGGCTCCCCGCCAACGTCGCCCCGAGGTGCCGGTCCACCCGGAACAGCTTCGCCACCGTCTTGCTGGCGATGAAGTGACCCATCGTCGCCCGATGATCGGTGGCCAGGACCACGCCGGCGGGGGTCCGGAGCCCGATCGTCGTCGTGCCCGACTCGAGGGTCGGAAGCGCCGGCACGCGGCGCTCCGACCGTCCGTCGTACCTCATGTCGTTCCGCGACACGGCGGGGGTGACCCGGTCGAATATTTGGCCCGGGGTTGGGTTACGGAAAATCCGGGTAGGTCGGCGCTTCGTAACCGGCCAGAGCCGAGTCCGCGCCGACAGCGTGAGGCGGATTCGCGCCGGACGGGCTTCGCGAGGGGTCGTCGACCGAGGAGCGCTCCGGGGGCGGCGCGTCCGGCGCCGGGGAGTCGTTCCGGTCCGATCGACCGCGCG
>JASHPY010000019.1 GCA_030037855.1 Thermoplasmata archaeon | reverse complement strand
GATCCAGATGCCGCCGACACCGAGGACGGCGGCGATCCCGCTGAAGTAGAGTAGGCCCGTGCCGGCCGTCGCGCTCGTTCCGCCCGGGGCCGAGCGGTCGAGCACCAGGAACGCGACGTACAGCGCGATCAGGGTCCCGAGATAGATGACCAGCAGCCGGCGGGCGCGTTCGAGCGCCGCCTGGTTGTAGCGCCGGTCGACCTTGGGCGTCGAAGCGCCCGCGGCCGGACGCTCCGTGCCCTCGGCGGTCGGCCCGGGGGCGGTAGCGGGAGAGGAACCCGCCCGAGGGATGCGGATCGCTCTCGGCGTCGACAACCCGGCTCCCTCGGGAGAGAAGGGCGTCCCGAGTGGCTTAAAGGTGCGGTCGTGGACGAGGTTGACTGAAAAACACCCGGGGGCGTCGGCGCAACGGTCGGCGATTCCGCACCTTCCCGCTCGCGCGGAGCCCGCATCGTTCACCGTCCACCGGCCCAGAGAAGTTCATCCTCGACTCGGCGGCTCGTCCCGGGTTATGGGAGTCCGTCGGGCGCTCCTCTGTCACCTTTCCTCGCCGCTACCCGCTCCGCTCTCCCTCCTCCTCCTAGACTTCCGTCGCATCGTCAACGAGGCGGTCCGAGAGGCGTTCGAGCACGGCTTCACCGCCCGCGGCTCCCTCGTCCCCTTCGCTCAGCGGGTCGCTCGGGACTACCGCATCAACTTCCACCACGCCCGTCGCGCCACCGAGCTCGCCCTCTCCCTAGATCGGGGGCATCGTCGGCAGATCCGACAGGGCGTCAGCTCCACGCTCCCCTACGTGCGACGTCCCCTGCTGATCGCCACCGACGACTCCTTCCATCTCGACCCGGTCTCGGGCAAGCTGCGGCTCTCGCTCCGGTCGGGCGAGTGGACCTCCGTCCTCCTTCCGCTCTCCGACTATCACCGTCGTGTCCTCGCCGAGCCTCGGGTCGCAGTCAAGGAGGTCCACGTCTCCCCGACCCGGGTCTCGGTCGTCGTGGAGAAGGGGGTTCCCGAACCGTACTCCCCGACCTCGGTCCTCGCCCTCGATACCAACGAGAGCTCGCTGGACGGTGTGATGGTCGCTCCGACCGGAACCGAGCCCGTCACCGTCCCGTTCCCGGAGGTCCGGGTCGTGCAGCAGCGGCACCACGACCGACGACGGAGGCTGAGCCGAAAGAAGGCGCACGACCGTCGGGTCGCCCGTCGGCTGCTCGGGAGGGAGGGGCGGAAGGAGCACGAACGGATCGTCCAGCGGCTGCACCGGGTCTCGAAGGCGGTCGTCGAAGTGGCGCGAACCCAGCGCGCCGCGATCGTGCTCGAGCGGCTCGGCCACTTCCCGGTCCGTCGGCGGGTGTCCCGAGCGACCCGACGGCGTCTCTCTTCCTGGCCACGCCGGGAGTTGCACCGCCAGTTGTTCTACAAGTCCGAGGAGCGGGGAGTACCGGTGGTGCTCGTCGACCCTCGGAACACGAGTCGTACCTGCCCGAGATGTGGCGTCATCCAGGGTCGCCGAAGGAGGGTAGGAGCCTGGTTCGCCTGCGAGGGCTGCGGTTGGACGCTCGACCGGCAGATCAATGCGGGAGCGAACCTGGCGAGAACGGTTCTCGCGGAGACGCGGGAACTCGGAGGTCTACGGGTGGACCTCGACGCCCTGCTCGAGGATGCGGTGAGGCCCCTCTACCTGTCGGAGTCGATCCGACGGGCACGGGCGGAGCGGAGGGGCCGGGAGACGGAGAACGCCTACGAAGAGTAGGATTTCTCAGTCACACTCCTCAAGTGGGTCGCCGAGCGCGTGGGACCGTGCCGGTGGACGCCCGGGTCGTGGCGGCGTGGGAGGCGCAGTACCGGTCCGGGCGGTACGCGAAGGACCCACCGGACCCGATGGTGGCGTCGATCCTCCGGGAGGCCAGCGCGCGGGGGTTCCTCGGGAGGCCCGCCCTCGAGGTCGGCTGCGGCAACGGCCGGAACTACCGGGCCCTGGTGGCCGGCGGGCTCGATGTCGTCGGTCTCGACGTCTCTCCGACCGCGCTCGCTCAGCTCGCCGCCCGATCGCCCGAGCGACGCGACCGCTTGGTCCTCGGGGACCTCACCGCGCTGCCCGGACGCGCCCGCTATCCGGTGGTGATCGGCGTCCAGGTGTTCCAGCACGGGGACCGCCGGACCAGTCACTCTCACCTTCGTCGCGCGCAGCGCCGGGTCGGCCCGGGCGGCCTGTTTGCGCTCCGCGTGAACGCGACCGGAACCGAGCTTGAATTCGCGCACACGGTCTCCGAACGAGGCTCGGACGGGGGATACACGGCCCAGTACCTCGAGGGTCCGAAGGCCGGACTCAAGATCCGCTTCTTCGGCCGACGGGAGCTCGTGCGCCTCTTCGCCACGGGCTTCTCGGAGGTCGTGCCACCGCACGCCGTCGCGACCGAGCGCGCACCGCCGGCGCGCGGGCGGTGGCTCCAGTGGGAGGCGATCTGGGCGCGGTCGAGCCCGCGCTCCCCGTCGGCCTCGCCGAGTCCTCGAGGGCCGCGAGCATCGCGAAGGCGAGCGCCCCGGACGCCGGCGCGATCGGGGCGCGACGGATCTCGGCGACGACCCGCGCGGCCACGCTCGCCGGCGCGCCGAGTCCGTTGACGAACCGAAGCCGTCCTCCGAGGATGCGCGCGAACGTTCGTCGATAGAGCGCGCGCTCGAGCCGGCCGACGGACTCGTGGCGGGCGGCGAACGTCGCGGAGTGTCCCGTGGGGTCGCGGGCGACCCGCCGACGCCGCTCGCGCGCGGACGTCGCGAGGTAGATCACGAGGTCGCCGGGCCCCCACCGGCCGTGCGATGCCAGGGCCGCTGCGGCCCGGCGGAGTCGCCGGACCGGAGTCACGGAGACGCATCCGGTCCGCGCGAGGCCCCAGGTGTACGTGAGCGGACCGAAGAACCCGGTATCGGCGACGACGATCCGCCCCGCCCGAGTATGCTGTCGGGCTTGGGCGTACCGGAGCCTCTCGGCCCTCAGGAGCCGTCGCTCGAGGTCGAGGAGGTCGAGTTCGGAGGAGAACGCGAGCGAGGGCGGGGGGCGGAGGGTCGCGAACGCCTCCGGCAGCGGCACGCCCGCGAGGCGTCGGGCGACGAGCGCTGTGACGGTCGTCTTGCCCGAGCCCGACGGCCCTTCGATCGCGACCAGTACGCCGGACGTATCTCTCGCTCCGGCCCGCCCGAGCCCTCTCCTCGGCAAAGGCGCACCGCTCCGCCGACCCCGCCCGTCTATATCGGGGGCCGGTCTCCCCGCCGCGTGGCACCGACGGACGGGCCCGCGCCGGGGTCGCATCGGTTCGGCGCTCGCGTGATCGAGTGGGACCACCCGAGCGAGATCGCGCGCGAGATCGAGCGGACGGAGAGCGACCCCGAGGGGGTCGGCATCATGACCCGGAAGGGCCGGGTCTTCCCGGTCCGACTCTCGGGCGTCTCGCTGAAGGCGTCGCCGCTCCTGAAACAGGAGATGCTCTCGGTCGGCGGCGACGCGGCGCACGCCCGCGGGATCGCGGACCACTCGGTCGCCTCGTCCTCGGTCGTCCTGCTCGCGAACTGGGGGCAATACCGCCGCGTCCTCCCGAAGCTCGCCCGCCAGCCGTTCGGCCTCGCGGAGCTCGCGGGCGAGGTCGACCGCGCCCTCCGGCGGTACGTCGCGCACGGCGGCCGGACGGTCCGGCTCGCTCACGGTTCGCTCACGCTCGGGGACCGACCCCGGGTGATGGGCGTGGTCAACGTGACCCCGGATTCGTTCTCCGACGGCGGCCGGCACCTCGAGCCGCCGGTGGCGATCGAGCGGGCGCTCGCGCTCGCGGCCGAGGGCGCGAGCGTGATCGACGTCGGCGGCGAGTCGACTCGGCCGGGCGCGACCGCCGTTTCGCCCGAGGAGGAATGGCGCCGGGTCGGTCCCGTACTCGAGGGATTGCGGGGTCGGCTCCCCGTGCCGGTCTCGATCGACACCCGACACGCCGAGGTCGCCGCGCGGGCGATCGAGGCGGGGGCCGACCTCGTCAACGACGTCGAGGGATTGCGGGCGGAGGCGATGCGGCGCGTGATCGCGCGGACCGGGGCGGGTGCGGTCGTCATGCACATGCGCGGGACCCCGACTACGATGCAGGCGGACCTCGACTACGGCGAGCTGCGGGGCGACGTGTTCCGGGCGCTCGCCGAGGCGACGGACGTCGCGGTGCGGGACGGGGTCGCCCCCGAGCAGATCCTGGTCGACCCGGGGCTCGGCTTCGGGAAGTCCGCGGAGCAGAGCCTCGAGCTCCTCACGCACGCGGGCGAGCTCCGCTCGCTGGGCTACCCGGTCGTGGTCGGCGCCTCGCGGAAATCGTTCCTCGGCGCGCTCGCCGGCGGAACGGAGCCGGCGGACCGTCTCGAGGCGGGGCTCGCGGCCGCCGTGATCGCGGCGGAGCGGGGAGTCGCGCTCGTGCGCGCCCACGACGTCGGACCGACCGTCCGCGCGCTCGCGCTCGTCGCCGCCGCGGCCCGCCAGGCGGCCCGGCCGCCCGCGACCGGTGGACTCCTCACGACCGAGGGCGTGGACGACTAGCCCCGCCTACGGGAGCGGTCTCCCCTCGTCGTCGACGTCGACCTCGAGGACGAGGGAGCCGACGTACTGGCACGCGAGGCAGTGGTAGACCTGGCCGGTGATCAGACCGGCCGCGAGCTCGATGCGGGTCGAGCCGCACATCGGGCAGCGGAGGATCCGGTTACGGTGGACCTTCCGGCGCCGCATCCTCGGGCTCGTCGTCCGGGTCGTCCGATTCGTCGTCGGGCGGGGGCGGCCCGCCGGGATCCGGGAGGTCGTCCCCTTCCTCGTCGTCCTCCACCGGCTCGTCGGGTTCGGGGAGCTCGCCCGACGTCGTCGCGGGGGCGCCGTCGCCGTTCTCCCCTTCGGCGGGGGGCTCGAGCACGACCGCGTCCCGGACCTCGTCGCCCTCGTCGAGGCGGATGACGCGGACGCCGAGCGTGTTCCGCGCCTGGGATCGGATCGTCTTCACCGCGACGCGGATCGTGATGCCGTTGCGGGTCGTCACGAGGAGCTCGGAGGTGTCGGTGGTCGGCAGGACCGCGATGACCGCGCCGTTGCGGCCGCCGGTCCGGATCGTCCGCACCCCTTTCGCGCCGCGTTTCGTCTCGCGGTACTCCGCGGTCGGGCTCCGCTTCCCGTAGCCGGTGGTCGTGAGCGAGAGGAGGTCCGGGAACCGCGGGCTCACCGGGGCCATCGCGACCACGTGGTCGTCCTTCCCCGCGGAGAGGCGCACGCCGATGACCCCGTAGGTCGCGCGACCCATCGCCCGCACCTCCGACAGCGCGAACCGGACGAGCTGGCCCGCCCGGGTCGCGAGGAGGATCTCGGTCGCGTCGTCCGTCACGTGCGCGACGTCGACGAGCTCGTCCCCCTCCTCGAGCAGGACCGCCTGGATCCCGCTCACGCGGATGTTCTGGAACTGGTCGAGCGTCGTGCGCTTGACGAGCCCCCGGCGGGTCGCGAAGAACAGGGACCCCGCCGCGGAGAGGTCGTGGAGCGGGAGCAGCGTCTGGACCTTCTCGCCGTCTTTGAGGCGCGGCAGGAGGTTGATCACGGCCTTCCCCTTCGAGTGTCGGCTCCCCTCGGGAAGCTGGTAGGCCTTCAGCTGGTAGACCCGGCCCTGGTTCGTGAAGAACAGCACGTCGTCGTGCGTCCGCGTGACGAACGTACGGATGACGAAGTCCTCCTCCTTCGTCTCCATCCGGATGAGCCCGCGACCGCCCCGGCGCTGGCGGCGGTACTGGTCGAGCGGCAGGCGCTTGATGTACCCGTCCCGGGTCACGAGGACGACGACGTCGGTGTCCGGGATCAGGTCCTCGAACGTGCGCGCGGTGAACGCGGGAACGATCCGCGTCCGTCGGGCGTCGCCGAGGCGCTGCTTCAGGTCGGTCAGCTCGTCGACGATCAGGCCGTCAAGTTTCTCGCGCGACCCGAGGATCTCGCGCAGGCTCGTCGCGAGCGCCTCCTTCTCGTTCTTCTCCTGCTCGACCGCCTCGCGCTCGAGCGCGGTGAGCCGCGCGAGGCGCATGTCGAGGATCGCCTTCGCCTGCTCCGCGGAGAGGAGGAACTTCCCCATCAGGCTCGCTTCGGCCGCCGGGACGTCCTTCGAACGCCGGATGATCCGGATCACCTCGTCGATATGGTCGATCGCGGTGAGGAAGCCCTCGAGGAGGTGGAGCCGCTCCTCGGTCTTTCGGAGGTCGAACGTCGTGCGGCGCGTCAGCACCGTGCGGCGGTGGTCGAGGTGGAGGAGGAGGAGCTCGCGCATCGAGAGCACGCGCGGGCGGCCCTCGACGAGGCAGAGGTTGATCACACCGAAGCTCGTCTCGAG
The DNA here is from genome assembly GCA_030037855.1 of Thermoplasmata archaeon. GTDB lineage: Archaea > Thermoplasmatota > Thermoplasmata > Lutacidiplasmatales > UBA184 > Lutacidiplasma. The sequence continues at coordinate 4,901 of JASHPY010000019.1, read as the reverse complement.
CGGCGTGTGCTCGTAGAGCCGGTTCAGGACGATCTCCGCCGGGGCGTCGCGCCGGAGCTCGAGCACGACGCTCGTGCCGTGGCGGTCGGACTCGTCGCGGAGGTCGGTGATCCCGTCGATCCGCTTGTTCTTCACGAGGTCGGCGATCAGCTGGAGCAGCGCGGTCTTGTTGACCTCGTACGGGATCTCGGTGATCACGATCTCGTCCCGGCCGTCGCGCTCGCGGATCTCGGCGGTCCCGCGGAGGTGGAGCGTCCCGCGCCCGGTCTCGTACGCTTCTCGAATCCCCTCCTCGGAGAGGAGCCCGCCGGTCGGGAAGTCCGGTCCGGGGAGGACCCGATGGAGGGCGTCGACCCCGGTCTCGGGGTCCGCGAGCAGCAGGAGGAGGGCGTCCGCGACCTCCGTCAGGTTGTGCGGCGGCATGTTGGTCGCCATGCCGACCGCGATCCCGGCCGAGCCGTTGACGATCAGGTTCGGGATCTTCGACGGGACGTCGAGCGGCTCCTTCAGCGTCCCGTCGAAATTGTCGGTCCATTCGACCGTCTCCTTCTCGATGTCGAGGAGCAGTTCCTCCGCGACCGCGCTCAGGCGGGCCTCGGTGTACCGCATCGCCGCGGGGGAGTCGCCGTCGATCGACCCGAAGTTCCCCTGGCCGTCGATGAGCGGGTAGCGCAGGCTGAACGCCTGGGCCATCCGGACGAGCGCGTCGTACACCGCGAGGTCGCCGTGGGGATGGTACTTCCCGAGAACGTCGCCGACGGTGCGCGCCGACTTCCGGTACGGCCGGTCGTGGGTCGCTCCCGACTCCCACATCGACCAGAGGATCCGGCGCTGGACCGGCTTCAGGCCGTTGCGCCCGTCGGGGAGCGCGCGCCCGACGATGACGCTCATCGCGTAATCGAGGTACGACTGGTGCATCTCCCGCTCGAGCGGGCGGTCGTGGATGCGGTCGACCGCCGCGGTCGGCGGAGCGGCCGCCTCGGGGGTCTCGCTCATGTCGCCTCCGCGCGCGCGCCGAGCTGCTCCGCGATCACGCGGTTCGCCGCGGAGAGGAACTCCGCGCGGGTCCCGGTCGGGATCGTCGCCCCGCTCGCGACCCGGTGGCCCCCGCCCTCACCGCCGACCGCCTCCGCCGCGATCCGGCAGGCGGCGGCGAGGTCGGCCCCCCGAGCGACGAGCGAGAGGGTCGTGCGGGCGCTGACCTTCGTCGGCCCGTCCCCGTTCGAGAACGCGAAGACCGGCCGCGCCGGGTCGAGCAGGTAGAGGATCGCCATTCCAGCCTGAGTGCCCGCGAGCGTGGTGTCCGGGCTCTCGAACCACTGGAGGGCGCTCATCGAATTTACACCCTCGTCTTCCAGTCGGCGCAGCCCCGCGAGGATGCCGCCTCGCCACGACGCCTCCGCGAGCCGGACTCGCTCGGCCGCCGTCGGGTCCCCGAGCGCGTAGGCGACCCCGACCCCGGGCATCTTCGCCCGTCCGGCGGCGCTCTGGCGGTTCGATACCTCCTCGGCGTCGAGCCCGAGCGAGGGCACGAACCAGCGGTCCTGGTCGAGGACCGCCGCGGCCTCCGGGGCGACCCCGGCGTCGGCGAGGCGATGGCGCAGCGCGTCGAGGAGCCGTCGCCCCTCCTCGGGCGTCAGGCTCGCGGGGGGTCGCGCGGCGTCGATCCCGACGTCGTCGAGGAACCGGCCGACCGCTTCCGGCCGCCCGGAGAGGCCGCGGACGTATGGGTCGATGCTGTCGGTGAGCGCGGTGCCCATCGTCGGGCCGAACAGCGCGGCCCCCGGTTTCCGGACGACGACCGAGCGCCGGATCGCCTCCTCCACCAGGGTCGCGTTGAGTCCGTGGAACCCCCCGACGTGCTGTCGGTCCCCGATCGCTCCCGAGAGGCCCCACGGGGCGTTGTCCCAGTTGCGCGGGTCGAGGAAGACGGTGAAGAGCCAGGTGAGGGTCGCGGCGCACAGCTCGGTCATCCCGTCGACCCCCCAGTCGAGCGGGTTCACGAGCGCGACGTGGTCCGGGAGCGCCGGCGGCGTCGGTACCCCCGGGTACGTGTGGTGGTCGAGGACGACCACGGGGTGCGGGTGTTCCCGGAAGACGTCGAGCCAGCTCGCGCCGGTGTCGACGACGAGGAGCGGTCCGGGCGAGCGTTTCGCGAGCTCGCGCATCCGCTCGCGCTCGACGCCCGCGAGCGCGGTGGCCTGCGCCGGGTAGCCGAGGCGCGCGAGCGCGCGCAGCGCGGACGACGCGCTCGCGATGCCGTCCGCGTCGTAGTGGTAGATCACGCGCCAGCGTCGCGGATGAGCGAGCACGAGGCCGCGCGCTTTCTCGAACTCGGTCCGGTACCTCGGGTCGGCAACGAAGCCGTCCGGGCCCGAGGGCATCACTCCACCTGAAGCGCCGCCCCGGCGGCCGAGTACCGCCAGTCCTCGGGGAGCCGGCGCCGCCGCCGGTAGTAGCGTGCCAGGCGTCGGATCCGCGACTCCATGAGGTTGAGTCCGCGACGGTTCGCGAGGTCCTTCGGGTGGGCCTCCAGGTGGCGCTGGAGGTGGACGACGCGCTTCAGGAGCGCCTGGAGGTCGTCGGGGATCTCGGGCTTCACTCCGTGCTCGGCGAGCAGGGCCCCGAGGCGCTTCCCGGTGATTGCGCGGGAGAGCGGGATCGCGTACGAGTCCCGGAGCGTCTGCCCGACCAGCGCGTGCCCCATCCCGCCCTTCGCGAGCTGCACGGCCTGTTCGACGACCTCCTCGGAGGACGCGGTGACCCACTCCGGTTTCGTGAGAGGGTACGGCCGGTGCGACCCGGCACGACCCCGGTTCCCGGAGTGAATTCTCGACATGGGGGCCCGCCCACCCTCGGTGGATACTTAACGGTTTAAGAAGACCCGAGGTGGACTGAAAACATCGTTGAGCGCCGGCGCACCGGTTCGCCCGCCCGGTCGTTACCGGCTCCCCGGAGAACTCGCATCGTTCCCCTTCCATCGGGCCAGAGAGGTTCCTCCCTAAGACGGCCGCTCGTCTCGGGGCCTAGGGGTCTGTCGGTCACTCCTCGGCCACCTCCGCGCGCCACTTCTCGCTCCCCTCTCGATCCTCCCGCTCGACTTCCGTCGTCTCGACGACGAGGCGGTCTGTGAGTCGTGCCTTCGGGGACTCACTGCCCGCGGTGCTCTCGCCCCCGTCGCAGCGGGCCGCTCCCGGGCGGGCTGGCAGGGCTCGGTGTAGACGCGGGTGTCCGATGACGGGACCGCGATGAGCGACTGACGAACCGAAACGGCGGAGAGGGCACGCAAGACCCGCGGGCGAGGATGGGCATGACCGAAGTCTCCCGCTCGGGATGATAGGTTTCGGCGGTGAGCCCTGCCGGATGGGACCGAAATGCAGCCTTCCCACCCCCCATAATCAAGAGAGACACCAAGGAAGCTGTCTACCATCCTCTACCCAGGGTCGCGACGCCTTGGCTATGTGTCGATTCTGCGACGTTTAAGTATCGGGAAACGAATCCTCCCTTCGACCCCAAACCACAGCGTACATGATTGCGCGGGACGAGCGCGCAGTCCAAGTCGGACCGGGTACGGCTGAGGGCTGGTACGGCACGAGCGGCGCCGTGAAGGAGGGCCGCTGGCCGGAATGGCTGTCGGTACTCACTTTCGAGTTTGCCGAGGTATTAACATGACTCGAGGGAGCGAAATTGGATGGCCGGAGACAACGGGCGCGGTGATTCGATATCGAGTTCAGTCTTTCCACCGCAGGAAGTGGTCGAGCCCTGGTGCCGTCACATTGTGGCTGGCTCCGCTTGTTTCGTTGATGTTTGTCGCGTCCTCGGCGTCCGCGATCACTGTCTCCACCGGTGGTCACATCTCCTCGTCTCTGCCGACTCTTCAGACCACCGACCTTCAGACCACAGACCTTCAGACCAACCAGACGAACAGAACTATGGAGGACGTGAATGCCATCCCCGAGGCCAACACTGTCGTCAATGTGTACGACGAGACGGGCTACAATGGTAACGGAACGATTTACGCGACGATGTATCCGATTGAAACGTATCTTCCGCCTTCCAACGTCACTTCACATCAGAAGCTGGGGGGAGCCACGGTACCCAACTGGATCGCCTTGGCCGTTGCTGGGTCTGATGGGAAAACCGCGCAGGAGGTTTCGTACTATGAGTACGTGAACCGTGCCGTACAGATTCAAACCTCATTTGCTGCGTTTGCTACTTCGGGGGCGAACATCCAGACCGTTGCGACGGACGGAGGCGCCGCAGTCCTATACAACTACACGCCGTATCAGGAACTGCAAGAGAGCTTCTCTGGGCTACCGACTAACTCCACCCCGTCTGTCAACCCGGACGACAACACGGGACTCAACGTCACCGACTCGTTCGAGGGCGGCGACTCACCTGCGCAGATTCCTTCCGTTCTGGCGCTCGCGATTGACGTTGCATCAATCTACTTTCCATTGGATGGGATAGGTTTCGGGTTCGATGCTACGTCCCTGCTCCTCGACGTGCTGCCTTCGGGGTACTACACCGACACCGCCCACGTCGATAGCACCGGACTTGTCGGCGATGGGGACGGAACAATGACCCAATGGGCAGCGACGACCGGTGTGGAGACGAACTTCTCTCAGGGCGTGGTCGCGCAAGACGATCTCTACGCGGGGAGTTGGGGCCAGATCTCAGGCGGTATGATCACCCTCTCCGCGACGAATCAGATGTGCTTCAGCGAGGGAGGGTGCATCCCGTACATTACAGACGGGGTACCCGCGGGTACTTTGACCACGGGAGCGTCGGCAAGCACCTCGTACCCGGTCGACCAAGCGGTCTCGATTGGTGGGTACGTCCATCTGTGGAACGGCGGACCGAGCGTACCCCAAGCCAATGTAGTGATTCAGCAGCAGTTC
>JASHPY010000117.1 GCA_030037855.1 Thermoplasmata archaeon | reverse complement strand
GACCGCTGCGGCGCCCGCTACGTCGGCGGCGCCGGCGGCCGCTCCGCCGTCGACACCGGCGCCCGCTCCCGCCGCGGCTCCGTCCGCCCCCTCGGGCGGCGCGCCGCCGGTGGACCTCCGTCAGCGAGTGGAGGATGATCGGGGGATCCTGAAGCGTCTCCAGTTGCTGGTCCCGGGGTACCGCGGCTACCGCGAAGGCGAGGACATTCGGGCCGCGGACAGTCTTTTGCGCCTTCAGGTGGCGGACAAGATCAAGAACGGACGGGCGACCGTCGAGAACACCCGGCAAGCGCTGGTCCAGTCGAACCAGTTCACCGCGCTCAACGACCTCGCCCCCTTGATCGCCGACCTCTGGCGACTCGAGGGCGAGATCCGGTTCGCGGAGCAGGGATACACGGGCATCTCTCCCGCCGTGCGCATCAACCCGCAGCAGCTCGACCGCCTCTACGAGTACGACTTCGGGTTCGCCCAGGCCGGTGACCAGCTCGACCAGACGATCTCGAGCCTCCCGTCGATCGCGAGCGGCCCGAACGCGGGCCAGACCGGCGCGGTGATCGCGACGGCGCGCGGTCAGGTCAACCAGCTCGACCAGGCGTTCAAGGCGCGCATCCAGGCGATCGAAGGAATCCGGGTCTCGTAAGGAGAGGGAGAACGCATCGATGGTCACGAACAATCCGATCCCGGCGCAGGGCGGCAGCCTGATCGGCGCCACGACGATCAATTGGGAAGACGCGTACAAGGGGCCGAACGTGATGTGGCGCGTCCCGCGCAACATCAAGTGGGGGGACAACGTCGTCGTCCGCCAGGACGAGACCGCGGTCTTCTACCGGGACGGGAAGGTCCTCGCCTACCTCGACCGGCCGGACCGGTACTCGCTGACGACCCTCAACGCGCGCCTGCTCGGCAACCTCGTCCAGGCGCTCTCGGGCGTCCGGCAGGAGGCCGAGGTCTACTACCTCCAGCGGCGCATCTTCGACGGCAAGTTCGGCAGCACGGAGCCGTACGTCTTCCGCGACCCGGACTTCGGCCTCGTCCAGCTCCGGGTGTTCGGGTCGTACCGCTGGCAGGTCGGCGCGCCGGACAACTTCATCAACCAGTTCGTCGGCACGTTCGGCGCGGTCACGACCCCCGACGTCGAGGCGCGTCTCCGGGACCAGATGGTCCTGCTCGTCTACAACACGCTCGGCAAGTTGAAGGACCAGGGAATGCGGGTCACCGACCTCGCGACCCAGCTGACGACGATCGAGCAGGCGGTGCTGGGCGCGGTCCCGGCGCACTTCGGTCCGCTCGGCGTCACGGTCCAGCAGATCCAGGGGCTCTCGATCAACCTCCCCGACGACGTTCAGCAGGCGGTCGACACCCGCTCGAAAATGGGGGTGCTGGGCGTCAACTACATGCAGTACCAGGCCGGTCAAGCGCTGACGACCGCCGCGGCGAACCCGTCCGGCGGCGCCGGAGCGATGGCGGGCGCAGGGGTCGGGCTGGGGGCGGGCCTCGGGATGGGCTACGGCATGGTCGGCGGGATGCAGAACGCCTACCAGCAGGGCCCGATGCAGGTCTGCCCGAAGTGCAACGCGCAGGTGCCGGCGGGCACGCGGTTCTGCCCGAGCTGCGGGAACCCGATGTCGTCCCCGGCCGCCGGCGGCGCGCCGTGCCCGAAGTGCGGCCAGCCGGTCCCTCCCGGAGTCAAGTTCTGCCCCAACTGCGGGGCGTCGACCGCGCCGCCGGCGCCGCGCACCTGCCCGAAGTGCGGGAAGTCGGTGACGACCAGCGGGAAGTTCTGCCCCGAGTGTGGGGCGCCGCTCCCTTCGTGAGGAGCCGATCGCCAGGGCGCCCGGAGCGGAGGTCGGTCGGACGATGTTCTGCTACAAGTGCGGCACGCAGCTACCGGACGGCGCGCAATTCTGCTTCAAGTGCGGCACGCGACTCGGCGCCGGGGGCGCCCCCGCCGCCGGCGCCGCCCCGGCGGCACCGGCCGCGGCGCCCGAGAAGACGATCGCGGCGGCCGGCGTCCAGTCGCTGAAGTGCCCGGCGTGCGGGGCACCGATCACCCCGGAATTCGGCGAGATGGTGATCACGTGCGAGTACTGCGGCGGGTCGGTCACGCTCGGCGGCGACGGCTGGAAGGAGATCAACAAGCACACGATGCTGCCGCTGAAGGTCACGGACCAGAACGCGGCGCTCGCGGCCGTGCGCGCGTACGTCGACCAGGGGTTCTTCCACCGCAACGACTTCCAGGAGTCGAAGATCGTCGAGTCGAAGCTGAGCTACGTGCCGTTCTGGGTGATGCCGGCGTCGGCCTCCACGACGTACCAGTACCAGGCCGTCGCGACGTCGATCGGCGCGACCGCGGGTACGATCGCGGCGGGCGCGCTCCTCGGGAGCGCCCTCGGGGGCCGACGCGGGGGGTTCACCGTGATCCCGATCATGGGCGGACCGGTCGTGAACCCGAACCGCTCGGAGACGGTCTCGGGTCAGTACGAGTACCCGGTGGTCGCGGTGAAGGCGATGAGCGCCTACCAGCCGAAGGACTACCAGTTCGGCCTCACCGACCGGACGTTCTTCGACAAGAAGAACGTGCCCACGGGGACGCCGGTGCTGAACGGCGATCTGAGCGAGGACTCGGCCCGGCACGCGGCGGACGCCTACGTCCAGCAACTCCAGTCGGACGAGGTCCACAAGAAGCACAGCATGGTCTCGCAGATCCACACCCAGGTGAACGTCTCGGACGGGGAGCTGCTCCACGTGCCGATCTGGTACTTCCGCCTCGAGCACAAGAACGCGACCACCGCCGTGCTCATCGACGCGCACGCGGGCCGCGTGATCCGGACCGTCTCGTAGGGCTCCTCTCGACACCCGGGTTTAAGTGGGCTCGCCCGCCTCGTTCCGCGGAGATGGGTCCGGTGGGCCGATCGAAGGACCGGACCGGGCGGAACGTCGGGCTCGCGCTCGGGGTTCTCGCGCTGCTCGTCCTCTCGCTGTCGTCGGGGCTCGCCACCGCCCCGTCCGGCCGGCTCGCTTCGGCGCTACCGGCGTCCGGCGCGGCGGGGGGTCCGTCCACCGTACCGCTCGCGACCGACCGCTCCCCGGCTGCCGACGGGGGCGCTTCGCCCTCGCCCGTGGCGCCGGTCTCGGTCGCCTCGACCGTCTACCTCAACTACAACGCCAGCACGCCCGGGAACTTTCCGAGCGCGGTCTGGGACTGGGTGGCCGGGTCCGGTGTCGTCGACCCGCTCACCGACCAGCTCTGGATCCCCGAGCTGCCCGTGAGCATCGACGGCATCCGGGAACCGACGTCCGCTCCGGCGCTCGTCTACGACCCCGCGACGAACCAGACGCGGGCGGTGCCGGCGCTCGCGAACGCCACCTCGTTCGCGTTCGACCCGCTCGACGAGGACCTCTACGCGACCCTCCCCACCGCGGACGCGGTGGTCGTCCTCGACCCCGCCACCGGCCAGGAGGTCGGCGCCCCGATCCCGGTCGGCGGCTATCCGACCGTGGTCGTCTACGACCCCGACTCCGAGAACCTGTTCGTCGCGAACACGGCGACGAACAACCTGACGGTGATCAACGGCACGAGCGGCGCCGTGCAAGTGCGTGGGGTCGGGCTCCTGTCGAGCCCGACCGCGCTCGCCGATGACGTCGTCGACCAGTACCTCTACGTGGCGCTCTCGGGCGCCGACGACGTCGAGGTCGTCTCTACCCACACCGACCTCTCGGTGACCTCGATCCCGGTCACGAGCCCCGCGGACGCCCTCGCCTACTCCGAGTCGACCGATGACGTCGCCGTGGCCCGCGCGGCCGCGACCGCGCTGACGATCTACGGCGGCGCGCACCAGGCGTTCGTCGCGAGCGCGACCGTCGGCGTGGGGGTGGTCTCGGTGGTGTCGAACCTCAACGGGACCGAGTTCGTCACCGCGAACAACTCGGGCACGACCCTGACGGTCGTCAGCGCGTCCACGGGGGCGGTCTCCTCGGACCACCCGTCGGTTCCCCGCTACCCGGACCGTCTCGTGGTCGACCCGACGACCGGGGTCCTGTACTCCTGGTCCGCCTACAGCCGAACGATCGCGAACGTCGACCTCGCGACCAACGAGCGCGCGGCGACCTCGCCCGTGCTCGGAGTGCAGGCGGAGGCGATCGCCTACGATCCCTCCACCGATCGGGTGTTCGTCGCGGACTGGCTCGCGGACGCCGTCGAGGTCCTTAACGCCTCGTCCCGGACGACGGTCCGGTCCCCGATCGAGCTCCCCGGTTCCCCGACCGGGATCGCCGACGCGAGCGGCGTCGTCTACATCGGTTATACCGGTGGCGTCGTCGCGCTCGACGCGCTCACGCTCGCGGTGGTCGCTTCGAACGACGCGCTCCCCGGCAACAACTCCCAGCTCGTCGTCGACCCCACGGCCGGCCTCGTTTGGGACGTCAACAACGCCTCGGGGCTCGTGGCGCTGAGCGCCACCACGCTCGCCGTCGCAGTGGTCGTCGGGATCGACGCGGGTCACCTCAACCTGCGCGGGCTCACGCTCGACCCCGGTGCGAACGAGCTGTTCGCGGTGAACCTCGGCAACGGCACGCTCGACGTGCTGAACGCCTCCACGGGAGCCGAGATCGGGCCCGCGATCTCGGGCATCCCCGACCTCCTCTCGGTCGCCTACGACGCCGCGGACAACGAGGTCTACGCTCTCGGTGAGGCGGTCTGGGCGGTCGACCCGGGTTCCCGGGCGATCGCGGCCGGCCCGATCGCGATCGCGCCCCACACGATCGCGTGGTCGATCGTCTACGACCCGTCCCACGAGGAGCTGTTCGTCGTCTCGAACGACTCGTCGAACTCCGCGTGGCCGGGAAACGTCACCGTCCTCGACGGCGCCTCGCTCGCCGCGAGCGAAGGTTCGTACTCCACGGTCGCCGTCGGGCAGCTCCCGCTGGATGCCGCGCCGGTCGACCTCCCCGGCGCGGACGCGCCCGGCTCGTCCGAGGTCTGGGTGACGAACTTCATCTCGGGGACGGTCAGCATCCTCGCGAGCCCTCCGTCCATCGGCTCGCTCGCCGCCGAACCGGACCCGGTCGACCTCGGGGCGACGACGACGATCGAGCTCGCGTTCAGCGGCGGGGCGGGTCCCTCGACGGTCTCGTACTCCGGACTCCCGAGCGGCTGCACGAGCGCCAACTCGACCGCGCTCTCCTGCGTTCCGACGGCGGAGGGAAGCTTCACGGTGGTCGCGACCGTCGTCGACTCGCTCGGCATCTCCGCGACCGCGGAGACGGTCGTCTCGGTCTCGCCGGCGATGCAGGTCACGGTCTCGGAGAGCTGGGCGGTCCCGGGAGCGGTCGACGTCGGGACCGACGTCGGGCTGTCGGCGTCGGTCTCGGGGGGCATCGGACCGTACAACTACAGCTGGGCGTTCGGCGACGGCACCTACGGCTGGGGCGGGGCGACGTCGCACGTCTACGCATCGACCGGTACGTTCCTCCTCGAGCTCACCGTCACCGACGCCGGCGGCGGCGTCTCGGCGACCACCGCGTCGGTGACCGTCGTCCCGCTCCCGACGGTCTCGCTGCGCGCAGCCCCCTCGACCTCGACCGATGTCGGCCGACCGGTCGAGCTCACCGCGAACGTGACCGGTGGCACGGGCTCGGGGTCGGGCACGTGGACGTTCGGCGACGGCACGAACGCGACCGGCGCGTCGGTTCGGCACGCCTACTCGACCGCCGGGACGTTCACGGCATCGTACGCGTACGTGGACGGGTCCGGCGCGAACGCGTCCGCGTCGCTGACGATCACCGTGAACCCCGCGCTCGGCGCGCCCGTCGCGACCGTCGCCCCCGCGACCTCGGGCGCGACGATCCGGGTCGGCACCGTGCTCGACTTCAACACGACGATCGAGGGCGGAACCGCGCCCTACACGGTCGTCTGGTCGTTCGACGACGGGTCAACCTCCTCCGGCGTCGCGGCCCAGCACACCTACGGCGCGGCCGGGATCTATACGGTCACCCTGTTCGTCGAGGACGCGGTGGGCGCCGAGGCGAACACGACGTTCAATGTCAGCGTCCTGGCCGCGTCGGCGCCGTCGATCTTCGGGAGCGAGTTCTCCTCGGGCCTCGTGCTCGGGCTCGTGGTCGGTGCGCTCCTCGCGGCGGTCGTCCTGTTCCTCGCGCCGCGCTCGAAGCACCGCCCGCCGTCCGGCCCGCCCGCGAGGTACGTACCCCCGACCCCGACGCCCTCCGGCGAACCCGAGGCGTGGCGCGAGAGCTGACCGGTCAGCGAAGCGCGCGCCCGTCGATCCCCGCGCTCGAGACCGTGTAGCGGACCGGCACCCGTCGCGCGCGATGCGTCCAGTAGTCGCACCGCGCGCAGCGCTGGCCGAGGACGATCGACTCGCCGGCCAGCGTCTGGTTCCGGATCGGCCGCAGCGAGGAGCCGCAGACGGGGCACGCCGCGAGCGGGCCCCCGGGACCGCGCTCGGTGTAGCGGACCGACAGGCGGACGCCGGGAAGGCCGATCAGGAGGCGACGGAGGCGGGGCCCCCCGACGGTCGCGAGCGGCTCGTCGCGGCGAAGCGCCGCCAGGAGCGCGGTGCGGAACTCGGACTGCGACGCGAACGCGGCCTTGCCTCCGCGCACGAGCCGCCGGGCCGCGCGCCGGATCTCGTCGTCCGCCGGCCGGCGGAATCTCGGGCCGGTCCATTCGCTAGCGGGCCGCGGTCCCGTGGCGTCCTTCCCGGGCACGGATCTCCTCCTCGTAGAAGCGTCGGGCGAACTCGGACTCGGGCGCCCCGATCTCGATCGGGCCGGGCGCCGGGTCCGCGAAGTACGTGAGCAGCGACGAGGCGGCGGCGAGGCGGACCGCCCGGGACTTGAGGCGCGGGGAGAACTTCGGGAAGTCGGTCGTCTTGAGGGCGCGTTCCGAGACGCCGCGCAGGGTGTCGTACAGCGCGCGTTCGAGGCGCACGGGCCGGGCCCGGAACTTCCCCGCGACCAGCGGGTGGCCGGTCTCGATCGCGTGCACGAGCGTGAGGTGGTCCCGGATCTGGGTCGCGAGCGAGAAGTCGAGCTCCCCGAGCTCGAGCCGCTCGGCGCTCGCCTCGACCGCGCGGAACCGTTCGCGCGTCATCGGGTGGAAGCGGAGCAGCATCCGGTCCTCGAGCGCGGCGAAGTTCGGGTCCGCGATCGTCGTCCAATAGTCCTGCGCGCCGGCGGTCCGGACGTTGTAGTTGACCGAGAAGAACGAGCGGAACGTGTAGGGGCCGACGGTCCCGAACGTCGTCTCCCACTTGACCTCGCGCTGCTCCATCACGAGCTTGAGCGGCTCGACCATCCCCCGGTACTTGAACCAGTCATTGAACTCGGGCACGATGAAGTTGAACGTCCGGCCCGTGTACGACGCGCCGACCCGCAGGAACTGGACCGGCGTGATCCCCCCGCAGTAGCGATTGCGGCCCGGGAGCCCGTGCGCCGGCACGCCGGTGCGGGGGTTGCCCCGGACGAGGTCGTCGATCGAGAACGTCTTGCCCGTGCCCGGCGGGCCGAACAGAGCGAGGTGGAAGCCGGTCGCGCCGGTCGTCCGACCGGTCGGCGCGATCAGTGGCGCGTCGGCGAGGGCGTACTGCTGGAGGAGCGAGATCAGGGAGTCGAAGTAGAGCGCCTCGCCGAACAGCTCGCGGAGGTAGCGGGAGAGCCGTTCGACCTGGAACGTTCGCCCGAACTCGATCGTCTCGTCGAGGCGGTTCCGCAGCACGTCGCGGAGGTGGTCGAGGAACTCCGAGTCCATCGATCGGATCTCGGCGGGCTCGTCGGGTACCGGCTGCAGCGCCGCGGTGTCGACCGACTCCGAGCGAGAGATCTCGTCGAGCAGGAGCCGGCGTAATTCGTCCGGATACGGTATCTGATAGATCTTGTCCCCGCGGCCCTCCGCGGTCTCCTGCACGAGCCCGCGTCGCTTCAAGCGGGTCAGGAGTCGGCTCGAGTCCTCGAAGACGCGTTCCCGAAGGAGCCGGGCGCGCAGTTCGGAGTAACGGAAACGGGCCGGTTGGGCGGCGACCCCGCGGACCGTTCGACGTCGGTCGGAGTCCGCGACCAGCGCGGCGAGGACGCGGGCGACCGAGATCTCCGGCACGATGATCTCGAGCGGCGCCGCCGTGGCCACGTCGGTGGCACCGCACGGCCGAGATACAAGTTCTTCGTCGGACCGGCGCGTCGCGACCGAACGCGACCGAGCCCGCTCGACGCGCCCCGCGGGCGGACGCGTCCCGGCGGACGTCGGCGGTTGACGTCGGCGCGGGCCAGCGTTCGGCTCCGAGCCCCATTTTAAGAGACCCGCCGGGAGTCGCCCGCCGTGGTCGGCCGGGGATCGTCGGCGTACGAGCGCGAACTGCGCTCGCTGCTCGAGGGCGATCCCGGCGCGGTGCGGTCGTACTCGCGGGCGCTGCCGCCCGAGATGCGAACGCCGTTCGAGCGGCTGACCGACGAGCCGTTCCTGGTCATCCGGGGCGCTGGCTCGCTCGGCTTCGACCTGGTCGCGCTGCGTCGGGAGTTCGCGTTCCCGCTCGAGGTGAAGGCGTCGTCGGAGGACGTGATCCGGTTCACGGCGGCGAGCGGGCGCGCCGACCAGCAGCTCGCCGCCCACCGCGCCGCCGTCGGACGTGTCGGCCTGATCGTGCTCTACGCCTACCGTCGGCTCGGGCGGCGGAATCAGGAGGCGTGGCGGATCTTCCTCGCGAGTCCTCCGCCCGAGCAGGGGATGCTCCGGTTCCTGTGTCGGCGGCTTCCGCCCGTGAACACGACGCGGGAGGGCCACGGCATCCTTCGATGGGAGGAGGGGCTCCCGCTCTCGCGATTCCTCGACCAGGTGCGGTTCCTGACCGAGCGACCGGTGGCGGTGCCGGCATGAGCCTCCACGTCGCGTCCGTGGGGATGGGCCGGTACGGAAAGCGAACGGAGGGCCTCCTCGACCTGGCCGCGGAGGCGGCGTCCGCGGCCCTCGAGGGGATCGGCCGACGGCCGGTCGACCTGCTCGTCGCCGGGTCGATGCTCGCGCACGGCCTCCACGGCCCCGAGGCGCTCCTGCCGCGACTCGCATCGCGGCTCGGGCTCGAGTCCGCGTCGGGACTCCGGGTCGACTCCGCGAGCGGCACGGGCGGGATGGCGTTCTACGCCGCGGTGCTCGCGCTCGAGTCCGGGCGGTTCGAACGGGCGCTCGTGGTCGCCGCCGAGAAGATGACCGACCGCACGACCGCGGCGAACACCCGCGACCTCGCGGCGTCGCTCGACCCCTCGGAAGTCGCCGCGGGAGCGACGATGCCCGGCCTGGCGGCAATCGTCACGCAGCGCTACCTCGAGCGGTACGACCGGCCCGTCTCGGTCTGCGACGCCGCCACCGTCCATGCGCGGGAGAACGCGGTGCGCAACCCGTTCGCCCAGTTCCAAAAACCGGTCTCCGCGGAGGAGGTGGCGAAGAGCCGGCTGGTCGCGACTCCTCTGCGGCTCCTCCATTGCTCGGCGATCTCGGACGGCGCGACCGCGCTCGTGCTCGAACGGGGCACCGGCCCCGCGACCGTGCTCGGAATCGGCCAGGGCTTCGAGTCGATCCGGCTCGTCGACCGGGACGACCTCACGACGTTCGCGGCGACCCGGATCGCCGCCTCGCGCGCCTACGGGAACGCGCGGCTCGGACCGAAGGACGTCGAGGTCGCGGAGGTGCACGACGCGTTCTCTCCGTTCGTGTACATCCACGCGGAGGACCTCGGTCTCTGCGAGGTCGGGAAGGGGCCCGACGCGTTCGAGCGCGGCGAGGCGCGGCCCGACGGACGGATCCCGATCAACCCGAGCGGGGGCGTGATCGGGCGGGGTCACCCGGTCGCCGCTTCGGGCGTGGCGGAGGTGGCCGAGGTCGCGCTGCAGCTGCGGGGGGAGGCGGGTCCGCACGCCATCGCCCGACCGCCGAAGGTCGGTCTCGCGCACGCGATGAGCGGGATCGCGGCCCACAACTTCGTGACGATCCTGGGGGCCGAGAGGCCATGAGCGCCACCGCCGATTCGCTCGAGCTGAGCCGCTGCGAAGCGTGCGGCGCCCGATTCCTTCCGAACGCGGGCGCCTGCTCCCACTGCGGGTCGAACCAGGTCCGCGCGTACTCCTCCCCGGCGCTGGGCACGGTCCTCGCGGCGACCGAGCTCACGTCGCCCGCCGAGGGATGGCACGCCCCGCACCGGCTCGCGCTCGTGGAGCTTCCGGAGTCGGTGCGACTGTTCGCGATCGTGGACGGGGCGCTTCCGACCTCCGGAACGATCGTCGCCGTACGGAAGGACGGCGAGGTCTACCGGGCCCGTTCCGAACCCGGCACCTGATCCCGGGCGAACGCGGGGAGGGGGACGCTCCGGGCTCCGGTTCGTTCCGGCGCCCTTTTGAACCCCCGAGGTGAAATCACCACAGGATTAGCAATCCTGCGCCTTACCGGGCTGGGCTATCCCCGCGCGAGTCGGACGAGCCCGGTCGGCTCCTTAAGTCTTCGGTCGGAGGGTCCGCGCCGCGCGCCCGGGACCCCGCTCC
>JASHPY010000116.1 GCA_030037855.1 Thermoplasmata archaeon | reverse complement strand
CTGGCGCTTCCACCAGTCCCAGAACGACCCCTCGTTGTAATTCTCGCCGAGCTCCTTCTTGGCCTCGGCGCGGTACTTCTCGGTGAAGTCCTGGTAGCCCTGCCGCTCGGCCTCCTCGGGCGCGGTGCCCGGCACGCCGAGCAACTGCGCGGCGCACTCGGGGCAGACCGCCGAATTCGCGGGGATGGTCGAGGCGCACCGGCTGCAACGGACGAGGTCGGACTCGAACTCGGCGCCGCACTTCGGACAGACGGTCGCGTCCTCGGGGATCAGCTCCCCGCACTCCCCGCACTCGACGAGCTTACCGGCGGCCTGGCGCCGGAAGATCATCAGCACGACCAGGATCGCCACGACCACCGCCGCGGCGATCGCGATCCAGAGCCAGAGCGGGAGACCGAGGAACTTCTGGAACAGGAAACCGACCGGCGACGTCGACGACGGAACGCTGTACGTGCCGAGGTTGTAGCTCCCCGTCGCGCCCTTGTAGGTCGCGGTCGCGACGATCGAGTACGACGTGCCGGCGGTCAACGGCAGCGGATTCGCCCAGTTGAACTGGAACGAGCCGTTGGCGACCGCCGCGTCCGAGGCGATCGTCACGGCGGTGCCGATCCCGCCGATCGGGGTCGCGGTGACCACGATCGAAGCGGTGCCGGGGCCGTTCAGGAAGATGGTCCCGCTCGACGTGTACTGGGTGTTGAGGCTGAGCGGGCTCGTGGGCACATTGTAGGTCACGAAGCGGACCACCGGGGCCGCGACGGGGATCGCGACGTTCACCCGGTCGGGCGACCCGTAGTTCGCCGTGCCGAGCGCCACGCCGGTCGGGTACGGGCTCACCGAGTAGGAGATCCAGGTCACGTTGGCCGCGAACGGGCTCGAGAAGGCGACGTGGTAGCCGCCGAGGAATCCGCCGCTCGGGAGGTCGCTCGCGTTCAGTTCGTTCGAGACGAGTAGAAGGTACGCCTGGCCCCCGATGTCGGACGAGCCGTACGCCGTGACGCCCCGGAGGCCGTCCACGTAGTCGACGTAGCCCGCGAGCGGGGTGCTCGTGGCCGGCAGGTCGTTGAGGGCGTTGACGGTCGCGTTGTTCAGCTGGCTGTCGTCGTAGGCGTAGAACGCGCTCGCGAGCGCGCCCGAGACGTTCACGTGGTCGGTCGAGCTGGTGATGTTGAAGTCCGCCCACCGGTAGAGCCAGGCGGTGCTCGTGGCGTCGGTGAGGACCGCCGAGGTCGAGAAGACGCCGGGGACCGACGCGGTCACGGTGAGATTGCCGAGGTAGGCGACCGCACCGTCCGTGAGGAGGAGCTTGTTCGACTCCCACGGGAACGGGCTGGCCTGAGAGAGCGGGCTCGCCGGCACGTCGGCGAAGTTGAGGTTGAACTGGGTGTCGGCCGAGACGAGGACCGTGCCCGCGCCGGTCGCGTTGACGTTGTACTCGAGCGGAGGGTCCAGCACGAGGCTGACCTGGCTGAGCGTGAGCGGGGCGGTCACGGCGGAGAAGTTGAACGCGATCGCGGACGGGAGCCCGAAGTTCCCGGTGCTGTTGAGGTAGCCGAGCATCCCGCCCGCGTTGATCGCCGAGGTCAGGGCCGCGGGGATCGGGATCGTGAGGAGGCCGTTGCTCGTGTCGTTCTCGAGCACGACCGTCCCGAGGGAGTACTCCGTGCCCTGATACCAGAGGTCGAGGGTGGTCGTGGTCGGCCCGGGGTTGGAGTCGTTGTAGTAGATGTTGAATTCGCCGCCGGCGACTCCCGTGGGGTAGTACAGGTAGTCCTGCGCGAGGCTGGCGGAGTCGGTCGGGGTCGCGAGGTCCGTGAGGTTCTCCCCCGCGCCGCCGAGCGCGACGTCGGTCGCGTTGAGCGGCAGCGTGCTCGGGATGCCGTTCGTGCTCGTCGGGTCCGCGTAGGTGTCGTTGATGGCGCTCTTGAACAGGTAGACGTGGGCGCCGCCGGTCGCGGTCAGGCTAGCCGCGTACGACGTATCGCCCCAGATCGCGCTCGGCTCGGAGCCTCCGAGGCCGACCACGGCCGGGTTCGCCGTGAGCGAGGAGTCGTTGAGCGTCAGGTCCGCGGAACTCCCGGAGGCGGTGATCCAGCCGGGGAAGGCCAGCACCGAGTGCTGGACGCTCATCGCGCCGGTCACCTCGACATTGAGCTTCGCGTAGGCGTTCAGGATCCCGACGTCGGTCGTGACGGTCGAGTTCACGATGTCGACGGTTCCGGCGTCCTGGAACTGGTAGATGTGGGAGAGTCGGACGATCGGCGTGCCGAGGTCCGACACGTACTCGACGAAGATCAGCGACACGTTCTTGACGATCAGGGTGCCGCCGCTCTGGACCGTGATGTTACCCCCCTGGTAGTAGGTCGGGACCCCTCCGGTCGGCTGGATCGTGTAGGTCTGCCCCGACGCGACCACGAGGTCCCCGTGGGTCGGCGGGTTCGCCGCGGGGGCCGCCGCCGTAGCGGCGGCGGGGGACGCGGCCGTCGCGGGGTGGACCGCCGGCGCGCCGACGGCGAGCATCAGGGTCGCGCTCGCGATCACGAGGACGACGATCAGGCCCGCGAACAGCGGTCGGGTCCATCTTCCGGGGGCACGCGCGGCTTCCCCGGTGCATGGGGAGCTGCCCAAATGACGGCTCACGACTCAAGAGAGGCCGTATTCTGGTATTTGAAAGCTATGCCCTGAAACGGGGGTCGCCGGGGCGATTCTGTGGACCCGGCACCGCCGACCGGACGCGTTCCGCCGAGGGTCAGCTGGACGGGACCTCGACCACGACCTTGCCGAACAGGTCGGGGGCGTCGAAGCGGCGGAACGCCTCGCCCGCCTCCTCCCACGGCCGCACCGAATCGACGACCGGTCGAAGCTTCCCGGACGCGAGATGACCGAGCACCTGGTCGAACTCGCGACGATCGGCCATCGTGCTCCCCCGGATCGACGACTGGCGCCAGAACAGGGTCCGCAGGTCGACCTCGGCGACGGGGCCCGCGGTCGCGCCGATCACGACCACCCGGCCCCCACGCGCGAGTGCGCGGACCGAACGGGGGACGGTCGGGGCCCCGACCGAGTCGAAGATCACATCGAGGCCGTTCTTCTGGCTCCACTGCCAGAGGACCTTGTCGAGGGGGTGGTCTGCCTCGTCGAAGACGACCGCGTCGTCCGCGCCGATCGCCCGAGCCCGTTCGGCCTTCTCGCGCGAGCGGGAGGCGACCACTACGCGCGCGCCGAGGAGCTTCGCGACCTGGACGACCGCGGTCGGGACGCCCCCGCCCGCTCCGATCACCGCGACGCGGTCCCCCGGGCGGACCGCCCCGACCGTCTTCATCGCCCGCCAGGCGGTCTGGAACACGAGCGGAGCCGCGGCCGCCTCCGCGAACGAGAGCCGTTCCGGGCGGGGGTGAACGTTCCGGGCGGGCAGCACCACGTAACGGGTCACCGAGCCCTGCGTATGCTCCCCCAGGATCCGGTACGCGCGGCAGAGCGACTCCTCCCCCCGGAGGCACGCCTCGCACGTCCCGTCCCAGATCCCCGGATTCAGCAGCACCGGTTGGCCGGGAGCGACTCCGGAGACCCCGTCCCCGCACCGATCGACGACCCCCGCCCCGTCGGAGCCGAGGACATGCGGCCGTTCGATCGGCACGCCCGGGATCCCCGCGAGCGTGAACCGATCGAGTCGGTTGAACGCCGCCGCGCGGATCGCGACCCGGACCTCGCCCGGCCCGGGCTCGGGCTCGGGGATCTCGACGAACTCGAGGCGGTCGAACCCCCCGTGCTCCCGGAAACCGAAACCGCGCATCGCCGGTTCACTTCGCGTCGGCGAACTGCCAGGCGCTCCCGTCGGCGCCGTCCTCGACCTCGACCCCGGCCGCGCGGAGCTCGTCCCGGATGCGGTCCGACTCCGCGTAGTCGCCCCGGGCCCGGGCGCGCGCCCGGGCCGCGAGCAGGAGCGGCACGACGGTCGCCCATCCGCCCGACCGCGCGCCCGGGGTCCGCTCGAACAGCCCGAGCGTCTCCGTCGCCCAGGCGTACGGCGCGGCGAGCGCGGTCAAGCCCGCGCCGTCCAGGCGTTCGATCTGCGGGAGGATCTCCGCGAGCCGGCGCGCCCAGCCGAAGAGGAGCGCGATCGCCTCGCGCGAGTTGAAGTCGTTCGCGAGCGTCGTGTCGAGGTCGTCGACGAGCCGCTCCGCCGCTTCCTCGAGCTCCTTGGGGAGCGGGTCGCCCGCCCGGTCCGGACCGTCCCGTTCGAGGATCTCGGCGATCCGGTCGGCGGGGGCCGAGAGCCGCCCGTACGCCTCCCGGGCCTCCTCGAGGCTCTTCCCCGGCACGAAGTCGACGGGGCTGCGGTAGCTCGCGTTGAGGTAGTAGAGCCGGAGGACGCCGGGGCCGAAGTCGTCGATCGCCTGCTCGAGCGAAGAGACGTTCCCGATCGACTTCGACATCTTCTCGCCGGTCATCGCGACGAGGCCGGAGTGCATCCAGTACTCGACCATCGGCGCGAGCCCGGTCGCGGACTCGGAGAGCGCGATCTCGGCCTCGTGGTGCGGGAAGTTCAGGTCGAGCCCGCCTCCGTGGAGGTCGTACTTCGCGCCGAAGAGCCGCCCGGTCATCGCCGTGTCCTCGATGTGCCAGCCCGGCCGTCCGGGTCCCCACGGGCTCTCCCAGCTCGGCTCGCCCGGCGTCGCCGCCTTCCAGATCACGAAATCCTCCGGCGCGCGCTTCCGCGGATCGACCTCGACGCGGGCTCCGGGCTTCAGCGCTTCGACCTTCTGACCGGACAGGGCGCCGTACCGGGCGAACTTCGCGACCTCGAAGTAGACCGATCCGTCGTCGGCGACGTACGCGTACCCGCGGTCGACGAGCCCCTTCACCTGCTCGAGGATCTCGGGGACGTAGTCGGTCGCGAACGGGTAGTAGTTCACCGAGCGCGCCCCGAGCCGCTCCATCGAACGTAGGAACCCCGCGAAGTGTCGCTCGGCGAGCGCGAGCGGGTCGTCGTTCTCCGCGGCGGCCCGCGCGATCAGCTTGTCGTCGAGGTTCGTGACGTTCTGGACGTAGAACACCCGGTACCCCCAGCGGCGGAGCGCGCGGGCGACCATGTCGAAGATCACGAACGTCCGGCCGTGGCCGACGTGCGCGGGGGCGTACGGGGTGAGCCCGCAGACGTACAGTCCGACCCGGGGGGGTTGCATCGGGGCGAAGATCCGGGTGGCCCGGGACATCGAGTCGTAGATCGTGACGCGCCGCACCGCTAGATCCTCCCGAGCGCGCGCCGAACGTCGTCCGCGAGGTCGGCCGGGTCCTCGATCCCGCACGAGAGCCGGATCAGCCCGTCGGTCACGCCGTGCGCCTCGCGTTCCTTCCGGGGCATGCTCGCGTGGGTCATCGATGCCGGGTGGTCGACGAGCGACTCGACCCCGCCGAGGCTCTCCGCGAGCGTGAACACTTCGAGCCCGCGCAGGAACCGCAGCGCCGCCCCGCGCCCGCCCGCGACCTCGAACGAGACGATGCCGCCAAAGCCGTCCATCTGGCGCCGCGCGAGCGCGTGCTGCGCGTGGGACGCGTGCCCGGGGTAGTAGGCGGCGCGCACCTTCCGGTGTCCGACCAAGAGTTCCGCGACCGCGCGGGCGGACGCCTCGTGCGCCCGCATCCGGACCCCGAGCGTGTGCAAGCCCCGGAGGACGAGGAAGCAGTCGAACGGGCTCGGCACGGCGCCGACCGCGTTCTGCAGCCAGGCGTAGCGCTCGGCCTGCTTCGGGTCGGAGAGCACGAGCGCGCCGCCGATGATGTCCGAATGGCCGCCGAGGTACTTCGTGGTCGAGTGGAGTACGATGTCGGCCCCGAGCTCGATCGGCCGCTGGTTCGCGGGCGAGGCGAACGTGTTGTCGACGGCGACGACCGCTCCCGCGCGGTGGGCGAGGCGCGCAACGGCTCGCAGGTCGACCAGTCGAAGAAGCGGGTTCGTGGGGCTCTCGACGTAGACCATGGCCGTCGGCGCCTCCCCGATCGCGTCCGCGACCCGCGCCGGGTCGGTCATGTCGACGTAGTCGATCCGCACGCCGAACTGCCGACGATGGTGCTCGAACAGCCGCCAGGTGCCGCCGTAGAGGTCGTCGACCGAGACGATGCGGCTCCCCGTGGGGAACGCCTCGAGGAGGGTCGTCAGCGCGCCGAGCCCGGAGGAGAAGGCGAGCCCGGTGCGCCCGGACTCGGCCGCCGCGAGCGCCGACTCGAGCACGGCGCGCGTCGGGTTGCCCGAACGGCTGTACACGTAGCCCCGGTGTCGGTTCGGCGCCGACTGGCGGAACGTGCTCGAGAGGTAGACCGGCACGTTGACCGCGCCCGTGAGCGGGTCGGCCGGCTGCCCCGAGTGGATGAGGCGCGTGTCAAACCGCATTCGATCCCCCCTGCTCCGAGAGGAACCCGACGAGGTCATGGCGGGTCAAGAGCCCGATGAGGGTCCCGGTCGCCGCGTCGCGCACGAGCACGACCTTCTCCTCCTTGAGCCGGTGGAGCACGTCCGCCACCGGGGTGTCGGCGCTGACCTCGGGAAACGGCGACTGGAGCACGGACGCGACCGAGCGTTCGAGGACGGTCTCGTCCGCCAGGCTGCGCCGCAGGATCTCGTCCTCCTGCACGCTCCCGACGTTCTGCGTGCCCGAGAGGACGGGGAGCTGGGAGATCCCGTGATGCCGGAGCACCGCGAGCGCGTCCGAGACGACCGTCGTCGGGTCGGCGGAGATCAGCGCCGGGGTCCCCGACTTCCGCGCGATCAGCTCCCGCGCGGTCGAGCCGATGTCGAGGAGGCCCTTCTCGCGCATCCAGTCGTCCGAGTAGAACTTCGAGAGGTACCGGTCGCCCGAGTCGGGCAGGATGACGACGACCGTGGCTCCGTCCGGGATCGGTCGCTTCGCGAGCCAGCGGACGGTCCCGGCGACCGCCGCGCCGGACGACCCGCCCGCGAACAGCCCCTCCTCCCGCGCGAGCCGGCGGGCCATGTGGAACGACTCGCTGTCGTTGACCTCGACGAACTCGTCGAGGTACTGGAAGTGGATCGACTGCGGGATCATGTCCTCCCCGATCCCCTCGACGAGGTACGGCACCGCCTTGCCGAGCTCGTGGGTGCGGAAGAAGTGACCGAGGATCGAGCCGGCGGGGTCGACCGCGACGATCCGGACCCCGGGCCGGTGCTCATGAAAGTACCGTCCGATCCCGCTCATCGTCCCGCCGGTACCGACCGTCCCCACGACCGCCGCGAGGCCGTCGCCGACCGCGCGGTCGATCTCGGGGCCGGTCGTGCGGTAGTGGGCCTCCGGATTCCCCTGGTTGACGTACTGGTTCGGATAGTACGCGCCCGGGATCTCCTTCGCCAGTCGCGCGGCGACCGAGTAATGGCTCATCGGGTGGTCGGGCGGAAGTCCGCTCGGCGTCACGACCACCCGAGCGCCGTACGACCTGAGGAGCCGGATCTTCTCCGCGCTCATCTTGTCGGGCAGGACGAACACCGCCCGGTACCCCCGGACGGCCGCGACGAGCGCGAGCCCGACGCCCGTGTTGCCGCTCGTCGCCTCCACGATCGTTCCCCCGGGCTTCAGGAGCCCCTTCCGCTCCGCGTCGTCGATCATGATCGTGCCGATGCGGTCCTTGACCGAGCCCCCCGGGTTCAGGAACTCGAGCTTCGCGAGCACCCGGTAGGGGAGCCCGTGGGTGACCCGGCGCAGCGGAACGAGCGGCGTGTTGCCCACCAGGTCGAGGACGGAGCTCGGCCCGGACGTCGGTTCGGCCACGCGCCCGCGATGCGGGTCCGTCGGTTAATGCTTGCGAACCGCGCAAGGCGCGTGCGCGCGGTCCGGCCGGTTCGTACTCGTTCGTTCCCCCGCGCCCGATGTCTTAAGGCAGGCGTGCGGCATCTTTGGCTGGCCATGATCGGCTCGCTCGAGACCGAGGTCCTCTCGTCGCTCCGGGGGCTCGGCGAAGCCCCGGCGCGGGACGTGCGCAAGGCGCTCGAGCGGAACGGCGTCCGGGTCGCGTACACGACGGTCGCGACCATCCTCACGCGCCTCCACCAGAAGGGGCTCGTCCGACGGCGACGCGAGACCTGCCGCGGAGGCGAGCGGTACGTCTACCGACCGGCGGAGGTCGAGCAGAAATACCTTCAGAATCTGCTGAAGAGCGTCGTGGCGATGTTCGGACCCGCCGGGGTGGTCCATCTGAACGAGGAGCTGGCGAAGCTCGACCCGTCCGAGGAGCGGGAACTTCGGCGGCGCCTCGGGCTCGACTGACGCGACGGGAAGGCGCGATGGTAGCTCCGCTGGTCGGGCTCGTCTCGATCCCGGTCCTCGCGTGGGTCGGGGTGGGCGTTGGCCTCCTGGTCGCCTACCGGCGCTCGACGTCCACGGTCGTCTTCCGGCTCGCCGCGGTGTTCCTCGCGCTCTGGGCGGTGTTCGCGACCACCGGTCTCGCGTGGCTGGTCTCCGCCGGCGGATGGAACGCGGCCGTCCGGTTCATGCGCGCTCCCGAGATCATTTTCGAGCCGCAGTTCGTCCTCCTCTGGCTGCTCGGCGCGCTCGGGGCGTTCGCGATCTTCTTCACCGCGTTCCTCCTCAGCCAGGTCGTCGGACGCGGGTTCCTCGCGCTCCAGCGGTCGAGCGAGCTCGAGTGGCCGGAACGACTCCCGCGCCCTCCGACCCCGACGACGCTCCTCGCGTTCCGGTCACCGCGCGCCGACGCGTTCTCGTTCACGCTGTTCGAGCTCGGCCGGGCGCCGCTCGTCCACCGCCGCGACGTGGTCCTGCTCTCGGACGGTCTCCTCGAGCGCCTGTCGGCGGCCGAGCGCGAGGCCGTGGTCGCGCACGAGCTCGGTCACCTCCGCGAGCTCGACGGTCGGTACCTCACCTTCTTCCGCACGCTGTCGCGCATGGCGCGCTGGGACCCGATCCTCGCGGTCCTCGCGAACCGCCTGACCGAGCGCGAGGAGTTCCGGGCGGACGCGGACGCGGTGGAGATGACGCGGCGTCCCCGCGCGCTCGCCCGCGCGCTCTACAAAGCGAGCGCGGACGGCGGGCCGCGGATCGGGCCGGCGTCGGGCCTGCTCGGCACCGGGGGACGACGCGGGCGCCAGCAGACGACCGAGCGGATCCGGCAACTCGTCGCGCTCGCGGAGAGCGGGCGGTTCCCGGAGGAGCTCGGTGAGTAGGCCCCCGGCGAGCGTCGCGCTCCGGGTCGCCTCGATCGTGGTCGTGGCGCTCGCTCTCGCGGGCGCCGTCGGCGTGGGAGCGGCGTACGGCGCAGGGTACCCGCCGCTGCCGATCGCCGACGACCGGGGGTTCCTCGGGAACCTGAGCGCGCCGAGCGTCGTGCCGGGGAGCTCGGGTACGATCGCCTTCTCGGTCGGCGACCCGCTCCCGGCACCGATCTCGGGCGCGGTGCTGACGCTCCAGATCTACGCCTTCAACGGTTTCCCCGGGAACGCGACCGCGACGATCACGGTCGTGGGGGCGCCCGTGCTCTCGAACACGACGAGCTCGGGCGGCTCGGTCGGGGTCGCGATCGGGGCGCTCGCGCACGGCGAGGTCGTGCCGGGTTCGGTCGGCGTGACGACCTCGGCGTCGACCCCGAACGGAGCGTTCGCGGTCCGTACCGCGCTCGCGTTCGAGTCGAACGGAACGTCGTACCTGCTCGACTCGCGCGGCTGGTTCAACGCGAGCACGTGGGCCGCCGCGACCGAGCTCCCGAACGGGAGCGCGACCCTCAACCTGACGGTCCTCGGTGTCTCGGGGGTGCTTCCCGAGACCGCGATCGTCGTCTCGTCGTCGTCGTTCCCGTGGGTGCTCGGGGGCGTGCTGGTCGCGGCCGCGATCTTCGTCGGCGCGGGGGCGTACGTCTACTTCCGGGGGCCCTCGTCGAGGTCCGGCGTCGGGAAGGACGGCTCGGACGACCACCACGCGCCGAGCGCCTTCGGCAAGAGGCGCACGAGGGACGGCGACTGACGGAGCAACCGACGCGCGACGTGCGTCGGGAAGTCGATGTCGCCGAACGCGACGATCGTCTCGGTGAGCTCCGCTCCCTGCAGCGCGGCGATGATGCCGTCGAGGTCCGGGTCGGAGAGCCTCGCGAACAGCCGTCGGAGGTAGAGCGCGCGGCGGAACTCCTCGCCGAGCTCGGCGTGCCACCGCCGGTCGTATTCGGCGAGGGCGGCCTCGGAGAGGTCGTTCCGCGCGAGCGCGTCGTGGGCGACGTCCGAGAGGATCTCGGCGCACCGCATGCCGGCGAAGATCCCCCCTCCCGAGAGCGGCTTCACCTGCGCGGCCGCGTCGCCGACCAAGAGCACGCCCGGACCGTGGGTCTTCGGAACCGTACCGATCGGGATCCCCGAAACGAGGTAGGCGGTCGGGTTCGCGAGGCGCTCCCCGAACCGCTTCGCGAGGTAGTCGACCAGGTGGTCGAAATAGACCCGGGCGCTGGTTCCGTCCGCGTCCGCCGCGACGCCGACCCGGGCGCCGCCCGCCCCGTCGGGGATCCACCAGCCGAAGAGGCCCGGCGCGAACGTTCGGCCGAGGTAGACCTCGACCTGCTCGGCGTCACCGGGGCTCTTCGGGAACTCCGCCTCGAACGCCGGTAGGATCTCCACCGGCCGCCGCAGGCGGAACGCCCGGGCGACCGCGCTCGACACGCCGTCCGCCCCGACGACGAGCTTCGCACCGATCTCGAGGGAGGTGCCGTCCGCGCCGGTCGCGCGCACGACCGTACGCTCCGGCCCTCGAGAGACGATCCCGTCGAACCGGGTGGCGGTACGGAACCGCGCACCCGAACGGGCCGCGCGGTCGGCGAGGTAGATGTCGAGTCCGCTGCGGTCGATCACGAACGCACGCGGCTCGGCGGCCTTGAACGCGACGCACCCGAGGCTCGGGCCGAAGACGGTCGCGCCACGAACCGACGTGCGGACGAACGAGGTCGAAGCGGCGAGGTCGAGCACCCGCTGGGAGACCAGTCCCGCGCACTGGACCGGCAGGCCGATCCGCGCGTGCTCCTCGAGCACGAGCACGTCGTGCCCCCGCTCCGCGAGCCCGCGGGCGGCCGTACTCCCGGCCGGCCCGCCGCCGACGACGAGGACCTCGGCCTCCTCCACGACCGTACGAGGCGGGCGCGCCCCCATAAGCGGAGAGGGTCGACTACTCGGCGCGCCACGGGGTCGCGACGAGGTCCGTGCGCTGACGCGGCTCCACCGCGGAATCCTCGACCGCGGCGGTAGCGCCCGCGCGGAATGCCAGCCGACCGGTCCACGCGATCATCGCCCCGTTGTCGACGCACATCGCGCGCGGCGGGGCGAACATCGTGCCGCCGCGCTCCTCGACCATCGTCCGGACCATCCCTCGGAGCCGCTCGTTGCACGCGACGCCCCCCCCGAGCACGACGCTGTCGCGACGGCGGTGGGCGAGCGCCCGTTCGGTGATCTCCGTCAGCATCGCGTACGCCGTCGACTCGACCGACAGCGCGAGGTCGGGTCGCGCGACGCCCTTGCGGTGGAGTGCGAGCGCCGCGGTGAGCATCCCGGAGAACGCGACGTCCATCCCGTGGACCGAGTACGGCAGCTCGTGCAGGTTCGCGCCGGCCCGGGCCTCGAGCTCGAGCGCGGGCCCCCCCGGGAACGTGCCGCCGAGCCCGATCCAGAGCTTGTCGAGGAAG
Source organism: Thermoplasmata archaeon (assembly GCA_030037855.1). Classification (GTDB taxonomy): domain Archaea; phylum Thermoplasmatota; class Thermoplasmata; order Lutacidiplasmatales; family UBA184; genus Lutacidiplasma. The sequence continues at coordinate 26,057 of JASHPY010000116.1, read as the reverse complement.
TTCCCGATCCCGATGTCGAGCGTCTCCCCGAGCACCCGATATCGCCCCCGGCCGTACGCGATCACCTGCGTGTTCCCCCCGCTCGCGTAGAGGAGCAGGGGGTCGTCGAGCCCGCTCAGGACGCGCGCGATCTCAACGTGCGCGACGCAGTGGTTCACCGGCACGAGGGGCTTCTCCCACGTGAGCGCGAGCATCCGTGCCACCGTCGCGCCGGCCCGGAGGCACGGCCCGAGCCCCGGCCCCTGGGCGAACGCGACCGCTTCGATCTCCGACGGCGCCACGTGGGCGGCGTCGAGCGCCTGGCGGACGAGGCCGGGGAGGAGTTCGACGTGGTGGTTCGCCGCCTCGCGGGGGTGGATCCCGCCGGCCGGCGGCCGGTACATGTCCGAGGCGAGGCCGAGCACCTCCGCGCGGTCGGAGACGATGCCGACCGACGCCGTATGGGCGGTCGACTCGATCCCGAGGACGGCCATCGACGCGCGAACCGTGGACGGCTTAAAACCCGGCCGCGCTCGACGGGCGCGCGGTCACTCCTCGGTCGACTCGATCCGGAACCCGACGCGCTTACCCCGGAGTGTCTCCTGGATCCGGTCGGCGAAGTCGAGCGTCTCCTGGACCGACGCGGGGCGGCCCCACTCGTAGAGGAAGTCGTACCCCTCGGTCTCGGGCCGGAACCCGATGTCCTCGAGGAGTTCGGCGACCTCCGAATACGGCGCGCCCTCGCTGTCGAGCTGCAGGAGAAGGAACGTCTTGGTCACGTGCGCCGTCCGGAGTCGGGTTCGGGCCGCGCCAGCGGGCTGGGCCTGATAACTCTGACCCAACACGCGGAGCCGGCGGCGGAGTTTCCGGTCCCCGCGGTCAATCCGACCCGCGGTCCGAGGGCTCCGCGGGCGACTCCTCGACCTCGTCCACCGGCACGGGCGCTTTGGCGTGGGCCGTCACGCGGACCGCCACGCCCCGGCGGAGCCGGGGCATCTCGTGGGGCGCCAGCAGCAATCTCCCGACGCCGAGCAGCGTGTCCGCACGATCGACGAGCAGGGCGGTCTCGTCCGGGACGAGGTTCGGGTCCGCGCGCGTGACGAACCGCGAGAACACACTACGGCCCCGCGACACGAACGGCACCGCGTCGTAGCTGACCACCACCCGGGACCGCCCTTCCGGCAGGAATGCGAGCAGGCGTGACGCCCCGTGGAAGGTCGGGCGGGGAAAGCCGTCGGTGCCGATCACGAACCACGGGTTCCCGTCGGCGCCGATCGTCCGCAGTCGGCCGGTCCGGTGGGAGCGCGCCCCCCGCGCCTCCTCCCCGACCGCAGCGGCGATCTCGGGGCCGTACGCGACCGAGAGCAGGGCGCGTACCTGACGTCGCGTCCACTCCTCGCTCCAGTCGCGATCGAGGTCGGCGTCGAGCTCGCTCCGTTCCCGCAGTTCGGCGGTGACGGCGGAGGCCGGTCGGTGGCCGGGACGGTCGACGAATTCGTCGACCCCGAGGTACGGCCCAACGGGATAGAGGTCGAGGAGCTCGACCGGCACGGTCCCGAGCGGGGTCTCGCAAACCCATTCGATCGAGCGGCCGCCGCGGTCCTCGGTGGGGATCCGCGCCAGGTACTCGGGCCGCAACGGAACCCGGTGGAGACGCGCCGGGAGCGGCCGATCGCGGCCGTACTCCTCGACGCACCGGCGGAACCGCGCGACCGCGGGCCGCGTCCGACTGTCCGGCATGACCTCGCGGAACGCGCGACGGGAGAGCGGCTCGGTCGGGAGGAAGACCTCCGGGTGGCGGGTCGCCTCCGCGAGCCCCGCCCGGAGGGCCGGGTGGGCGGTCGCGCGGCGCTCCGCGAGCTCCCAGAGCGTGCCGTCGCGGATCGCCTGCCGTACGCGGCCGATCTCTTCGACCGACGTGAGGAGGTTATGGAAGGCGATGCGGCGCTCGCGTTCCGCGACCGGCCGTCGGGCGACCTCGGGAAGGGGCAGCTCAGCGCAGAGGAAGCAGTGACAGAGGTCCTCGCGGATCCCGTCGATCGATACGGTGCCCTCCGCGAAGAGCAGGCTCCCGCGACGGGCGAACTTGTGGTAGGCGGAGGAATCGATGAGGTCGACGCCCCAGAGCGCGGCGAACGCGAACGTCATCGGGTGGCCGGTGCCGAACAGGTGCACCGCCGCACCGGGATTGAGTCCCGGACGCGCGGCCGCGAGCGCGCGCGCCAGCTCGGGGAAGCGGTACTGTTCCAGGAGCGGGACGACGCCGCCCACCGCGAGCACGTCGGCGAATTCCGAGGCGCGCTCGGCCGAGCGGAGTCGGAGATCCTCGTGCCGCCCGCCCTGGACGGGCACCGCGAGCAGTCCCTCGCGCTGGGAACGCGCGACCCGGGCGCGCTCCAGCGTCGTCTCGAGGGCGGACGCCGCGTCGTCGCGCTCCGACTCGGGCTCGGTGAACCGGTCGAGCACGGTCCCGATGTCCGCCCCGATCGTGTTCTGGAACGCGAGGATCTCGTCCGGCCCAACCTCGACCGACCCGTAGGCGTGCTGCTGGAAGGCGCCCGAGTCGGTCATGACCGGACCGTCGAACTCGAGCAGTCCGTGGATCCCGCGCGACTCCGCCGTCGCTCGGAGGGGCGGGGTCCGCCAGGTGATGTACGACGAAGTGATCACCGCGCGGATCCCGAGACGCGCGCGCATCTCGCGCGGCGACAAGGGTTGTCGCGCGGGGTCGGGGTGCACGACCGGAAGGAGCGCGGGCGTCTCGATCGTTCCGTGCGGGGTCTCGAGGCGCCCGCGTCGCGCGAGCCCGTCCCGTTCCAACAACTCGAAGGCGGCCAAACTCTTCCTCCCTCGCTGATCTACCTGCCGCCGCTCCGGGCGCCGTCTTCGGCGTACGAGCCTCGGATCCGACGAAGGAGCTCGACGAGCATCGGGAGCGTCAGCTTCCCGGTGTTCGTGTTCTGCGGGCTCGGATGGTACGACGCCCAGAGGAGGGGGCGCCCGGGGCCAAGCGCCGCGCAGGCGCCGTGCGCGAACGCGGTCCCGGGACGGGGAACGCCGTACAACCGCGGCACCGCCTCTCGCAGCGCGTCCCAGGCAAACCCCCCGAGCGCGAGGATGGCTCGGGTCTCGGGCAGGAGCCGGAGTTCGCGGTCGAGGTACGACTCGCAGTTCGTCCGTTCGGACGGGGTCGGCCGGTTGTCCGGCGGCGCGCAACGCACCGCGGCGGTCAGGTAGAGGTCGCGGTACTCGAGGCCGTCCCCACGACGCACCGAGGTCGGTTGGTTCGCGAAGCCGGCCGCGTGGAACGCCCGCACGAGGAACGCGGCCGACCGGTCCCCCGTGAAAACCCGACCCGTCCGGTTCGAGCCGTGGGCGGCGGGGGCGAGACCGACCGCGACCAGGCGCGCGTTCGGGTCGCCGAACCCCGGCACCGGCCGTCCCCAGTATTCGTCGGCCCGGAACTCTCGCTTCTTCTCGCGCGCGATCCGCTCGCGGTAGCGCACGAGCCGGGGGCATCGTCGGCACGCGACGACCTCCGTCCGAAGCGCGGCGAGCGAGTCGGCCACGCGGTCGCCACGCCTCGGGACCTTTGGCTCCTTCGGGACCGTCGCCTTCCGTGCTCACCCGTCGTGACGTAGCCGTATAGAGGGGGGTCCCCGTGCCTCCACCATGTCCGAGATGCGCATCCCGCGGGGTGCCGAGGTCCGCCTGGGCGCGGTGGACGGCGACCTGCGGGCCGAGTCGAGCGTCCGGATCACGGCCGAGGGAACGGTCGTCGTATCGGGGCAGGCCCGGTTCGACGGGTCCGCCGAAGTGATCGGGCACTTCGAGTGCGCCCGGTTCCGAGCGGACGACGGAACGGTCGTGATCTCGGGCGACCTCGTCGTGCACGAGGACGTCGAGGCGCGCGACAGCACCCTCGAGATCGGTGGAGCGCTCAAGGCGCGACGGGTCGACGTCGACCGGAAGCTCCGCGTCGGAGGCGCCGCCGAGGCGGAGCGATTCGAGGTCGGCGGAGTCCTCGAGGGAGCCCGAACGCTCACGGCGAAGGGGGTCTCGGTCGGGGGAAAGTTCCACCTCGCCGGTCGTCTCGAGGCGGAGAGCGTCGAAGCCGGCGGCTCGGTCGAGCTCGCCGACGTCTCGATCGACACGCTCGAGGTCGGCGGCACCGTACGGCTCGGGGGTGGCGAGGTCCGGCGTTCGATCGAGGTCGGCGGCCGGTTCCGCAGCGCCGGGCCCCTCAAGTTCGGGTCGATCGACGTCGGCGGACTGGCCGAGTTTGACGACTCGGCGACCGGAGGTTCGATCGAAGTCGGCGGGCTGCTGACGGCGAGCAAGGACCTCACGTTCGACCAGCTCGAGATCGGGGGCGTCGGGCGGATCGGCGGCAACGGGACCGGTCAACGCGCCGAGATCGGCGGGAAGTTCGACGTCCGCGGCTCGCTCACGCTCGCCCACGCGCTCGAGGTCGGTGGGTCGATCTCCGTGCGCGAGGTGCTCTCGGGGGAACGGCTCGAGATCGGCGGCTCGCTCGACGCCCGCCGCGCGACGTTCAGCGGTCCGGTCGAGATCGGCGGGCAGGTGTCGACGCAGGAGGGGCTCAAGGCGGCGCGCATCCGACTCGAGCGGAAGTCCCGCGCGCGCGGACCGCTGGTCGGCGACACGGTCGAGATCGAGCGCGGCGCGAAGGTCGAGGACGTCTACGGCGGCGTCGTCGAACTCGAGGAGCGGGCCGAGGCCCGCCGCATCTTCGCCGCCCAGGTCCGGCTCCGGGAGTCGGCCGTGGCGGACGAGGTCACCTACACCCAGTCGGTCGAGGTCTCCGCGGACGCGCGCGTTCGTTCCCCCCCGCGCAAGGTCGACACGCTGCCCCCTTTCCCCCTGTGAGCCCGGAGCGGTCGGATGCTCGACGATCGGGAGCCCGGACGGGGCGGACCGCGGCGGCGGGAGGCGACCGACCTCTACGCGACCGTCCTCGAGGTCGTGAAGCGCTACCACGGTGCGGCGCGGATCACCCGCGTCTCCTACGGTGCCGGTATGCCGGTCGATCGCCTGCGGACGCTCGTCGAGCGGCTCGTCGCCCTCGGTCTGTTGAAGGCCGAGGAGATCGACGGTCGGCCGGCGTACGACATCACGCCGCGAGGCCAGGAGTTCTTGTCGACCTACTGGAAGATGCGGGCGTACATCGAGGTGCTCGAGGCGAACCCCGAGGACCGTATCTCCCGACGTCGAGCGTAGGGGACGGCCCAGGAAATCCCCGCGAGGTACAGACGTCGCGGGTGGGGAACGCGAAGGCCCTACCCGCATCCCCCGCCGGCGACCGCCCGAGGTCAGCTCCTTGGCATTCGACGGACGAGCGCGCCCCGCACGGCGCTAGCAACCGGATCGGGTCCGCCGGCCATTCGAGGACGTCCCCACGTTCCTTCAGGAACCCGACGCTGCTCAACGGGCCGGTGTCCCACCGGAGGGCGTCGCTCCCGGGCAGGACGGCGATGTGGTCCCGTCGGAGCGCTATCCGTACCGCGGAACCTTGGGGTCGACCGTCCGGGACCAGGCATCGATCCCCCCGTGCAGGTTCGCGACCCGCGGGTAGCCCTTCGCTTCGAGGAATCCGGCGATCATCGCAGAGCGCGTGCCCCCGTGGCAGTAGACGACGATCTCCCGGTCCTTCGGGAGCTCGTCGAGCCGATCGGGCACTTCCCGCATCGGAATGTGCCGCGACGGCTCGATCACCGCGGCCTCGCGCTCGTCCGGTTCCCGGACGTCGAGCAGGAGGAGGTCCGCGGAGCCGTGCTTGAGCTTCTCCGCGACCGCCCGTGCCGAGAGCTCCTCGACCACGAGCGGAGCGACGGACACGCACGGTTTCTATCTTTCGGGTCGGGCGGTACGAGGGGGACCCTATATCTCCCCCCGTCGTGCGACGGTTCGATGAAGGTCAAGGACCCGGTCTGCGGAATGGTCATCGAGGACGCCACGGCGGCCGCCCGCGGTACGTACGGCTCCGAGACGGTCTACTTCTGTTCGGTCCCGTGCCAGAAGAAGTACGAGCGCGAGCACGCGCCCCGGACCCGCTGAGCCTCCTCCGGCCCGGTCCCGGCACGGTGCCGAGCCGCGCGTGAGCCGACGATGGCGACCGACCCCGTCTGCGGGATGTGGGTAGAGGAACGCTCGACCTCGCTCCGCCTCGAGCGCCAGCAACGGACCTACTATTTCTGCTCGGAGGGCTGCCTCCACCAGTTCGCCGAGCCGGAGCGCGCGGAGCGTCGGCTCCTCCAGCGCGTCGCGGTCGCCTGGCCGCTGACGATCGCGGTTGTGATCCTCGTCTACGCCGTACCGTCTCTCCCCTCGACCGTCGGCGCGGCGATCCTCGCGGCGGTGGTCCAGTTCTACCCGGGGGCGACGTTCTACTCGGGCAGCGCCGACGCCGTGCGCGACCGCTCGTGGAACATGGACGTCCTGATCGCCCTCGGCTCGACCGTGGCGTTCGGCTACAGCGTCGCCGCGCTCGCGCTGCCGACGTACCTTCCGCACGACTACTTCTTCGACGCGTCGGCGCTGATCGTGACCCTCATCCTGACCGGCCAGTACCTCGAGCATCGGACGCGGGCGCGCGCGGGTTCCGCGCTCGCGCGGCTCGGCGAGCTGCTCCCCTCCACGGCCCTCGTAGTCCGGGAGGGAGCCGAGCGGTCGGTCCCGCTCGGAGAGCTCCGACCGGGCGAACGGGTCCGCGTGCTTCCGGGCGGCCGGTTCCCCGTCGACGGGACCGTTCGCTCCGGGACGACCCAGGCGGACGAGTCGCTGCTCACGGGAGAGTCCCTCTCGGTGCCGAAGCACGTGGGCGACCGCGTCTACGCGGGGGCGGTGAACGGGGAGGGCGCGGTCGAGGTCGAGGCGACCGCCGTGGGGTCGGACACCTTCGTCTCCGAGGTCGGCCGTCTCCTCACCGACGCCGAGATGTCCCGGGTGCCGCTGAAGCGCGTGGCGGACCGGATCGCGTCGGTGTTCGTGCCGACCGTCCTCGCGCTCGCGCTGGTCGCCGCCGTCTTCTGGCTCACGGTCGGCGGCGCGGGCGCGACGATCGCGATCCTCGTCTTCGTGACGGTCACGATCACCGCGTGCCCGTGCTCGTTCGGCATCGCGACGCCCGCGGCGCTCTGGGTCGGCGCGGGACGTGCCGCCGAGTCGGGCGTGCTCTTCCGAGGCGAAGACACGGTCGAGCGTGCCGCCCGGATCGATGTCGTCGTCACCGACAAGACCGGCACGCTGACGCGGGGCCGGCCGTCGCTGGTCGAGATCGCGGTCGGACCGAGCGTCACCGATGCGCAGGCGCTCGCCTACGCGGCGGCGGTCGAGTCGGGGTCCGAGCATCCGCTCGCGCGGGCCGTGCTCCAGGAGTGCCGCCATCGGGGGATCTCGTTCGCGCCGGCGCGGGAGATCCGAGCGGAGCCGGGCGTCGGGGTCTCGGGCCAGGTCGACGGGCACCGGATCGAACTGATCCGGTCGCCCGACCCGCCCTCGGCGGACGCCCGATCGTTCGCGCTCGCGGACGGCCTCACGGTCGCCGAGTTGCGACGGGACGGCGCCCCGCTCGCCCGTTTCGGTTTTCGCGACGAGCCGACGCCGAGTGCTTCCCCCGCGATCGCCGAGCTCCGGCGCGCCGGAGTCCGGGTCGTGATTGCGACGGGAGACACGGACTCCGCCGCCGGGCCGGTCGCCCGGGCGCTCGGGATCACCGAGCTCCACGCGGGCCTTACGCCGGCGGGCAAGCTCGCGCTCCTCCGAAGCCTCCAGGCGGACGGTCATCGCGTCGCGTTCGTGGGCGACGGCATCAACGACGCGCCCGCCCTCGCCGCGGCGGACGTGGGGATCGCCATCGGTTCCGGCACCGACGTGGCCCGGGAGGCCGGCGGGATCCTGCTGGTGCGCTCCGACCTTCGCGGGGTCCCGTTCGCGCTCGGACTCGCCCGCCGGACGGTCGCGAAGGTACGGGGCAACCTCGCGTGGGCCGTCGGGTACAACCTCGTGCTCCTCCCGGTCGCGATGGGAGTGCTCGTCCCGTGGCTCGGACTCGGCGTCTACTCGGTGCTCCCGATCGTCGGGGCGCTCGCGATGGCGCTCTCCTCCACGGCGGTGGTGCTGAACTCGATCTCGCTTCGGTGGGCGCGCCTCACGCCCGGGGCGGCGTGACCCGTGGGTACGGCCGGGACCCGGTGGGCTCGCCCGCCTGTGACAACGTGGCACGGGCCCCGCACGCTTTTCAACTCGTGGTGCCCAGCCCACGCGTTCCCGCGGTCCTGACCATGCCCCCGAGTCTCGAAGCAAGGCAACTGACGCGGCGATTCGGTACGTTCACGGCGCTCGACCACCTCACGCTCAAGGTCGAAGGGACGAAGTGCGTCGGCTTCCTCGGACCGAACGGCGCGGGCAAGACGACGACCCTGAAGATGTTCACGGACCTGATCTTCCCGACCGAGGGCGAGGCGTTCGTCAACGGCATCTCAGTCCAGCAGGACCGCCGGCGCGCGCTCTCTTCGTGCGGCGCGCTGATCGAGACCCCCGAGATCTACGGTTCGCTGACCCCGCGGGAGGCGCTTCAGCTGGTCGGAGCGGTCCGGGGGATGAGCGCGGCCGACGTCCGAGAGCGGACCGATCGCGTGCTCGAACAGGTCAAGATGACCGAGTGGGCCAACCAGAAGGTCGGCCGCTTCTCGAAGGGGATGAAGCAGCGGATCAACATCGCCTCGACGCTGCTCTCCGACCCCGACGTGGTGCTGCTCGACGAGCCGAGCACCGGCCTCGACCCCCGCGGGGTCGCCGAGGTCCGATCGATCATCCGCGGGCTGAAGGGCGAAGGGCGTCTGATCTTCTTCTCGAGCCACATCCTGAGCGAGGTGATCGACGTGTGCGACGAAGTCATCCTGATCAACCGTGGAAAGCTCCTCTTCTACGACACGCTCGCCAACGTCAACGCCCGCCTCGGGAGCGGCGCGACGTCGGTGGACGCCGAGTTCCTCCGCCCGATCGCGGACGCGGACGTCGCCCGCTCGATCGCCTCCCTTGCCGGCGTCACCGCCTGGTCGCGGCTTGACGAGCGGCGCGTGACGCTCACGATCCAGGGCGGCCCCGAGAAGCGGGCCGAGATCCTCCAGGGCGTCGCCGGGCTCGGGCTCGGCCTCGTGGGCTTCCACGAGAGCCGGAGCGCGCTCGAGGACGTCTACCTCCAAGAGATCACGACGGGGGAGTCATGAGCGCGAGCAGCGGCGGGCTCGCGGACGAGCCGCACGTCGCGCTCGGCACGATGCCGGGTCCGGTCGAGCAGGCGTTCCTGATGTCCCGGTACCAGTTCCGCGACTACCTGCGCGCCCAGCGGTTCATCCTCATGCTCGCGATCGTCGGCGCGATCCTCGCGATCCTGCTCGCGCTGGTCGGGCACTACCCCCCGCCCGCGCTGATCGCGAACGGCAACGCGTTCTTCGGCTCGCTCTGGGTCGGAGGGTCCGAGATCCTGATCATCTTCGCCGGGATCATCTTCGGCGGCGACTCGATCGCCGGGGAGTTCCAGAACAAGACCGGCTACTTCCTGATGGGCCTCCCGATCAAGCGCTGGAGCGTCTACGCCGGCAAGTACCTGGCCGCCTACGCCGCGTCCCTCGTGACGATCCTCGTCTACTTCGTCGTGCTCGTCGGCGCCGGGCTGTACTTCGTCGGGAGCGGCGCGATCACGACCGGGCTGCTCGGCTCGGTCGGCCTCGCGGCCCTCTACCTCGCCGCGCTGCTCGGGACCACGTTCCTGTTCAGCTCGATGTTCAAGCAGAGCCTCTACGGCGTGATCATCGTCGCGGTGATGTTCCTCTTCGGGTTCGCGATCGTCGTCGACCTCATCGAGGGGCTGGTCGGGATCACCCCGTGGTTCATCATCACGTGGGCGAACGTCGTGATCGCCTACCCGCTCACCGGGGTGCCCGCGGGCGCGGGCGAGCTCATCCGGAACGTCGCGCTCCTCCCCACGCTCGCGCAGGGGATCGCCGTGATGTTCGGCTACTTCCTCTTCACAACGCTCGGGGGCCTCGCGCTCTTCGGTCGCGAGGAGTTCACGTAGCGTCCGAGGGAGCGGGCTCCCCAAGCATTATCCCGCGCGGCCCGTTCTCGGGCCTCGCGTGCAATGGGAGACCAGGACCTCTCGACCGAGCTCTCGGGTCAGGGCTACCAGCTCGTCGGAAAGCACAGCGCGGTCAAGATCTGCTATTGGACGCGCGAGTCGCTCGTTCGGGGTCGGGACTGCTACAAGGGCCGGTTCTACGGCATCGAGAGCCACCGGTGTCTGCAGATGTCGCCGGCGATCGATTCGTGCAACCTGCGCTGCCGGTTCTGCTGGCGGAACCAGGGCTGGGAGAACGACGCGATCATGCCCGAGTACGACGACCCCGAGACGCTCCTCGACCAGTCGATCGGCGCGCAGCGCCGGATCCTCTCGGGCTTCAAAGGCGACCCGGCGGTCCGGCCCGAGCGCTGGGACGAGTCGCAGGCCCCACGACACATCGCGATCTCGCTGACCGGCGAGCCGACGCTCTACCCCAAGATGAACCGGTTCCTCGAGATCTGCCACGAGCGGGGGATCACGACGTTCCTCGTCACCAACGGGACGAACCCGGACGCGCTCCGCGCGCTCGACCCGCTCCCGACCCAGCTCTACGTCTCGGTCACCGCGCCGAACGCCGAGGTGTTTCGACGCCTCACGCTGCCCGCGTACGACGACGCGTGGGCCCGCCTGCGCGAGTCGCTCGCGATCGTCCGCGACCTGCGGACCCGACGGGTCGTGCGCCACACGCTTGTCAAGGGCTGGAACCTGGGATGGGTCGACGACTACGCCGAGCTCGACCTCGTCGCGCGCCCGGATTTCGTCGAACCGAAGGGCTACGTCTACATGGGAAAGTCCCGCCAGCGCCTCGGTCGGGACCACGTCCCGACGCACGAGGAGATCGGAGCGTTCGCGCGCCGGCTCTCGGCCCGGATCGGTTACCCGGTCCTCGACGAGTCGCCCGAGTCGAAGGTGTTCCTGCTCGGCGCACGGACCGAGGGTCGCTTCCTGCCCGGTCGCGAGCCCGCGGGTCCCGGGCTGCCGATGGTCGGCGCGACCGCGTAGCTCACACGAGGCGCCAGTTCAGGATCTCGACGAACACCGCCGAGACGATCCCGAGCGCGATCACGATGTACGGGTTGACCTTCAGCGCGCGGGACTCCTCCATGTCGTAGTACTGGATGAGCCCGGCCGCGCTCGAGAAGCCGGACCGTCGGTTGTCGGGCATGACGGTTCATCCGAGCGCCGAGGCCGTATATAACCCGTGACGGGCGTCGGCGCCGGGGCTCAGCGCCAGAGCGTGCCGCCGCCGAAGTCGTACGCCGCGTCCTCGATCGACTCGTGCACGCGCGTCGCGACCGCGCCGGCGAGGCTCCCCGCGCCCCCCGAGAGGATGCGCTCGAGGAACGGGCGAGGCGGCGCGACCCGCACGGTCTTGCCGACCGGAACGCCGGTCAGGCGGGCGAGGTCGTCGAGCGCCATGTCGCGATCCCCGAGGGCGTCGATGAGGCCGAGCTGGAGCGAGCGGGTCCCGGTCCAGAACTCGCCGGTCGCGAGCGCCCGGATCTCGTCCACGGGCCGGTGGCGCTCGCTCGCGACGAGCCCGACGAACGTGTCGTACCCCTCCTGCACGACCGCCTGAAGCTTCGTCCGCTCCTCCTCGGTCAGCGGCCGGTAGCCCTGGTAGGCGTCCTTGTGGACGCCGGCGTGGAGGAGCTCGACCGAGATGCCGACCCGCCGCAGGAGGTCCCGGACGGCGAAGTGCGGGAGCACGACCCCGATCGAGCCGACCGCCGACTCCGGATACGCGAAAACCCGTCGCGCGCCGAGCACGGCCATGTACGCGCCCGACGCTCCGATCGACCCGATCGACGCGACGACCGGCTTCACCGCGTTGAGGCGCTTCACCGCGAGGTAGAAGTCGGTCGACGCGATCGACTCGCCGCCGCCGCTTGAGATGTCAAGCAGCACGCCCTTCACGCGCGTACGGTCCTTGAGCGCGCGGAGAATCCGGAGGTACGGCTCGACCGAGCGCTCGCGGATGACGCCGCGGAACACGACGTGGGCGAGCCGCTCGCGCATGGTACCTCCGAGGGAGAGCGCGAGGTCGGCGGCGGATATAATCCCCGACGGCGGCGCGGACCCGACGGTTCAAGTACCGGAGTCACGGAAGGAACGCCGTGCGCATCCTCCTCCGGCCCCGGCTCCCGGTCCTGGCGCTCCTGCTCCTCGCCCCCACGATCCCCGAGCTCCTGACCGGCTCGACCCCGGTCTCCGAGCTCGTCTACGCGCCGCTGCAGTTCGCGATCGGGTTCGCGGGCATCGTCGGTCTGTACGGCACGGGAGCGCTCCTGATCCGCGAGTTCGCGGTCTACTTTCGCAAGGGCTGGGCGACGATCCTGCTGCTCGGCGCCGCCTACGGGATCGCCGAGGAGGGGTTCGCCGTTCACACGTTCTTCGAGCCGGCCGGACGATCTCCCGTCGGCCTCCTCGGCGCGTACGGACACGCGTTCGGAGTGAACTGGCTCTGGGCGCTCGGGCTTACGGCGTTCCACGCGGTCTACTCGATCGCGCTCCCGATTCTCCTTACCCAGCTCTGGTTCCCCGAGGTCAAGAACGAGCGATGGCTCGACCCGGGCGCGATCGCGCTCGCCGCCGGGGTGTACGGGTTCGTGGTCGCCCTGTTCTCCGTCGTGGTCGGCTACGGACCGTCGCCGGCGCTCATCGCCCTGTTCCTCGGCGTCGAGGCGCTCCTGATCTATCTCGCCTACCGGGTGCCCGCCGACCTGCTGCGGGTTCGACCGGGGCCCCGGCGGATCGGCCCCTACCTTCTCGCGGTGGACGGGGCGGTGTTCTTCGCGTCCTGGGTGTTCGTGCTCGCTCTCTCCGGGATCTCCGGTCGGGTCCCCGCGCCGGTCACGGGGCTCCTCATGGTCCTGCTCTCGCTCGGCGCGCTCGGGGTCGTGCTGACCCGGGTCGGCGCGGACGACCTCGACCGCTCGAAGTTCTACTTCGCGTGCGGGATGCTGGGGATCCTGTTCGTCTGGGACGTCGTCATCGAGTTCTCGGTTCCCGGGATCCTCGTCGTCTCCGCCCTGTTCGTCTACCTACTCTACCGGCTGCACCGGCGGATCCTGGCCCGGACCGGCACGGGGATCCCGCCCGGGGCCGTTCGTCCGGGCCCGGCGTAGTCGTACGACTCAGCGCCACTCCGGCCCGCGGGGCGGGTTCTTCGGCCGACCCGAGATCCAGTCTCGCAGCCGGCGGCGCTCCCCGAGGTTTTCCGAGGGGAGGATCGTAGGGGTCGTTCGGGTCAGGGCAGCGGTCTCCATCGCGTTGCGGGCCAGGAAGGCGCTCATCGAGAGGGAGCAAGGTGGAGGGGTTCCTTGGGGGCAGCGCACTCCGGCACCCCTCCTCCGATACTCACGACCGGTGACTGTCGAGCGCGCGAGCCGGCGGGACACCGCAACGGATTTGCTCGCGCGCTCTCCGGCGGCAGCGATGCTCGCTCGCCGGCCGGTCGAGATCCGGGCTCCACCGCGCGATTTCGACGAGCTGATCGCATGGTTCGACCAGCTCTCGTCGAACCTCGTCCTCCTCGAGGAGTACCCGCGTGAGGACCTTCGGTTCGCGGTCGGCGCCGTCGATCGCGCGGTGCGGGCGCACGTGCGCGACTTCGGCGGGCGCGAGCCGATCCGACGCTCGGACGTTCCGGCGGCCGCCGGGGCGCGCGCCGCGCTCGACTCCGACCACGCGCGGTTCTACGTCTCGCTCGACCAGCTCGCGTGGTCGTTCGGGATCGTGGACCGAGAAGACCACGGCGGACACCGCCAGGCACTGGGGCAGTACGGCCGGGTGCTGACCGAGGCGCTCCGCCGCCACCGGCGGGACGAGCAGGCGTACCTCGCCGGCGGCGAGCCGCGGAAACCGTAAAGAGCCGCCGTCGGGAGGCGCTCGGGGGCGTCGATGGCGGGGCGCGCGGCCGAGGCGGTCTGGGTCGAGAAGTACCGGCCCGGCGGTCTCGCGGAGATGCTCGGGCAGGAGACGATCGTCCCGCTCCTGAGGTCGTACGCCGAGAAGCGGTCGATGCCGCACCTCCTGTTCGCCGGCCCCCCGGGGACCGGGAAGACGACCGCGGCGCTCGCGCTCGCCCGCGACCTCTACGGCGACGAGTGGCGGCAGAACTTCCTCGAGCTCAACTCGAGCGACGAGCGGGGGATCGACACCGTGCGCACGACGATCAAGGGATACGCTCGGACGAGCCCGCTCGGCGGGGTCGGGTTCAAGCTCCTCCTCCTCGACGAGGCGGACAACCTGACCGCGGAGGCGCAGGCATCGCTCCGCCGCCTGATGGAGCGGTACTCGGGCTCGTGCCGGTTCATCCTCTCGTGCAACTACTCCTCGCGGATCATCGAGCCCATCCAGTCGCGCTGCGCCGTGTTCCGTTTCCGGACCTACTCGCCCGCGGCCGTGAAGGAGCAGCTCGAGCGGATCGCGAAGGCGGAGGGAAAGCGCGTGGACGCGGAGGCGTTCGACGCGATCCTCACCGCCGCGAGCGGGGACATGCGCCGCGCGATCAACCTCCTGCAGCTCACCGCGACCCACGCCGACCACGTGACCGTGAAGACCGTCCAGGAGAACGCGACGATCCCGCTGCGTCGCGAGGTCGAGGGCATGCTCGGCGCCGCGCTCGCGGGCGACTTTCTCGGAGCGCGCGCCCGGCTGTACTCGATGTTCACCGACCGCGGCGCCGCCGGCGAGGAGATCCTGAAGGCGATTCACAGCTACCTCCCGGACGTCGCGGAGTCGGTGCTCCCGGCCCGAGAGAAGGTCCGGCTGCTCGAGTTCCTCGCCGAGGTCGATTTCCGCCTCACGCAGGGCGCCGGCGACCGGATCCAGTTGGAGGCGGTGCTCGCTCACCTCGCGGCCGCGAGCCCGCGGGGCCCGTAGACTCCATGGCCCGCCAGAAGGACGTGGGCGGCAAGCCGCGCCTTCACCGGCGCGCGGTCGCCGTCGGCGAGCTGCGGGTCTCGCCGGCGACCCGGCGCGCGATCCGGGCCCGTCGGGTCGAGAAGGGCGACCCGATCGCGGTCGGCGAGCTCGCCGGCCTCCTCGCGATGAAGCGTACGCCCGAGCTGATCCCGCACTGCCACCTCGTCGCCCTGACCGCGAGCCGCATCGAGCTCGGGGTCTCGCCCCGAGGGGTCCGGGTGCGCGCGGAGGCCGAGACCGTCGACCGGACCGGGGTCGAGATGGAGGCGCTCGTCGGGGCGAGCGTCGCGTTGCTCACCGTCTGGGACATGGTGAAGTACCTCGAGAAGGACGACCGCGGACTTTATCCGCGGACAACCCTCGGGCCGATTCGCGTCGTGACCAAGCGAAAGGGACCGGCGCCCCTCACATGACCGAATCTCCTCCCGCCGCGGCGAGCCGCCATCACCTCGGGGGGGGTCGGGCCCTCGGCTTCGGGGTCCTCTCCGTCTCCGACACGCACACCGTCGACGACGACCCGTCCGGCGATCTCGCGCGCCGACTGATCGAAGCCGGCGGGCACAAGGTCGTGCATTACGCGTTGGTCGCGAACTCGATCGCGGACGCGCGCGAGGCGCTCGACCCGTGGCTCCAGGACCACGCGATCGAGGTCGCGGTCACGATCGGTGGCACCGGCGTGAGCTCGCGCGACCTGACCGTGAACGCGCTCGAGGCGATGGGCGGGAAACGGATCGACGGGTTCGGCGAGCTCTATCGGTCCGTGAGCTTCCAGGAGGTCGGACCGCTCGCGATCATCAGCCGCGCCGGTCTCTACCTCGTGAGCGGCAAACCCGTGTTCGCCCTTCCGGGCAGCGAGCGCGCGGTGCGCACCGCGCTCGAGCAGCTGATCCTCCCGGCCGCGATCCACCTCGTGGAAGAGCTCGAGCGCTGAGCCGGCGTCAGCCGCCGCGCACGCCGAGCGCCCCCATCGGCGGCGGTCCGGGGTCGAGCAGTTGCGGCGGCAGACCCTGGCGGGCGCACAGCTCCCGCCAGGCGTCGTTCGCCTCCACGTGGTGCGCGAGCAGCACGCCGGTCGGGGCGAGCGTCTCCCACGCCGCGCGCAGCTCGAACCGGGCCCGGGCGAGCTCGGGACCGTTGTCGTAGAGGAACAGGTCGACCTGACCGGCGGCGCTCAGGAGCTCCCGGACCCGGTCCGGGGTGTTCCCGAGCGCGAGGGTCCAGCGCGAGCGCAGCGTCGGCGGCACGAACTGCCCGACCCCGACGTCGTGGACGCCGGTCGACCGGCCGGCGACCGGACCCGGCCCGAGGGACGTGAGCGCACCGAAGCCGTTGTCGGCGAGCCCGGCGAGCAACCACGCGGTCGAGTAGCCGGGCCGAACGCCGGTCTCGATCACGGTACGCGGGCGGCCCGCGCGCACCAGGAGGTAGAGAAGTGCGCCCTGGGGAAGCTCCCGCGTGAACGCGAGGCCGGCCCCCCGTTCGAGGAGCGTGTCGGGCAGACCGCTCGCCCGCAGATCGCGTCGGTACCTCTGCAGGTCGGCCTCCGACACCCGCGTCAGCCGGGCGATGCGGTCGAGCGCCGCCTGCCGGAGCAAGAGCATCCGCTGGCGGATCCCCTTGCGGGCGGCCGGGGTCAGGAGCGACGCGCGACGGGACGTGCGCGGGAGGTACGCTGGAACGGCCTCGCCCGAACCTCCGACCGTTTCGAGGGTCGGTCGCAGCGAGCCGGCTCCGCCGTGGACCGGCGTCACGTCTCCGGAATAGGCGTCGGTCGGTATGAACCTGATGGCGGGGCGCCCGCGCGGGGCGCCGCCGGCGGCCGCCGGACCCGTCGTGCGTGCGCTGGTGGCGTCGCCGTGCACAAGTGATTTAATAGCCCCGTGCGCTCGAAGAACCGGGGACCTTCTATGGCCGTTCAGGAAGTCGGCGGGGCCAACTTCGACAAGTTCGCGCAGGAGAACACCGCGGTGGTCGTCGACGTCTGGGCTCCCTGGTGCGGGCCGTGCCGGATGGTCTCTCCGATCGTCGACAAGTTGAGCGAGCGGTACAAGGGGAAGGTCGCGTTCGGCAAGATGAACTCGGACGACAACGGCGAGAAGGCCGGCATGCTCGGGATCATGAGCATCCCGACCCTCCTGTTCTACAAGCAGGGGAAGCTCGTCGACCGGATCGTCGGGGCGTATCCGGAAGCGGTCATCGACGAGCACGTTCGCGCGCTCCTCTGACTCCGCCGCCCCGGGCACGGGCGCCGTCCGGGTGGGTTCCCGGTCGAGCCGTCGGCCTTTAGTGCGCCGGCCGTAGGGGGCGCCGCATGAGCGCCCCCAGCGGCGACCTCCAGCTCGCGCGGTACTCGTTCCAGCGGAAGCTGGATGAGATCGCGTCGGTCAAGGGCCGGGCGACCGAGCTCGTCAGCCTCTACGTGCCGCCGGGCCGGCAGATCTCGGACGTGATGTCCTACCTGCGGAACGAGTACGCGCAGAGTTCGAACATCAAGAGCCGGACGACCCGCAAGAACGTGATGTGGGCGATCGACTCGCTGATGGGGCGCGTCCGGCAGTTCCGCGAGTCGCCGAAGAACGGGGTCGCGTTCTTCGTCGGCTCGAAGGCGGTGGGGGCCGACAAGTCGGAGTCCGTGACGTTCATCGTCGAGCCGCCCGAGACACTGAACACGTACCTGTACCGCTGCGACTCGACGTTCTTCCTCGACCCGCTCCTCGCGATGGTCCACGAGCCGGACGTCTGGGGGCTGATCGTCATGGACCGCGCGGAGGCGACGCTCGGGCTCCTGCGCGGCAAGCGCGTCGAGCCGCTCAAGAACCGCCAGTCGCTCGTGCCGAGCAAGCACGGTCGGGGCGGCCAGTCGGCGCACCGCTTCGAGCGGCTGATCGAGCACGCCGCCCACGAGTTCTTCGTGAAGGTCGGCGAGATGGCCGGCGAGCTGTTCCTCCCCCGTAAGGAGACGCTGAAGGGGATCCTTCTCGGCGGACCGGGGGCGACGAAGGAGTACTTCTACAAGGAGGCGTACCTCCACCACGAGCTCCAGCAGAAGGTCGTCCAGCCGCTGTTCGACACCGGCTACACGGACGAGTACGGGCTGAAGGAGCTCGTCGAGCGGGCG
Source organism: Thermoplasmata archaeon (assembly GCA_030037855.1). Lineage (GTDB taxonomy): Archaea > Thermoplasmatota > Thermoplasmata > Lutacidiplasmatales > UBA184 > Lutacidiplasma. Next base: position 7,887 of record JASHPY010000116.1, on the reverse strand, counting down.
ACCCAGACCCTCCACGGGCTCGACATCACGGAGGAGAAGCGCCTCGTCCAGCGATTGCTCGGCGAGATCCGAAGGGGCGACACCGGTCTCGCCGCGTACGGCGAGGCGGACGTCCAACGGGCGCTCGAGCTCGGCTCGGTCGACACGCTCCTCGTGTCGGAGGGGCTCCGGCGCCGGCGCGTCGCGTTCCGCTGCACTGCCTGCCAGACGGAGTTCACCCGGACCCTCCCGGACGCCGAGGTCGACGCCGTGCTCGACGGTGCGTGCCCGAACTGCGGGCAGCGCAGTCTGGTCGAGCTCTCGTCCGAAGACTACGTCGAGGGGCTCTTCCGTCGCGCGGTGGAGTCCAACGGGACCGTCCGCCTAGTCTCGACCGAGAGCGAGGAAGGAGAGATGCTGGCGAAGGGGTTCCAGGGGATCGCCGCGATCCTGCGCTACCCATTGCCGGCGCGTCCGACGGCGCGCCCGGCGTGACGGGCTCGGCCGACCTCACCAGAGGTTCGAGAGGGGATCGTCCTCGGCGGGGGCCGGTCGCCGAACGGGTCCGGTCGTAGCCGTGTCCTTCGCGGGCGCGGAGGCCCCCGGCGGGTAGAGGGTCGCGTTCGGGTAGACCGGCGGAGGCATTCGCCGGCGCTCCGTCACGGCGACCACCAGCACGGCGGCGAGCACCGCCGCGCCGAGGAGACCGAGGAGGAACACCGGGGCCGGCCCCTTCCCGGCGGGGGAAGCGCACGTCCCCCCCGAAATGAGACACCCCTGGTCGCTCTGCGCCTGCCCGACCGCCATCGGCACGCCCTGAACGGGCGTCGTGCCGACGTCGTTCGCCCCGGCGGCGATCTCCGTGACGCCCGGCCCTTCGGGCGCGAGGGAGGTGACGGACGGGTTGAGCGCCATCGAGGTGAAGAGCCACTCCGAGCCGCCGATGCCGAGGTGGGCGCCGCCCGGCCGCACGTCGAGCGAGGACATCGACGCGGTCGCGCCCCCGGTCTCGTTCGCCGACCACGCGGACGACGCGCTCGAGCCGAACAGGTCGACCGTGTCGGGGACGAGGATGAACCCCTCGCGCGCCTCGAACGGGCCGACCACGCTCAGTGAGACGTTGACGTACGGGACGCCGCCGAGGTCGATCGAGCTCGGGGCGCCGCTCGAAACGCTGCCCGAGACCGAGACGTTACCGGTCCCGCTGACCGAGCCCGAGGTCGTGGTCGGGCCGATGTTGATGGTCGCGTGCGGCCCGACGAAGTGGTAGTGATAGCCGATGAGATAGTCGCCGCTCGCCGAGAACGCGCTCGAGCTGGTCCAGCTCGACGGGGCGGAGAGGTCGTTCGGGAGCAGGCCGAGCGCGGGCGAGAACGTGACGCTCGCGTCCGCGGAGACGTTGGCGCTGAGGACGGAGTCGCGGACGAGCCCCTGGGCCTCGTCGAGGAGGCTGCCGTGGACCTCCGTGTGCGAGTTCAGCAATCCGACCGCGCTCGCGTTCGCCCCGCTCTGGATCACCGAGGCGTTAGTGGTGAAGTTCGCCCACGAGTCGACCGCCTCCCACACATCGTGGCTGACGGTCGCGGTGAGCGTCGGCTTCTTGCAGTTCGGCGAGCAGTACTCGATCGACAGGTCGACCGCCATCGTTCGATTCGCGAACAGCTCGAACGTGGAGGAAGTGAGGTTGGTCTGGTTCAGGATCACGGCGTAGCCGTACGTCGCGCTTCCCATGTAGTCGTAATCGCTCGTCGCCGGCCCCGAGAAGTCGACCGTCCGGACCGCGCCGTACGCCCAGACGGTATAGGTGGGTCCCGGCGTAAGGCTCGGAGTCGGCGAACCGGCCGCCACGGCCGGTAGCACCGAGACGACGATGAACGTCGAAACCACCGCGGCGACCCAGGCCGACCGGCGCAGCCGAACCTTCATCTTCGCGTAGCATCACTCCGTAGCGCGGCGGATTCATGCGGCGTTCGGCTCTTAAACGCGAGCGTCGGGGAGCGACGGGTCGCTTGGACGCCGTGCTACACCGTGACAATCGGGAGGGACTCCCCTAGTGCGGGCACTGACCGAGTCCGAGGCCCGGGTGATCGCCGTGCTGCTCGCGGCCCGGCCCGACCGGGAGCGCGAGCGCCTGAAACAGGTGAGCGTCCCCCGCTCCACCTACCACGCCGTGCGGCGCCGCGCTTACGGGGAGGGTTGGCTCCGGGATCGATACATCCCCCACCCGGTGCCACTCGGCCGGCCGTTCGTGACGTTCCTGGTCGCTCGACCGTACGCCGACCGGGTCGACGCGTTCACGCAAGCCGTCTCGGCGGACGACGGCAATGTGCTGCTCTGGATGGGCGCCCAGCTCGCGATCGCCGTCGGGTTCTACCGAAAGGCACCCGATGGCGCGCGCCTCGCCGCCCGGCTCGAGCGCGATCACTCGGCCGCGCCGCCGCTCGCGGTCACGGTCAGCGCCGAGGGACCGACGATCCCGGTCTACTTCGACTTCGAGGGGCTCTGGTGCCATCTCGCGGGGCTCGAAGGAACGCTCGCTTATCCGCACGGGCTCGGCGGCGGAGCCACCGCGTCGCCGGGGGACGAGTCCGGGGAGACCGGACCGTTGACCCCGCACCAGCAATGGGCGATCGGTGAGCTGCTGCGCCGCCCGTTCACCGCCGCCGCTCAAGGGCGCGGAGGGCACCTGGTCGGCCCGTTCGGGCTCCCGTTCTCCCAGCGACGCGTGATGGCCCGGGGGTGGGTCACGCACCGGACCCTCCTCGAGCCCGCGCGCCTCCCCCCGTACCAGGGCCGGGCGGCGGATCAGGTCGTCCTGATCTCAGGATCTCCCCGCGCCGGAGCGCGGCCCGAGCTGTTGTTTTCGACCCTGACGCACGAGTGCCGCGTCTTCCCCTTCCTGTTCGTGGTCGGCGACGGTCGCTGGCTCCTCGGCGCGCTGGGCGGAGGAGGTCCGGTGGGGAGCGCCGACCCCGAGCGGCGCGCGGTGCTCCCGACCCTGCGGGAGGCGCTCGAGGGGATCGAGATCCTCCAGGAGGCCGCGACCGGCTTCTCCGCCCCGGTCGATCACCGGTACGAGCGGTTCCTCGCTCCCCCGGTGGAGTCGACCTCGAAGGCCTGATCGCCGGTGACCCCGTCGATCGGCTCGCCCTGCGCCGCCGCTCCGAGAGGCAACGACCGGAGCCCCGACCGAGGGATTATGCGCCTTGCGGCGCACTGATAGGGGCGTGCGGGCGCTCATCGCGGTCATCCTCGCCAGCGCAGCCCTCCTGGGCGCCGTGGGGGGCTTCTCGCCCGTCGCCCACGTCCCGGTCGTCGGCGAGGCCGCGGCGAGCTCGCCGACGCCGCTCTACTTCAACGGAACGGTCGTCGGGGTCGGAACGACCGTCTCGGTCTACCTCCCCGCTCCCTCGAACGGGACGGTCTGGGACCTCGTGAGCGCGAGCATCACGATCACCTCCGCCACGGTCGTCACGGCCGTGCAGAACTCCTACCTGTACGACAGCACGTGCACCCAGCTCAGCGTCCCGCCCGCGCCCTCGGCCTGCGTGGGGCTCTACGGCCCGAACGTGGACGGTTGGGCGAACGACGTGATGTTGCCCGGGGAGTCGGGGACGTACACCGGGGCGGGAGGGTACACCGCGAAGGAGCCCACCGGCCTCGCGGACTACACGCTCTGGGAGCAGACGCTCCACCTCAACGCCGACATGTTCACCACGTTCGGGGCCGACCTTTCGGTCGGCGTCACGTCGACCTACCATGTGGAGATGGTCCCCGAGGTCGGAACGTTCCCGTCGTTCGCGTTCTACCGTTGGGGCACGCCCGTCCGACCGATGGACGGTTCGCTGGTCACGATCTCGATCTCGGGACCGCCGCCCGGCTACGTCTACCGTACGGAGATCTCCGTTTCGACGCTCGAGATCGAGAGCGCGCTCGGGCCGGACCGTCTCTCCGAGGTCGTCGTCCAGCCGAGCGGCTTCGTGCTGGACAGTATCAACAGCTGGACCACCGGCCACACCGACACGGCCGGCTGCGGAGGGTACTCCTCCGGCCAGACGTGTTCGAACGACAACGGGGTCGGGACCGCGACCGTGTGGGACGCCCAGGTGATCGTCGACTCGAACGACTCGTACGAAGCGGAGTTCGTGGCCCCCGCGGGCGACGCCGGCGAGTTCGCCGTCGTGGCGACCGAATACCCGGCGAACGACATTCCGTCGGGCAACACGACCGGCCAGGGGGGTCCGCCCCCGACCGGGGGGGCCGCGGCCGGAAGCCTACCGGAAGTCGAGCTCGCAGTGGTCGCTGCGGTTGCGGGGCTCGCGATCCTGGGGCTCGTCGCGATCGTGGTCGTGGGGGTCGACCCGATCGAGTGGACCCGAGATCGACTCGACGGACCCCTTCGGTGGGCGCGCGTCCGGCTGATCGAGCCGACCCGGCGAGCGGGAGTCCGGCTGGTGGGGGCGCTCCACCTGCGTCGATGGTTCCCCCGAGCGGGAGGCTCGGTGTCCTCGGGAGGCGCGCGGGCGCCGCCCCCTCCTCCCGCCGGGACGGGGGACGCACCGCCCCGCGGACCGGGGGCGAATCCCTGATATGCGGAGAGCGGGGAGACGTTCGGGGCGCGTAGCCTAGCCTGGATAGGGCACCGGGTTCCTAACCCGGCGGTCGAGGGTTCAAATCCCTCCGCGCCCGTGTCGCCCGCTCTCTCGTTACCGTTATATTGCCCATAGCGACTGGTGCAGGCTGTGAGCACGACGGTGGCGGTGAGCCGGCGAACTCGCGAGCTCTTGGGGATGCTCAAGACGGGCGAGGAAACCTACGACGATGTCATCGCGCTGCTACTCGCGACGCATCCGAATCGGTTGAACTGGGCTGAGCTTAACCGGCGTTTTCGGTCCGACGAGTTCGAGCCGGTGGACCACATGGTCGCTGAGTCCCGCGCGCGTCGGGCCCAGGGTCTGTAGCGTGCCCTTCCACGTCGTCCGTCACCGCCGGGCGCTCACGGAGTTCTTCCAACTGCCACCGACGGTTCGGGCGATCTATGAGAGCGCCATTCGGGGGATGTCGGTCGACCCGTTCGCCTCTGGTCCGGGCTACGAGGTCGTTCAGCTTTCCCCGCCACCGGGTGTGGTTTCTCCCGTGTGGTCGATGAAGGTCGGTGGGTATCGGATGTTCTTCGTCGTCGACGGGGATCTCGTCAAGATCGGGGCATTCGGCGCCCGGCCCGGCTTCTATCGAAAGCTCTCCCGGGTGAAGGCACTCGTTCGAAAAGGGTGACCGCACCGGCGGGCTCAGACGAGTCCTCGTCCGGTGCTGTGGCCGGAACTCGGCGTCCAGTCGGGAGGACCCGCGGCGGTCGGGATCCGGTCCAACTTGGCGCGACCTCCCGATCGACCTCCGCGTGGGCTCATCGGAGCCGCGCGGACCTCCCACCGCCCAGTCATCCGATCCTGCCCGCACCCCCGACGATCTCGGACGGCGGGCCGTGGCGCTTCCCGTCCGGCCGTTACGTGGAGTGGGTATATCTAGATGTCTTCACGATAGAAATAAGTAATGTAGCATACTGATGTATGACGATGTCAGGACGCAAGGGGCGGCGCGTTCGATGCTACCGGTGCGTCTACGCATGGAAAATTCGCACGACTCGGTTTCCGTTGGTGTGCCCTCGCTGCAAGAGCCGGCGCTACGGTATGCCGAAACTGCGTCCGGTCGAGCTCGGCCGGGGGCTCGGGGTGGAGGAGCTGCTCCTCCCGCACCAGGAGGAGATCCGAGCCGCCGTCCGGCGCTTCGGTGTCGACCGCATCTGGGTCTTCGGCTCGGTCCGTCGGCGCGAGGCGACGAAGGGGAGCGACGTTGACCTGATGGTCCGATGGGGGCGCCCGCACTCCGTTCTGGACCGCTCGGCCCTCGCCCTCGAGCTCGAGGCGATTCTGGGTCGACGGGTCGATCTGGTCAACGAGGGTGGCCTCCACTGGGCGATCACGCCGCAGGTCGAGTCGGAGCGGGTCCCGCTGTGAAGATGACCCTCGATCGGCAGCGTCGGGTCCTGAGCGACATGCTCCGATACGCCGACGAGATCACGAAGGTCGTGCGGCGTGGGCGCGAGGAGTTCTTCGATCCCGGGGACGTCCGCAATCGAGCCACGATCGAGCACTACCTCGAACTGCTCGGGGAGGCCAGCGAAGCCGTCGGTCAGTCGGTCCGTACCACGAACCCCGACATTCCGTGGCGGGTGCTGCGGCGCCTTCGGTTCGACAGCGCGCACCCCTACGCCGCCGCCGCCGAACGCGTGAACTTCGACGAGCTCTGGAGGTTCGCCACCCTCGAGCTCCCGAAGATCCGCCGGCAGCTCCGGCGCGCGAAGCTCCCCCGAGCCGACGACTCAGGGCGAGAATAGTATCTTTCGACCCTCGTGCGAAGACCGCCCCGGCCGGGGAATCGTCCTCCTCCCGCCGGATCGCGTCGTACGCTCCGTGCGATTGATGCCGGAGATGCCGCCGCGGGGCGCCGTCCGGGGGCGAGTCGAGCATCGAGCGCAGGAATCAGGCGCGGGCGGGGCGACGGGCTGCTCCAAGCAGCTGCACGAGTCCGTCCGCGAACGTCCCGCGCCAGCAGACGTAGTCGTGGCCTCCTTCGAACTCCCGGTACGCCACCGGATACCCCTTCGCCCGGAGCACGTCTCGCAGGTGGCGCGCTCCTCCGAGCAGCGACGCCGTCCCTCCCGGGGGAACGATCGTCTCGTGCGTTCCCGCGTCGAGGTAGAACCGCAAGGAGCGACGCGGCTCGCGAGCGTACCGCTCGAAGATCGACGCGGAGCCACCGTCGGTTCGTCCCGTGGACGCGAGGAAGGCACCGGACTGCGCGAGCACCGCGCCGAAGTTCCGCGGAAACGCCAGGGCTGCCGAGGCGGCCGCGAGCCCGCCGAGACTCGAACCGGCGAGCACCGTCCGGCGCCCGACGGGTCGCAGGCCATAGCGGCACCGCAGCCACGGCAGGAGCTCGCGCGCGAGGAATCGGGAGAGCGCGGGATTGTCGGTCAGCTCCTTCTCTCGACCGCCCGGCACGTTGTCGACGCGCACGACGGCCGTGGGACCGATCCGTCCCGCCGCCGTCAGGTTGGCCACGATGCGCCGGGCCGGGATCGGGTCCTCGTACGCCGGTCCGTCGAACACGATCACGAGGTTGGGGCGAGCGCGACGCGCGTCGAACCGGTCCGGGAGGGCGACCCAGACCGAGCGCCGGTTGCCAAGGGCTCGGCTCGGCAACGTTCGCTGATCCTCGCTCCCCTCCACCGTCTCGATCGTTGCGCTCCACGGCTGGGAGGGGGCCCCCGGCAGTGCCACCTCGGAGAGGTAGAACGTCGGGCCGGCTCGAACGCGGAGGGGATTGCACGGGTCCGTCCGGAGCGACCGAACGAACGCTCCCCACGCCGTCCCGGCGTCGGAGAGCGAGGGGAGGGGGAGCGGCGCGAACCCGTACGACGCCCGAGCGGCCGACGGCCACCGGAACGTCCGGTACCACACGCCGGTCCGCCCGATCGGAGCGAGCGCGGTTCCCTGAGGGGTGAGATCCGCCATCGGCGTGTAGACCGAAGCGACGGTCGGCGAGCCCGACGGCCGCCATACGAATGTCACGAGTCGCTCCCGCCGTCGTCTCCCGGACGGTTCCACGAGCGGCAGGCCGGCTCGCGTGAGCTCGTCCCACGCGCGGTCGAGGGTCGTCCGTCCGCCGCGGCGGGTCGCGCGCACGAACCGGGCCAACCGAGGGCTTTCGGCCGGCGTCGCTCGCATTCAGCCACCCCGCGAGCGGCGGGTTCGGGAAGCCAAACGACTCGCCCCGGGGGACCGCCCGCCTCCGGCTATCGCGTCCTCCCGTCATAACTTGCCGCCACGCGAGCACGCTACACTGCGC
>JASHPY010000115.1 GCA_030037855.1 Thermoplasmata archaeon | reverse complement strand
CTGCTCGCGCTCCTGCTGATCTCGGGTGTCCCCGCTTCGGCGGCCGCGATCCACTCCGGGTCAGGGACGAGCTCTCTCGTCCCGGCCGCGCCGTCCCGCTCCTCGGCCTCCGCTCCCCCGGCCCGCGGGCGAGCGACCGCGCCCTCCCCTGCGGCCGCGTTCGACCTTTCCTCCCCCGGGCGCTCCCCGGCCGCGATCGAGCTCGAGTGGACCAACCCGGACACCACGCCGTTCGAGAACTACACCGTGGCGAAGGCGAGCGCGGCGTCCGGTTGGACGTACTCCTCCATCGATGTGATCACGAACGCCGACACGACGTCGCTCGTCGTGCCGGGCATCTCCCCTTCGACGGACTACGACTGGGAAGTGACGGACCACTACGAGACCTGCTTCCTCTTTGACTGTACTCCCGCCTCGGAGGTGACGAGCCCGCTCAATCTGACCCAGCCGTCGGTCGGATTCCTGAACTACACCGACCTCACGTCGACGAGCGCGACGCTGGAGTGGACGAACAACGCGACCTACGGCGGGTCGATCGGTTTCGACAACTACACGATCTTCCAGGAGACGAACGGGAGCGCTCCGATGGACGTCGGAGTGCTCGAGGCGCAGACTCCGTCTTCGGACGCCGTCGCGCTCAAGCCGGACACGAGCTACTCGTTCTTTGTCGAGACCGCGGACTGCGTGAACGGCTGCGGCGCGAGCGACGTCAGCGTCACGCAATCGAACATCATCACGCTCGGGACCCCGCGGACGTTGACGGTTGCCGTCGCAGCGCAGCGATCGACTATCGATTTCGGGGAGTCGGACTACTTCACGTGCACGCCGAGCGGAGGGGAGTCGCCGTTCTCCTACTCCTGGGACTTCGCCGGCACCGGCTACGCGGTCGGGTCGGAGAGCGAGAGCGTCTCCTTCGCCGCCCTTGGCACGGTCTCGGTCGCCTGCGAGGTCACCGACGCCGAACCGAAAATGAACGACTCGGCGATCTCCGTCTTCGTCGACCCCTCGATGGTCGTAATCGACTCGGCGAACCGGACGGTCGCGGATGCCGGTCAGCCGGTCGAGTTCGAGTGCTCGGTCACCGGCGGGTCCATGCCGTACAACGTGACGTGGGTCTACGGCGACGGCTCGACCTCGGGAATGGAGACGGGCAGCCACGCGTACGGGACCTCCGGTAGCTACGCGCCGGCCTGCTCGGTCACGGACGGGGCCGGCGTGACCGAAGCGCCGTCGCTCTCCCTCACGGTCGATCCGGCCCTACGGATCACGGCCTCCAGTTCGACCTCCGACGCGGCGCCCGGCACCTCGATCAGCTTCCTGGTGGCGGCATTCAACGGGTCCGGGACCTACACCCCCTTCACGTGGACGTTCGCGCCCGGGGCGACGGCGACGGGCACCGACGTGACCCACGCGTTCTCGGCGGCCGGTACCTATGCGGTCACGGTCCGTGTCGGGGACTCCAACGGCATGAACGTCACGGCGACGGTCCCGGTCGACGTGACCACGATCAGCGTCGCGGTGACCGAGAGCGCGAGCTCGGTCGACGTGGGCCTCAACGTCACGTTCACCGCGGCCGCGACGGGCGGCGCGGGCGGTCCGTACAACTACACCTGGACGTTCGGAGACGGGACCCTCGGATATGGGCCGAGCGTGACCCACAAGTACGCTTCGACCGGGTCGTACGCTCCGCACGTGACGGTGACGGACCATCTCGGGGCGAACACGAGTACCGCCCTCGCAGCCATCGCCGTCCTGACTCCCCCGGCAGCGGCTCCGTGGCTCAGCGGCTGGCTGATCCTCGGGATCGCCCTCGTGATCGGCGCGCTCATCGCCGGGATCGTCCTCGCCCGGCGCCGGAGCGCGGAGGCCTCGGCCGGCGCGGCCGCCGCCGCGTACGTGCCACCGACCGACCCGAGGAAGATCCTGGTCGGTTCGAAGCTCTGCAGCCACTGCGGTGCGTCGAACCTCCCCGTTCGGACCACGTGCGCCACGTGCGGGAAACCGCTCCCGAGGACACCTGCTCAGTAGCTCGGCGATCCGCGCCGCGACTCTCCCCCGTATCGCCGGTTTATGCCTTCGGAGGCTAGTGAGGCCCGAGACTCCGGGCGGGGGCGACGATGCGCGCGATGGTCTTCGAGGGTCCCGGCGTTCCGCTCCGGGAAGAGGAACGCCCGGAACCGGAGCTCGGGCCCCGTCAGGTACGGATCCGTGTGCTTGCCTGCGGGGTCTGCCGGACGGACCTCCATATCGTGGACGGCGACCTGACCCATCCGAAGCTGCCGCTCGTGCCCGGTCACGAGATCATCGGCGTGGTCAGCGCGACGGGGACCGAGGTGAGCCGGTTCCGCGCGGGGGACCGGGTCGGAGTGCCGTGGCTCGGATCGACGGACGGGATGTGTAGTTACTGTCGCTCCGACCGCGAGAACCTGTGCGACCGAGCGAAGTTCACCGGCTACGACCTGGACGGCGGCTACGCGGGTTCGACCGTCGCCGACGAGCGGTTCACGTTTCCGGCGCCCGCGGGGCTCCCGGACGCGGAGGCAGCCCCGTTGATGTGTGCGGGTCTCATCGGCTACCGGGCGCTTCGGCTCGCGGGACCCGCGGCGAGGGTCGGCTTCTACGGTTTCGGCGCGTCCGCGCATATCGCGGTCCAGGCGGCCCGGCACCGGGGCCAGAGCGTCTACGCGTTCACGCGCCCCGGCGATCTTCGCGGCCAGGAGTTCGCACGGAAACTGGGCGCGGAATGGGCCGGGAGCTCCGACGAGCTGCCTCCGGTGCCGCTCGACGCGGCCCTCATCTTCGCTCCGGTCGGCGGTCTGGTGCCGAGCGCGCTGCGCGCAACCGCCAAGGGAGGGTCGGTCGTGTGCGCCGGGATCCACATGAGCGACATCCCGGCTTTTCCGTAC
>JASHPY010000114.1 GCA_030037855.1 Thermoplasmata archaeon | reverse complement strand
GTCGTCCCACGGCAGCTGGACGATCTCGGCGCCAAACCGTCGGATGCCCGCGAGCTTCGCTTGCGGCGCCGTGACCGGAACGATCGTCGTACACGGCACGCCGAGCCGCTGCGCGTGCCAGGCGAGCGCCTGGGCCATGTTGCCGGCGCTCGTGGTGTAGACACCCTGGACCGGCCCTCTCTCGAGTGCCGCGAGCACGGAGTTGCCCGCGCCCCGCACTTTGAACGAACCCGTTGGCTGAAGGTTCTCGAGCTTGAGGTAGACCCTCCCGGGGCGGTCGGAGACCTCCAGCGGGATCAACGGCGAGCGGAGGACGAGGGAGCCCAGCCGCTCGCGCGCGCGCAGGATCGACTCGATCGGGATCGGCCCCGGGCTTTCCATCGGTCCCCCGAGAGCGTGTTCCTACATGGTTTCGGTCCTCGCGCCCCGTCGACCTCGTTCGGTCCCTCGGCGAGGGCCCGCCGTAACGTACGAGCCACTCGAACCCGAGGTCCGCCGGGCCCGCGCGGGGTCGAACCGGCCGGCGGGTCGGCGGCCCGTTCCCGCCCCGGGCTCCCTCGCGAAGCCGTCGACGCGCGGGACCCGTCAGGAGTTCGCGCGGATCGCTTCCTCGACCAGATACACCGCGTACGGGATGTCCCGCTCCGCGGCCACGTGTACCTCCGCCCACTCCGCCGAAGCTCCCCGAGTTCGGACCCGATGGTCGAGCGCGCCCTCGGACTTCAGCCGACGGATCCCCTCCTTCGTGAGCCGCACGTCCATCCGGCTGTCTCGATGGAAGTGCGCGATCTCTCGGTCACCGAGGTAGTAGCTCTTCGATTTCCCGAAGCGCGAGGGCCGCGACTCGAGTTCCGGGAGCGCGGAGAGGTTGCGCTCGAGCGTCGCGCGAGGGCTCATTCGACCACGGCTCAAGGAGTCGGCCCGGCGTCGGAACCAGCGAGGGGCAACAGGAAGTGCATCTCCTTCCGGCTGCGATAGAACTCGATCGAGGGTCGGTCCGGGTCGAGGACGTGGCCCCGCGCGAGGTCCTGACTGAGCTCCTCCATCTTACCGGCGGCGACGACCGCCGCCCAGTCCCAGATCCGCCGACGGACGTACCGCCCGCCGGGAACCGTGGCCGATTCGAGACCCAGGGTGGCCGCGTCCTCGGTCGCGAGGCGTTCCACGCACGCGTAGTACTCGAGCCCCTCCTCGCGCGCACGGATCGTGCCGAAGAACCTTCGGCCCTTCAGCGTGGGCAGCTTCGACTCCAGTACGGCGAACGCGCCCTTCGGTCCCTTCCCGTTCATGTCCGCTCGCACCCGAAGCACGTCGACCTGCGGGCGGTCCACCACCGTATCCATGGCCCCTCGACCGGGCCAGGTGCGCTCGGGGGTATATTCGGCGGACGGAGGTCGTGAAACGCCGGCCCTCGGCCGACGGACCGGCATCGGCGGGGAACGTTCGGACCGGAGCCGCGGGATCGAGGCGATCGTCCCCGGCGCGTGACGTCTAAAGGGGGGAAGTCGGTCGGGAGCCCACGCATGGAAGGGCCGCAGGGCAGTGTGCTCCACCAGCAGGCACTGACCGCCCTCGGCTTCTTTCTCGGCCTCACGCTGACCTCGCTCGTCCTCATCCTGAACGCTCCCGCCGCGTTCCACGCTCCGCTGGGGCCCCTCTCGGGCGAGGAGTACTTCCAGACGGTCGTGACGTACGTGGCGTTGGTCGGCGGGGTCAGCAGCGTGGGGCTGCTCTGTTTCCTCGAGGTCGGAGGCGGGCTGGCCCCGCGGCGCGGGTTCGTGGACAAGCTCGGGACCACGCTGTTCTTTCTCAGCGTGTTCGGATTCATGGGCGTGCTGCCGCTCCTCCTCTCGCCGTTCACGCAGTACGGGGCCGCGCTGGTGCTCGCCGTGGAAGTCCTCCTCGCGGGCGTCTACTTCGGCGGCCGAGTCGTATCGGGCCGGCGGGGTCACGGGGCGTCCGGGCCGGATCGCTAACCGGGCCCACCGCACGGTCGCCGCCCTACCTGGTCCCGTACTCCGAGCGGCCGGCCGCGCCGACTCGCGTCCGAACTACGCGGACCGCGCGCGACGCCGGGGATCGTCAGCCGGATCTAGGTAGACCTCCGCGGGTCGGCCCGCCCATCGCCCGTCCGATCGGGGCGCGCCGGTCACTCCTTTCAGGACGGAGTGGATCGCCCGGGGGGCTCGGTCGATGCGAAAAGCAAGCCATCAGGGGCTTCGGCGCGACGCCGTCGGGATGCCGGCCGCCGCCCGCGCCATGTGGACCCGCCTGTATGCCGAGACCCCCCTCCGCGCGCTACCGTGGGCCCATCGGACCCCGTTTCCGCCGCTGGTCCGCGTGGTCGACGACGGCTGGCTGAGCCCGCCCGGTCCCCTCCTCGACGTCGGGTCCGGCGTTGGCACGAACAGCTACTGGCTCGCTGGCCGGGGCTTTCGCACCACCGGGGTCGACATCGCGCCGGGGGCGATCGCGGCGGCCGAGTCGAATCGAGCCCCCGAGGGGCGCCGGCCCCGTTTCCTGGTCGATGACATTCTCGTGAGCGCGCTGCCGCGCGCCCGGTTCCGTGCGGCCGTGGACGTCGGGTGCTTCCAGACGCTCCCTCCGCGGACTCGACGCGCGTTCTCGACGAGCCTCGCCCGCCTCCTGGCCCCGGGAGCTCCCTACGTCCTCTTCTGGGTCGCGCGCGAGGAGACCGGCGCATGGGGTCCCCCGCACCGCCTGTCGGTCGGAGACGTCGTGGACACGTTCGAGCCCCTGTTCCGGGTCGAACGGATCGAGTACCGTCCCCGCCGCGTTCGACTCTCCCGCGCGGTCATGCGCTCGTCGCGCCCGCTCGCAACGCTCGCCGGTTACACGGCGAAGCTCGTGCGCCGGAGCGCGCCGCAACCTCCCGCGAGATGACCCACCCGCCGATCGAGAACCGCCGGTGTGTCAGGAAGCGGGAACCATCGGAGACCCTCGTTCCGCCGAGACCGGGGAGGGCGGGCCCTCACGGGCCAGCTGCTCCCAGTTCCGGAAGACGTACCGGTGTACCTTCCGCAGGCTGAGGAAGAGCGCCGGCCGCGCCAGGAACTGGAGCAGCCCCCGGGTTCGGACTCGGGTCGTGCGAGTCACCCCGACCCCGTCGGGAGTCGCGTCCAGTTCGAACGTGTCGACGAGGTCCTGGAGGTATCGACCCAGACGCAGGTCGGTACTTTCCATCCGGAAGGCGAGGCAGCGGTCCGGGGCCCAGACCAGGATCCGTTGGCGGACCACGCCGCGATCCGAGATGCACTCGCGCTCGCTGCCGACCCCCGGATGGGGGTCGCTCACGCGACACTCGACCGGTTGCGGCACGCCGAGCCGGAAGAAGAGCGAGGCCGACTCGTCCATTCGCGAATTGCACATCAACGACCACACCGTGCTCGCCGAGCACGGGAACGAACGTCGGGTGCGGACGACCATCTCGTTCATGTCCGAAGTCGTCACGACGAAAGGCGCCGGGCCTCGTAATAGGCTTGTCCCGAGCGCGGCGACGGGAACCGCCGACGGAGACCGTCCTCGAGGGCTGGGGAGTCCCACTGCGCGCTCGGCGGAGGTCGTCTCCCGGGCGCTCCCGCACCACGGCGGCCAGATCCTCCGAGAGCAACCGCTTACGGGACATCCCACGCCACGGCCGCGGCCAAACCGCTATATCCGTGGGCGACCCCGCAGGGCGTGGCGAAGGCGAGACCCCCGCGCGTCGTGCTGCCCGAGGTCCCGGCCGGTGGCGCTCGCGAGCAGTACCCGGTTCCGAGGGAGTTTCGGCCCGACACGAGCACTCCGCCCGGGCGACACCCGCTCCTGAAGGTGTTCGTCGGATTCGAACGGACGGTCCCCTTTCGAAAGTACCCGGGAGACGACCGGGAGATCCGGGCGGTTGCCGCGCGCACGTCGGCGGAGATCGTCGAGGGTCCGGGCTGGATGTACGTCGCGCCGCCGAAGACACCCCCCGAGATCCGGGCCGCCGGCTTTCGAATGGTCGAGACCCCGAAGGACGTGATCGTAGTCTCCCGGTCCCACCTCGTGAACAGCCCCCGGATGGACGTCTATCTCGACATCGTCCACGAATTCCTCCACATCCTCCAGCGGAAGCAGGGCCGGGAGATCTGGCCGGACCGGAAGATTGCGTACGCCGATCGGCCCACCGAGATCGAGGCGTACGCGTTCGCGGTCGCCGAGGCCCGCCGGCTCCGGGTGCCGGACCGCTACCTCCGGGAGTACCTTCGCGTGACCTGGATCCGAAAGGCCGAGTTCCTGCGCCTGCTTCGAAACGTGGGCGTTACTCCCGGCTAGGCCGCCGAGTCCCATCGTCGTGCGAGCTCGCCCCGGCCCTATCGGGCGACCGAAGGGGTCTCGCCACGCCTCGACGCCGCGGCGAACGACGGACACCGCGCCGCCCGGCGCGCGACACGAGGTTGATGAGCCTCGGTCCGCTGGGCCGACGTAGGAAATGGCGGAGACTCCCGGGAAGCCCGCGGTGGGCGCCGCTCCCACGCCGCGGACCGGTACGGAGGAGTACCGACGCGACGCCCTACTGATCGCCTTGACGTTCGCGTCGGGGGTGACGGACGCATTCAGCTACCTCGGTCTCGGCCAGATTTTCACGGCGAACATGACGGGAAACGTGGTGTTCCTGGCGCTCGCCGTGGGGGAGCGGAGCGTCCTCACGGCCCTCCACTCCGTGGGCGCCTTGATCGGTTTCTCCCTCGGCGCCGTTGCCGCGGGGCAGCTCCTCGCGAGGCCCCGCCCCGCGGGGCCATGGCCCCGGCGCGTGACGTGGCTCCTGGGAGTGGAGTCCGCGTGCGTGAGCGCCATCGTGGCGGTGTGGATCCTTACGGGGGGCGAGCCCGCGGCGGGGCTCCTCTACGTGCTGATCGCGCTCAGTTCGTTCGGCATGGGAGTCCAGAACGCCGCGGCGCGGCACCTCGCCGTGCCCGGCCTGACCACGACCGTGGTCACTACGGCCCTGACCGGATTCATGGTCGACCTTCCCGCTCTCGGCATCGCCGGCTCCACCCAACGGAGGGCGGTGGCGGCCACCGTCGCGCTGTTCTGCGGCGCGGCGGTCGGGGCGACCCTGATGGTCTACGCGCGGGTCGCGACTCCGTGGGTCACGCTGGCGACCGTGCTCGGGGTCGCGATCCTGGCGTACGTCTCGTTCGGCGGCCCCGCGGGGGGCACGGCATCCCGCGGCGACGCGGGGTCCGCCTAGAGGGGTCGGGCCGCCCACGTCCGGTCGGGAGCCGGGTCACGTCGCGCGGCGGTAGTGGAGGAAGACGGTACCCTCTTCCAGCGGCCGAACCGGTCGGGCCTCTACGAGCTTGAAGTCGTGCCGGCCCGGGACGCCGAGCGGCACCCGGTCTTCCGCATGGTCGGGGTCGGGGAGCACGCGGAAGAACGGCTTTCCCCGCCCCACGAGGCTCGGAAACACCTGGAGCAGGAGCTCGTCGACGAGGTCTCGCTCCAGGAACGACTGCAACAGCCTCGGGCCTCCGCCGAGCGCAAGGTCCTTTCCCGGCAGCGCACGGAGTCGCTCGACCTCGCGTGTCACGTCCCCCCGGACGATCGTCGAGTGGGGCCATTCGGCGCTCGTGAGGCTATTCGAGAAGACGACCTTCTCGCAGCGGTCGCTGAAGCGCGAGAACTCCCGTCCCCACGCGCTCGCCGTCGGGTTGTCCTTCACGGACGGCCAGTACTTGGACCAGGCCTCGTAGGACTTCCGCCCGAGGAGCAGCGTGTCGATCGAGTCCATGCGGGGACTCCACATCGGGTCATCGACCTCCGCCGACGCGACCGCCGGGTCGTCGGGGTAGATCGGAAACTCCGCGACTCCGTCGAGCGTCGAGAACATCACGGCCACCACCCTCCGCATGCCTCGAGGCAGGCGGTTCGGCCAATATGAACGGGTAGGCGAGTGAAAGGATACCAGCGGGTCGCGCTCCGCGCCGCGTCCGATCGGACGCGTTCACCCGTCGTATCGCACCTCGATGATGCCGCACGTCTCGCACCGGAACGCCGGGAGTCGCGGCGATTCGCTCCACCCGAACACTCCGGCGGACGTCAGGGCGGATTGGTCGCCGTTCTCATCCACCCACACGATGTCCGCCGGAGTGAACATGCGAACCGAACTTCCGGCGACGAAGCCCGGGGCCATCGGCCGCCCGCAGCTCCGGCACCGCGGCGGCTCGGTCGGCAACGGTTGCGACGTTTCGTCCGGCACCGTCTCGACCGGCCCGCACGCGTTCCGGCGATATCACGTCAGTTCGTGGGCCGCGATCGAACCGTGGGATGGGGGGCGGCGCCCGAGCGCTAGCCGAGGGGCTTGTACGACTGCATCGGGCGACCGGCTTGAATGACGAGCATGACGAACCGGGAGTCCCGGCGCGCGGTCGCGAACAGCGGCGAGAGTCGGACCCGCACCGCCTGCATCGTGTGGTTCCGCGCCGAGGCGAACATGTACTCGAAGAACCGGTCGAGGTCGCCGAGGGCGTAGTGGATGAAGCCGATCGACGAGTGGCGCGACGTGCCCCGCTTGAACAGCTCGTCGATCCGGGCGATCATCCGGGCCGCGGTGTCGCGGTCTCCCGTCAGCCCGGCGAGGAACCCTCGGCAGAGCAAGGCCGGGTCGCTGTCCGGCGCGACCCGCTCGAGCTCCCGGACCGTCGACTCGGCGTGTTCGAAGTCCCCCTTGAACATGTAGTACTCGGCGAGGCCGTGGTAGGCGTCGACCGGGTCGGACTCGATATGACCCTGCCAGTGCGCGCGGGCCTCCTCGTACCGTCCCGAATTGAAGTACGCCTCGCCCTGACGTCGGATCATGGGCGGGGAGAGCGGGTCCAGTCGGTAGGCTTCCTCCGCTTGGAGGATGTACGACTCCATGATGCCGAACGACCCGGCGAGGGAGCTCAGGATGCTGTGGGCCTGCGCCAGATTGGGGTTCAGCTCCAACGCGAGCCGGAGCTCCCGATCCAGAAGCTCCGCCGGGGCGTCCGCCATGAACGCCAGTTCCCCCAGGAGCACGTGCGCCTCGGCGAGGTCCGGGTCCAGCTTGCTCGCCCGCTCGGCGGCCACCTGTCCCATCTCGATCGCGCCGGTCCAGGTGAGGTAGCCTTCGTTGCCGAGGTTGATGTACGCGCGGGCCAGCCCGGCGTAGGCACGCGCGAACGTGGGGTCGCTCTCGATCGCCGCCTGGAAATGCTCGAGCGACTTCCGCAGGGAGGCTTCGTCCGTCCGCCAGATCAGCGCCTGCCCCTGGAGGTAGGAGAGGTAGGCCCGGGTCTCCTTCGGTCGCTCGAGCTCGGGGACCGAGACCTGCGGTTTGACCAGGCTCCCCGGAAGCGAGGTCGCCACCTTCGTCGAGATCTCGCTCTGCACCGCGAAGATGTCGTCGAGGTCGTCGTCGTACTTCGCCGTCCACAGGTGCTCCTCCGTGGCCACGTCGATGACCTGGATGGTCACTCGGATCTTGTTCGCGGCGCGGCGAACGCTTCCCTCGACGACCGTTCCGACGCCGAGCTCCCTTCCGATCGTCGCGACCTTCTTCTCGCCCTTCTTGTAGGCGATCACAGAGGTCCGGGCGATCACTTTCAGTCCGGGCACCAGCGACAGGTTCGCGATCAACTCCTCCGTCAGGCCGTCCGCGAAGTACTCGTCGTTGGGGTCCGGGCTGATGTTGGCGAACGGGAGCACCGCGATGCGGGTCTTGTCCGCCGCGTGCGCGGCCGCGTCGCCCCCGTCGCTCGCGCCGTTCCCCTCCCACGAGCGAACGACCCGGTAGACCTCCATCGGCAGCTCCACGCCCTTCAGTGCCTTCGGCTCGAGCTTCTCGAACCGATCCGTGACCTTCGTGCGGACCTGCTCGTAGACCGCGCTCGACACGCAGACCCCGCCGGGCTCGGCCAACGGTTCGAGACGGGCCGCGATGTTCACGGCATCTCCGAGGATGTCCGACCCGCTATCGACCACGTCCCCGAGGTGGACGCCGATCCGGACCCGGATCGGTGTCTGCCCGCCCTCCGCGTTCCGCTCGTAGATCCGACGCTGGACGTTGACGGCGCACTGGACGGCCTTCAGCGCGCTGTCGAACTCGACCAGGAAGCCGTCGCCCGTCGATTTGATCTCCCGACCGTGATGGAGCGCGAGGAGCGGGCGGAGGAGCTCCGTCTGCTGCCGCAGTAGCTCGAGCGTGCGACCTTCGTTCGCCTGGGTGGACGCGGTAAAGCCGACCGTGTCCGTGAACATGACGGCGGCGAGTCGGCGACCCGGTGCCACGGCCGTCGGAGCCGCGCGGTCAATTAAGCCTGCGGACGCTCGCGCGGGGCGCACGCTCGTGCAGTTTCGTCCGTGGATACCACCATCGGTGCGATCCGTGGACCGTGCGCTCGGCCGAGCGCGGCGGTCAGGGCCCACGGCGAGCGCACAGCGAGGTTCCCGCTCGCGCGGAGGTCTCTCGCGGACTCCCGGGCTCCCGGCCCCCGAGGCCGGTTACGTCACTGAGGAGCGGGAGCCTCAGCCGGCAGCGGGCCGGCGGGGGTGCTCGCGCGGGCGGCAGTACTCTCCCCCGCACGGGGCCGGGGAAGCGTGGGCAGGTGCGCGAACTTTGCGTGGCGCGACGGTCCCAGCACCTCCTGTCCGAACACCACGACCGCGCCGGCGAGGAGCGTGACGATGGCTGCGATCCAGAACGCGTACTGGAACGCGAGATGCGCCGGGAGGCCGGCCAACGGCCCGCTTCCCAGCGTGTAGGTGGCGAGCAACGAGCCCGCGATCGGCGCTCCGACGCTGCCGCCGACGTTACGAAACACGTTGTTCATCGCGGTCGCCTGGCTCATGTCCTTCGGGTCCACCGTCAGGATGAGGAGGTTGATGATCGAGGCATTGAGGAGCGCGATGCCGGCCCCGATCACGGTCTCGTACAGCAACGCCTGGTCGAGGGTCGTGGCGATCGAGATCAGGTAGAACCCGGCCGCCGTGACGATGCTGCCCGCGATCGCGAACGGCTTGACGCCCACGCGCGCGACGGCGAAACTCACCGCGACCGCGAAGACGATCATCCCGAGGGCGAGCGGCACGATGTAGATCCCGGCGTCCAGGATGTTGAACGTCGGGAAGGCGCCGTTGTAGCCCCCGGAAGCGAGCGGGTATTCGAACTGATAGATGAGAGCGAACAGAGCCAGGTACATCCCCAAGCCGACCACGGTGAGCACGAGGTTCGTCACCAGGACGTTCCGCTCCCGGAGCAGCCGACCGTCGACGATCGGCTCTCGTTGCCGGCGCTTCCACCAGGACTCGTAGAGCGCGAACGGGACGAACAGGGCCACGCCCGCGACGAGGAATCCGAGCGTGGCGGCGGACGTCCAGCCCCAGACCTGGCCCTGGGAGAGCGCCGTCACGACCCCCGCGAGCGCCCCCGCGAGGAGCGCGGCCCCCACGTAGTCCACCTTCGTGTCCGGGCGACGGTACGCCGTCTCGCGAGTGTAGAGGATGACCAGGATCGCGAGCAGCACCACGAACGGGATCGCCGAGTGATAGGTGACCCGCCAACCGTAGTTCTGCGAGACGAACGAGCCCAGCGGGAGACTGATGACGAAGCCGATGCCGAACATCGCGCTGAGGAGTCCCTGAGCGCGGGGGATGAGCTCGCGAGGGAATTCGTCCCGCATGAGCGCCATGCCGAGCGGCATGATCGTGAGCCCGATCCCCTGCACGGTGCGGGCGGCGACCATGAAGGTGAAGTTGGGGGAGAACCCCGTGACGGAGACCGCGGCCGCGTAGCCGAGCATGACCCCGACCAGGACCTTGCGCTTCCCGTGGATGTCTCCGAGCTTGCCGACCACCGGTGAGAGCGCGACCCCGGCCGCCGCGTAGGCGGAGAGGATCAGACTGACCTGCGCGGTGTCGACTCCAAAGTCCGACTGGATCGTCGGAAGCGAGGGGGTGAGCATCCCCTCGATGTACATCACGACGACGACGATGCCGGCGAGGAGCGCCATCACGCGGTACGCGTAGGCTCTGTCGAAGGTTTCCAGGGTCTTCGGGACCGGGCCCACCGGCTCCTTCCGCGCCGGGTCTTCCGGCCCCGCGCTGGAGGTCACGTGTCGGCCACCGAAGGGGCCACCGGGTCTCCGCGCATAACGTATGGGCTCCACGGGTCACGGCTGCGCTCACCGGTCGCGAGGGGGGAGTTGGGGGGCTGGCCCGGGGGAACCGTTGGGGGGTCGCTCTACCGGGGCCGGACTCGAACCCAGCGGCACGCGCGGGGGCCCGGGGAAGCCTTCGTTATGCGTCAGACTCCCCGAATGCCCATCCGCGGTGGGCGGCGTGCGCTGCGGCCGCCGTTCTCGGGTCCCGGGTCGACGACCTCTCGATCAGGCGTACACGCCCTTCGGCCGAAGGAACCTCACCACGTAGCCGTCGGGGTCGTTGATGATGAACGCCGTTCCGTAGAGGCGCTCGGAGAGTGGCGAGTCGATCGTCACCTTGGCTTTCTTGGCCTTCCGGTAGAGGTCCTCGACGCCGTCGAGCTCGACCGTCACCATGACCCCGGCTCCGAGGGGAGTGCTGACCCAGTCCGCGTAGTCCTTCGCCATCGAACCGGTGTCCTTCGGGATCCGTCCCAACGCGATGACCGCGTCTCCGAGGCCGACCCCCGCATAGTTGAGGTGTCCGTCGTCCCCGGGGTTCTCCCACCGGGACTCAAACCCGAGCGACTGGTAGAAGCGCAGCGAACGATCGACGTCCTTGACGTTCAGCATGACGCTCATCTCGGCCTTCGTTGCGGACGCCATCGGCCCGTGGAAGGGCGGGCGGCATAAGACGCCGGCGAGCGGGACGCTCGGCGGGAGCGACCGGGCAGCGAACGACGGAGCCGACCCCGACACCGTGCCGGAAGCGCTTCTCGGCGGGGTCTTTCCTCGGGAACTGCCGCCGCCGGATCCCGGGCGACCGAGGTAACCGTCGTCTCAGTGTCTCGTTTTGTACCCCCACCCTCTTTTTGACCCGAGGTTTGACCATGGCAGCCCCTCCGGCCCGGGAGTCCGCCCTCGTTCCCAACCCCGCCTACGCGAAGACCGCGACGCGCGCCCAGCTCGATCGTGCCGCCGCGCGTTTGGAAGAACACGGTATCCATACGGTGATCGTTCCGAGCCGAGCCGACGCGCTTCGCACGGTTCAGTCCCTCGTTCCGGAACACTCCGAGGTCCTCGTCTCGACGTCCGAGACGATGGCGCAGATCGGGTTCTCGAAGGAAGTGGAGGAGTCCGGCCGCTACACTTCGGTCCGAAAGCGACTGCTCGCGCTCGATCGGAAGACCCAGGACCGGGAGTTCCGCCAACTGGGCCAGTCCCCGCCGTACGAGGTCGGGAGCGTTCACGCCGTCACCGCGGAAGGAGACGTTCTGGTCGCATCGGCGACCGGGAGCCAGCTCGGCCCCTACGCGTTCGGGGCCGGCAAGGTGGTCTGGGTCGTGGGGGCGCAGAAGGTGGTGCCGACCCTCGAGGACGGGTTGAGGCGCCTGCGCGAGTACTCACTTCCTCTCGAGGACGCTCGCGCCCTCAGGGCCTACGGGCGGAACAGCGGCCTCAACAAGATCCTCATCGTCTCCCGCGAGGCGGTTCCGGGTCGCGTGAACCTGATCTTGGTGGAAGAGGCCCTGGGCTTCTGAACGGAACGATACGTCTGCCGCCGGGGCTCCTCCCCCCATCGGATCGATCGGTCGGCGGCAACGGCCGCCGCCGGCCCTGAGCGGACCCCTTTTTCCTCCCGGGTGCCTACGCGGCAGGGGGATTGGGAAGGGCCGTGCCCTGGAAGTACACCGAGGAGTACTACCGCGAGTACACTCGAAGCACCTGGAACGCCGCGGCACGGCCGTACACCGCCTTCATGAGCCGCTTGCGGCCGTTCCACGAGGAGCTCATCCGTCGGGTTCGGCCGAGGAAGGGAGAGCGGTTCCTCGATCTCGCGTGTGGCCCGGGTGAGCCGGCGCTGACGATCGCCGAGCGGGTGGGGAAGACCGGTCACGTCCTCGGCGTCGATCTCTCGGAGAAGATGATCCACCTGGCGCGGCGCCAGGCCCGGGAACGGGGGATCGAGTCGGCGGAGTTTCGCGTCATGGACTGTGAGAAGCTCGAGCTCCCGGACGCATCGTTCGACGCCGTCGTGAGCGCCTACGGGTTTCAGATCTTCACGGACCCGGAGAAGGCCGCACGCGAAGCGCGCCGCGTCGTCTCGCCGGGCGGGCGTTTCGCCTGCTGCATCTGGAGCACGGCGGACCGCGTCCCCTACATTCACGCCATCATTGGCCCGATGCTCGAGCACGCCGAGCCGGACGAGAACGGCTACCTGCCCACCCCGTACGAGATCGGGGGCAAGGGCGAGATGGTGCGCTTCCTGAAGAAGAGCGGGTTTCGCCGCGCGACCGAGTCCCGCACGAGCCGGAACTTCCGATTCCGGGACGCCGAGGAATATCTCGACGTGATCCTGCGGGGGACGCCGATCGGTCACTCGCTCTCGGAGGAAACGTCCAAGGTCCAGCGCGAGGTGTTGGCCGCTGCTCGCGCGAACCTACGCGCCTGGACGAACGCCGACGGGATCACGATACCGGGCGAGTGCGTGCTCGTCACGGCGCGTCCGTAGGGTTGTGCGAGCCCGACGACCCCAGCCGCCGGGGCGACCCAGCGGTCGGTCTCCGGAATCCACCGGCCAACCGAAGCGACGTCTCGGACGGAGTCGAGGCACGGAGCGGCGGCGGGGCCGATCGTGCTTCGCATCAGGGACTTAGCGTCCGGTCGTCTCGGTGACCGGCTTTCTGCCCCATGCCTGCACGATGAGGAAGGAGATCATCGACGTTTCGGGCCGGGCCACCGCTCGCTCCACATCCGCCACGGCCTCATCGAGCTCCGACTCGATCAGGAGGCCATCCTCCAGGATCCGTCGCCGCAGCGAAGCCGCGAAGTGCACGGTGGATCGCATGAACGGGTGCCCGTCGTGGAGCGTCGGAGCGACCGCACGACTGCGGACCTCGGTGAGGCCGGATCGGCGAAGAAGGGCGAACACCTCTCGGCCGGACTCGAAATTGCCGCCGCCCCGCCGGAAGCATTCTAGGATGACCTGCTGGAGCTGTTCGAAGCCCGCCGACCTCGGGAAGCAGCTCCACGCACTCACATCCGCCTCCTCCAGCACGACGGCGCCCCCCGGCTTGGCTACCCGCATCATCTCGGTCACGAGGTCATGGGCCCGACCGACCGGAGTGATGAGTAGCCACGCGTGTACCAGGTCGAACGAGTCCTCATCGAACTGGGTGCGGAACGCGTCCCCGGGAAGCACGCGCACGTTGGATAAGCCGAGACTCCGGCAGTGACTGTCGGCCGCAGTGACCTCCGCGGGGTCGAGATCGAGGCCCACGACGCGACCGGTGGGGCCGACCCGAGCAGAGAGCGGGCGGAGAAGACCGATCGGA
Source organism: Thermoplasmata archaeon (assembly GCA_030037855.1). Lineage (GTDB taxonomy): Archaea > Thermoplasmatota > Thermoplasmata > Lutacidiplasmatales > UBA184 > Lutacidiplasma. The sequence continues at coordinate 6,946 of JASHPY010000114.1, read as the reverse complement.
CCGCACGCGAGATCGAGCGCACTCGACCCGGCGGAGACCCCCACCTCGTCAAGCAGCGACTCGGCGAACGGTTCAAGGGCGAGCGACTGGATTCGAAGGCGGTCGACCTCGGGCGACCCCCCGCCGAGGACATACCGTTGCTCGATCGACGGGGCCACGAGACGCGATGAGCCCAACGGTAGATATCCTGGGGCGCTTCGACGAGTCGCGCCCGGATCGGAGGATCCGGCGAGCGTTCGGATCCGCCTTCCGATCCCACGCCGCGGTCGCCACCGATGGGCGAGTCGCGGCACCCTAAGCCCCGAAACGAACCGTCGATCCTCGGCCGTTGAGCCTCGCGGCCGGAGCAACCATACCGCACCCGTCCGCTCGGAGGGACCTGCCGTTTCGGTAACTCTCATCGAAGCGGCATAAGGACTGGACGCAGTTCGGGAAGCATGGGCCTAATCTACTTCGGCATTCGAGTCACCGACTTCGAGAGATCGCTGGGGTTCTATCGGGAGGGCCTCGGCCTGATGAAGCTCCGAGGCGGACGCATGCCCCACGGAGGGCGACGGGTCCTGCTCGCGGACCCGGGGACGGGACTGCGACTCGAGTTGAACTGGTACCTCCCGATTCACCGTTCGCGGCGCCGTACGTTCCGGGGGAGGGCCTCGACCACCTAGGGTTCTCGACAGGGAGGGCCGCCGAGGTGGCGCGCCGTCTCGAAGCGCTGGGGGGAACGATCGTCCTCCGACCGACCGATCCGAATGGCGTCCGGAAAAACTACTACGTGGAGGACCCGGACGGAAACTGGATCGAGTTGATGGCCTGGGGCAGCTCAAGAAAGCGCGCCCCGCCGGGGGGCGGGACGTCGAGCCGACGCGGCTCCGGCCCCGGTCGAACGCGCAACGCCTGACGGTTCTCCGGGCTGGTGGGGCAAGGGCCACACGTAGGGTTCAAGCCGCAGGTTCCACACTCCATCGGCACCGGAGCGCTTAGAGGCGCGGACCGCGCCTCTCTGCGGTGGAATGCGCTCACTTGGTTCGGGCCGCCGTTCCAGCGGAACGGCCGCTCACCCGAAATTGCCAGCGGACGTCCGCTGGAGGCGTCGCGTCGACGAGTTCCTGCAGGCGAAGCGAGCCACCGGCGAAGCCGGTGAACCGTGGCTCATCCGAATGCGATGGGAGCTGGGTCGTTTTCCCCGCCTGATATCGCGGGTCGGGCCGACCGCCTCCTTTCGATCGCCAAGGGAGGTGAAGGCCGATCACATACTGGCCCTTCGTAGGGGCCTTCCTTGGTTGACACCGACCTTCGCCATCCACTTTCAGGCGCTACGGCAATTCCTTCGATGGTCGGAAAATCCGATCGCAGCGGACCGATCGCTTTGGCGACTGCCCTCCGGAGCACCGGTTCACCGGAGGTGGCTGACTCGAGAGCAGTTTGTCTCCCTGTATCGAGGAGCTCAGGGTGCCGAGAGGATCATCGTCGCGCTCGAGGGCTTCGCGGGGTTGCGACGCGTGGAGGTCCTGCGGCTGAGAGTGAAGGACATCCTCCTCGATGAGAGGAGCATCCGAATTCTCGGAAAAGGTCGATACGGTGGCAAGTGGCGGAACATCCCACTGCAAGGCGAGGTCGAACGTCTGCTCCGGAGTTGGGTCAGGTCCAAGCGCCCGGACGAGCCGGTTGTCCCACTCTCTCGGTCCGGGGCGGACGCGGCCCTCCAGCGGGCCGTGCGTCGGTCGGGCCTTCGTCAAGCCGGGGTCCGGGTCTCTCATCACGACCTACGGAGAACTTTCGGTCGGCTCGCGAACGCTTCGGGGATGAGCCTGGTCTCCTTGCAGGGGGTGTACGGACATGCGTCGCCCGCTCTCTCGGCGCATTACATCGGACTCGACTACGACGAGATGAGGAGCGCCCTAGCCCGTATGGGCTCCTATCTCGGTCTGGAACGGAGAGCTTGACGGCGAATGCGATGGCACTCGCTCGACCGTCCCAATGGTCCGAGCGGGCCACGGTCTACTCGGCGTGCTCATGCCTCCCGACACTCTCGTGGCGGCTAGCACCATCGCACTTTCGACCGACGTCGAGCACGGGTCGGAGTCGGTGAAGCGGCGCCCGCGAGAAATCTACCACGACGTCCGAGAGCGGCTTGTCGAGAACGTCAGAGAACTCGATCCGGAGGCCGCGGCGGAGGTCGAGGAGGCTCGCTCCGACGAGTCCTGGATCTGGCCTACCACCGATTGCGCAGAGACGACTTCCGAGTAGTCGTTCAGCCTACCCAGGGGTGATGGCGAATATTAGGCCCGAACGTGGGTCACCGTAGCCGACTCTCGTGAAGCGGAGCTCAGGTTGGCGCGCCAAGTGCAGCGGAGTCCGCCCGTAGGTGCGGCTGCACCGGGACAGGCGGGCCGGCTCCGTAGCGCGCAATAGGGGTCTAGCACCCGCCCAGCTCCAGGCATGGGCAGGTGCAACAACGGAGACATCCGCAGTCTCGTTCCGCGAGCTTGATACGACATCCGGGTCTGAGGGGTCGAGGTTTCGGATGCGATCCGTTCTGGTCCCGGAAAAGTGACCGGTGCAGACCTAGATGGCGTGTTTCGGTCGGTCGCCGGGGATGTCCAGTGGACCACATCTTATTCTTTGGGCGACAACCCGCATCGTCCTCTTCGTCGGACAGAAGTACATGCTTCGAACGAACGATCGCGTCGGCGTGATCATGCTGAGCGCCGCCAACGGATCCGACCAACGCATCGAACTCAGCTCGGCGGGAGGGGGGACCGGTCTCCTAGGCATCAGCTGGGGGGCCGGAGGCAGCATCGAGACCGACCTGTTCGACGCACTCCGTCAATTCATACAGTCGCGTGCGCTCGCGTTCTAGGAAATCGCAGGTACCTGAGCTCCCGTTAAGCCCGGGTCGCCATTGTGTCAAAATCACCCCTGCGAGCAGCCGGAAAGATGGCGAACGAATCGGTGTCGTCAACCGGAATAGTCATCCGACGGGTGCAGGAAGCGGAGAAGGATGCCTTCAAGGCACTCCGACTACGCGCGCTCGCCGCAGATCGCATGTCGTTCGCGTCTACCTTCGAGAAGGAATCCAAGTACGGCGACCCTCAGTGGCAGAACCTCACGCGACGCGCCGCCACGTCGACGGAGATGGTCGTACTAGTCGCTCAGCCGCGCGACGGTCCCTTCGTGGGGATGGTGGGCTCTTTCGCGGAAGGGAACGTAACTCACGTGTGGGGAATGTGGGTCGAACCCGAATACCGGAAACTTGGCCTCGGTGGAAAGCTCCTCGACGCGATACTCTCCGAGATCGATGCCTCGCATCCCGCGAACGAGGTGAAGTTGGGCGTGGTCTCTTCGTCAACTGCCGCCCGGCGCCTGTACGCCAATCGCGGGTTCACGGAGACCGGCCACACCGAGCCTCTCGAGCACACCCCGTCCGTCAACTGGTATGAGATGGTTCGACGCCGTTCAGGCTAGAATCTGGACCAGTCCGATCAACCCCGCGGCCTCCTCCGAACGGGTTACTGGGTGTAACAACGCTTGCGCCCGCAGGTCCCGCGCCGCGGTCAGCGGGCGACTAGTAAGTCTCCAGGACGAGCCCGGTCGCCTCGGCAATCTCTTGGAAGTCTTCGTCCCGAGTAACCAGACTATGGTTTCCGGCGAGGGCAATCCCGGCGGAAAGGATGTCCACAACGCCCTTGACGCGCCCCAGCCGCGAGAACTCCGCTCGGATGTTCGCTGCTCTCTCCGCCGATGCCAAATCGAGAGGAGCGACGTGGAACCTCGAGACCCAGCCTCGAAACAGAGCCGCTTGGGTGAGGGAATGGGCGTGTAGGATGCCGTGCAGTATCTCGAACGCGACGGGAGCCGGAATCACCTTCGTGTCGCGGCGGCCGTCGAGTTCGGCGACCTTGGCAATCGCGCTCGGTCGACGGCGCGCAAGGTCGACGAAGAGCGTTGAATCAAGCGCGACGCCCACGCTTCACCTTCTGCCGCCGCACGCGGGAACGCTCGTACTCAAGGTCCTCAGATCTCGCCGCCTCGATGCTGTCGGCGACCGCAGTCGCATCGCTTGCGGACAGGAGTGTGAGAAACCCCTTCAGTTCCGGTGCGCTCGATCCAAGGAGCCGGTGGATCTCTTCCGAGAAGCTCTCCTCTGGCCGCTTCCGCGAGCGCAGAAGGTCGTACGCCGAACGATCGAGACTGATGGTCGTCGTGCTCATGTTCGAGTGTCCACGCGTGCATGGATACTTATCCATTGCGCTCTTCGAATCCGCCGTCCGGAGTATGGTGGGGCGGATTTTCGAGGATCGAACCGGGCCGAGAGGTGTAACAAGCAGCAAACAGTCAGTGTCGACTGTCGGCCAATCTAAGCTCGTCCCGCTCGGCTCAGCCGCTGTGCAGAATCATTGCCCCCGCGTTCGTCGGGGCTCTGTTCCACCACTGCGCGCAAAGAGCGTTGCACTTCTGCTCAATGAGTGCGCTTGAGTCCCTTGACTCGGTCGAAGTCGGAGTCGAATGAAAGGACCTCACGATCGGAGGCCCGCACCATGGCTTCTATCGTAGCGCAGTCCGTCATAGAGAGCTCGCCATCGAACGATAAATGGCGCCTCATGGCCGATTCGAACAACTCATCCGACATGTGCAGGATTCGGCAGGAATCTAGGAAGTATTCGAAAAGCTGGTTTGCAGCCTTGCCACCAAGTCGTGAACCGACAATGGTCAATGCCTCCGACGCCGCTAAATCCAGGACGGTCGGGGCTCGGCCGACCCGACCCGAGATCGACTTGGCCCGTTCGTGCCACTGATCCCGGCGATCGGTTATCGCGATCCAGTAGGACGAGTCAACGAACACGGCGATCTAGTCCCTGCACCGCGCGCTTACTCGCTACGGCATCCCCTCCATGCGCGCCGATACCGGTCACATCGGAGAGAGTACGTCGCTTCCGAATCCGGACGAGGAGCGCAGTCCCGCGCAGTTCCCATCGGAGAGAATCACCCTCCCGAGCCCCAATTCGATCACGGATCCCCTTTGGGAGGACTGTGAGGTATCCGGTGGAAAGTCGCGACTCACTAATGACAGAGGCTCCCATAGTGATTTCAAAAATTAGTATACCTCGTACTCAACGACTCTCTTTGGCGACCATCTATGGTCCCTCATCGTGGATGGGTTTCGGCCGACTTGTGACAGACCGCCGGGGGCGAGCATGGCCCATTTTGATTTCAGCCGGGGAGACACGGAACGGAGCCGACATATCCGGGCGGTGAGGGCAGGAGAGTCGGTACAAGCATCGCAGTCGAAGTTCGTTGGGCGGCGCGCGTCTCTCAGGGGATTCTTTGAGGAAGTTCAGAGTAGGGGGTGCGACCGCCCATGGATCCACGTCGCGTCGTCATTCGCCCGTTTACGCCCGGAGACTACCCGGCCGAGTACGAGCTTGAGGTGGAATGGGAGCCCAGCGTCTGCGTGTCGATCGACGAACTCCGCCGCCAGGATGAGATCCAAGCTCGGCAGGCGGACCGCCTCAACCTGAAACTGGCCGCCGAAACCTCCCAGGACTCCCGGGTAGTGGGTCTCGGGACGCTCGCCCACGCGATCTCGAACTACCATCCACAGAAGTTCTGGATCTGGACCGGAGTGCGTAAGGCCTTCCGGGGCCGGGGGATCGGCTCGGCACTCTATGCGACGCTCGAGATGGAAGCGCGTGCTCGGCAAGCCACGACGCTTTGGGTCTCGGTGAAGGAGCGAGAGGACCGGGACCGAGCGTTCGTCGAGCGCCGTGGATTCCTGCCCCAGCGGAAAGTGTGGCTTTCGAGTCTGGACCTCCTCTCGGCGGACCTCGAGGACCGGGACGGTCGCGGAGCGAAGTTGGAGGCGGATGGCATTCGATTCTCGACGTTGGAAGCGGAGGGGTCGAAGGACCCGAAGGTGCGGCACGCGGTCTATGTTTTGGCCCAGACCTGTTCCCGAGACACTCCGAGGGTCGGAGAGTTCTCTCCCTCGACGTTCGAAGAGTTCCAGGCGTTCCACTTGGACACTACGATGGCGCTGCCGGCCGGAAACTTCTTGGCGATCGACCACGGCGAATTCGTCGGACTGAGCACCCTAGAGCGAGACCAAATCCGACCCGATTCGCTCCGGATCGGATTTACGGGAGTGCTCAGAGCGTATCGGGGCCGGGGTATGGCGGCCGAGCTCAAACGAAGAGTCGCGAAATTCGCACGAGACTCTGGCTTTCGGTTCTTGATGACCGGGAACGATTCGTCAAACGAGGCCATCCTGGCGATCAATCGCCGGATGGGTTTCCAACCAGAGATTATCTGGATCACCTACGAGAAAGAGCTCGAACCGCGAGCGTGACCCGAGGGGGCGACGCCGCTCCGGCCGGGCGCGTCGAGCAACTCGACCGGGGGCACTTCACCCGGACCCCCGGCATAGTACCAGCAGGATCTAGGCTGGCGACATTCTCAACGTTCACTCGGCCCCAAACATATTAACCCCATTGAGTCAATTGCGGTTCGATGCAGGCAGCCACCGACCCCCCCACCACGGTGACCATCCCGGCCTCGCTGCGCCAACGCCTTCGAGACTACCAAGTCGGCGGAAAGAGCGTCGCCGAAGCGATCGCTGATCTGATGGACGAGGTTCCGCCCGATTACTTCCGCCGCGACCTACATCGCGCGCTTGAGTTGAGGCCCCGGCTCGGACTCGAGGAGTTTCGTCAGCGTCATCGTCTCGTCGCTCGATGAGACTCAAACTTACCTTCGCACCGACGGCGGATGCGAGTTTCGAGCGGCTCCCTCGATGGGCCAAGAAGCGCTTCAACGCGGCCTTTGACCTACTCGAGCACGGTACACGCGGCGGGCTTCCGGACCTTGACGTTCATCAGCTCTACGGATACCGGAACGTTTGGACGCTTCGGGTCCCACCTTATCGCGGCGTCTATGCGATCGACGGTCC
>JASHPY010000113.1 GCA_030037855.1 Thermoplasmata archaeon | reverse complement strand
CCAAAGGAATCCCCGGCGGCGGGACTATTTAAGGTGGTATTTAAACTGCTCGCCTGCGGAAGGAGGCGGTCTCCCCGAGAATCCGCGCGAGCCGACGTCGTCGCGGGCTAACCCTCCCGGCGGCTCGCGTCGGCGTCCGCGCCGCGGTGCCGGGAGGGGTCGGGGGCGAACGCCGGCCCCCCGAGCGGGTCCTCGGTCGGCAGGCCGTAGAACTCACGGATCACCCGGCGGGTGAAGCCCCAGAGGATGTGCCCTTGGTAGACGGTCGCCGGCACGGGACGAAGCCCGAGACCGGTCTCGCGGTGCACCGGCTGCGTGTGACCGAGCTCGGACCGAGGGAGCCAGAAGACGTGGGCGACCTCGTCGGCGCTCAGCGCGGTCGGCGAGCCGCCGCGAGGGTCGAGCGCCCCCGCGAAGATCGCCACCCGGACACGGAAGCGCGCCGCGTGTTCGGTGCCGACGTAGCGCAACGGACCGGCGAGGTCGCTCTCGGAGAGCCCGACCTCCTCCTCGAGCTCCCGGAGCGCGGCTTTTCGCAGCGTCCCGTCGGACTCCTCGACGCGGCCCCCGGGGAAGGCGACCTGGCCGGACGCGAGGTCGGTCGGGCGCTCGGTCCGCTCGATCAGCAGCGTCTCCACTTCGCGCTCCCCGTCCCGCAGCAGGATCGTCACCGCCGCGCCCGCGGACCCGACCGGCGGGGTCTCGTCCGCGAATCGACCGAGCAGCTCGGCGACGCTCGCCGGCGCCGAACCCACCAGGGGTCCCGGGCCCGGCGGCACGGCTACGCCTGCCAGTCGTACGCGACCTTCTCACGGACCGCGGTGCGGTCCGACGGATGCTCGGCGCGTGGGTCGAGCTGCTTCTCGAGCATCGCGAGACGCAATCGAAGCTCGCGCAGCTCCTTTTCGAGCTGCTCGAGCCGCGCGGCCATCTCGGCCGGGGTGTCGTCGGCGGGCATCGTACCGGAATCGCGTGACCGACTCATAAGTCCGCTGCTACGCGGCCGAGGTCGGGGCGCCGCCGCGTCGCTCCTCGGCTCCGCGGACGAAGCTCCGGATCGCCTCGGCCGTCTCCTTCGGGCGCTCGAGCGGGACCATGTGGCCGGTCTCCGCGAGGATCCGGATCTGCGCGCCCGGGATCGACTGGCGCAGTATCCGCCCGTGGGACGCGTCCACGACCTGGTCGTCCATCGCCTGAACGATCAGCGTCGGTATCGTGATCGTCGGGACTCGCGCCTTCTCGTCGAACTTCGACATCGCCTGGCTCCAGCGTTTCGCCGGTCCGAAGTCCTGGTGTCGGACCGCCGCCCGGACCTGGTCCGCGAAGTCGAGGTGCGCCTCGATCCAGTCCGGGTAGTAGAGGTCCTTCAGCAACCGGAGGCCGAACGCGTCCGCGCCGTCCTTCTCGTACGTGTCGGTCCAGCGCTGGGAGATCGCGCGGGTATGCGAGTCGGTGTACGCCGCGCCCGAGATCATCACGAGACCCCGCACCCGCTGCGGGTGGTCGAGCGCGAGCCGGAGCGCGAGCAGCGCCCCGCCCGAGTGCCCGACGAGGTACGCGGAGTCGACCCGCTTCGTGTCGAGGAGCCGAAGGACGTCTCCCTCGAGCTCGGCGAAGCTGAACGTCGAGCCCTCCGGGGTCGGGCTCTTCCCGTGCCCGCGGAGGTCCGGCGCGAGCACCCGGAACTTCGGCACGAGCTCTCGGACGACCGGGTTCCAGATCGAGTGGCTCAGCCCCACTCCGTGCAGCAGGGCGAGCGTCGGGCCCTCGCCCTCGTCGCGGCACGGGAGGTCGACCGGGGGAAGGGCGTCTTCCGGCACGTCGCGGCGACCTCGGAACGGTATTTACCTCCGACTCACCCGCGGTCGGTGCGAGACGAGGAGTAAATATCCCGGTCGGGCTGGCGTCGGTCGAGATGGCGCGGGGCGTGATGCTGATGAGCGGCGGCATCGACTCGCCGGTGGCGATCCACTACATGCTTCGCCAAGGGCACGAGATCGTCGCGGTGCACATGGACAACCGGCCGTTCACCGACGATTCGCCGCTCGAGAAGGTCGTCGACCACCTCGCCCTGCTCCGCGAGCGATACCACCAGCCGATCCCGTTGTACGTCGTGCCGCACGGCTCGACCCAAACCACGATCATGCGGAACACCGACCGGCACGTCGGCTGCGTGCTCTGCCGGCGCTTCATGTGGCGGTCGGCGGAGCGAGTCGCCGAGCGGGAGGCGGCGTCGTTCCTGGTCACGGGGGAGGCGCTCGGGCAGGTCGCCTCCCAGACGCTCTCGAACATGCACAGCGCCACCGCCTCGGTGCGTCTTCCGATCGTCCGGCCCCTGATCGGTTTCGACAAGCAGGAGATCGAGGCGGTGGCGAAGGAGATCGGGACCTACGGTATCTCGACGCGCCCCGGGGTCTGCTGCCAGGCCGTCCCCGACAAACCCGCGACGCGATCGAACCTCGTCCAGATCCTCCGGGAAGAGGAACAGCTCGACGTCGATCAGATCATCGACGACTGCGTGAGGAAAGCGGTCATCCTGTAGACGCCCGCGCTCCCGGCGCCGGGGTTGCGGGGAGGAAGGGGTTCGCTTCGGGACCGCGTCGGTCCTTCAGAGGTACTGCTTGTCGTTGTAGCAGTAGTACCGGCCGTACTGGGCGACGTACGTGCCCGGCTGTCCGCAGGTGGGGCAGAACGGGGCCTGGGTCGCGGCCGGCGGGGACGGCGCGGGCGCGGGTGCCGGCGCGGGGGCCGGAGCACCTCCGTACGCCGGGGGCGGCTGCGCGTACATCGGCTGGCCTCCCTGGGGCGGCTGTCCGCCCGCCATCGCCCGCGAGGCGTTGATCAGCGGGTCGAACTTGATGTAGGCGATCAGCAGGATCACGCCGAGGATGATCCCGAAGATGAACCCGAGGATCATCCAGAGCAGCGTCTGGGACTTCGCCGCCTCGTACTGGTGGGCGTTGACCTTCGCCTCGATGGACTTCGTCTGGGTCCAGACGAGGAAGAGGAAGACGCCGGCGATGACGAAGTACACGGCCCCGATCAGCGCGCTGGTTTCAGCCGCACCGCAGTACGGGTCAAATCCGACGTACGACGCGCAGATGCTCGCGAGGTAGGCGATCTCCGCGGCGTAGGCGATCCCTCCGAGCAGGAGGATGATGCCGAAGATCAACGCGAGAATCCGCGCGATGTGAAGCATCGACTTGATCGAGTTCGCTTCGGGCGGTTCCTGGTAGTACGGTTGTGGTTGCGCCAATTTCGCCACCCTGAGGTCGGCGGCGCGACCGGCCGGTCGGGTACATAAACCTGCGCTAAGGCGATACCGCGGTCGATTGGGCCCCCGACCGCGCCCAGTCCGGAACGAACCGGGAG
>JASHPY010000112.1 GCA_030037855.1 Thermoplasmata archaeon | reverse complement strand
CGCATCCAGGAGTCCGTCAACTCCCTTGACCCCCCACAGGTTGACGTAGACGCTCGGGACCCCGCTCTGGTGGGCTCCCGCCTTTGCGAGGCTCGTCTTTCCGACCATCCGGGGGCCCAGGATGACCGACCAGCGACCGTTCCGGATTAGTCGGACCAGCGTCTCTACCTCGGCGTCCCGCCCGTAGAGGGTGCGACGGCTCTCCTTCGGTCCGAGGTCGAAGAGCGGCATGACTTAACCCCCCTAAGCACTTACCCCCCTTAAGTAAACTTGCTGCGAAAGTGGATGATGAGATCTGCCCGCTCGATTGGGGGGCGGCGGGTTCGCCGAAGCCCGGTGGATTCCCGGGGTTCTGCCAAACCGGCGCGAACCGTCTGGTTCTTTAACAAGTAGCCGCTCGCGGCGCCGGAACACCCTTGTCCGGACCGCCCGATCCAGCAGTAGAAGGCACCTCGCCGCCGCCGGGGACCCCGGCACCGGTGAAGGCCCCTCGCTCCCGCGCGCTCTGGATCGTTGTCGGCGTCGTGGTCATCATTGCCCTGTTGATTCTTGCGCTGCTGCTCACGGGAGTCATTCCGGGGTTGAAGCATTCTAACACCCCCAGCGCTCCGACGTACGCCGTCAACTTCTCCGAAACCGGACTGCCCGCGGGGACCTCGTGGTCCGTCACGCTCGCCGGTTCCACGCTTTCCTCGACGACCTCGAGCATCGCGTTCACTGAATCGAATGGCTCGTACTCCTTCACCGTCTCGGCCACTGGCTTCGCGGCTAGTCCCGCTTCCGGGAGCCTCGTCGTGGCCGGCGCGGCTGTCGCGAAATCGATTGGATTCGTCGCCGGGTTCACGGTGACGTTCTCGGAGTCCGGGCTCGCGAGTTCCACGACCTGGTCCGTGGCCCTGAACGGGACTACGCTCTCGTCGTCGACCACCAGCATCGTATTCACTGAGGCCAACGGAACGTACCCCTACACCGTCGGGTCCGTGCCGGGCTATTCGGCATCTCCCGCGTCGGGGTCGGTGGCCGTGAACGGGGCGGCCCAGACCGTTCCGGTCACCTTCACCTCGGCCGCTCCGGGCTCCTACACCGTGACCTTCAGCGAGTCCGGCCTGCCGTCGGGGACGAGCTGGTCCGTGACGCTGAACGGGAGCACCCTTGCGTCCACCGGCGCCTCGATCGTCTTTAGCGAAACGAACGGGGCGTACCCGTATGCGGTCGTCCCCGTGAGCGGGTACACGGCGAACCCGTCGAGCGGAAGCGTCACGGTGAGCGGAGCCGACCAGACGGTCTCAATCACGTACTCGAGCTCGGCGGTGAGCGCGGGACCGGCGTACGCCGTGACGTTCGACCAAAGCGGTCTCCCGAGCACCGAGCCCTGGTTTGCCGAGGGGTACGCGGAGGGCACCCCGGACCAGTCGATCTTCGGGACCTCGACGTACGGGGCGTCCGACGTATTTTCGATCCCGAACGGGACCTACACCTGGTACGTCGACAGCGTCAACACCAGCTACCTCGCGGCGCCGTACGCCGGCACGATCACGGTGGCCGGCTCGGCCGTGACGATCCATATCACGTTCGAGCTGCTCTACGCCGTGACGTTCAGCGAAGTCGGCCTCGGCACCGGGGCCGGTTGGCAGGTCGGTCTGAACGGCACTACTGCCTACAGTAACGGGCCGAACAACACATTCTCCGAGCCGGACGGCAGCTACTCCTTCGGCGTCTACGCCTTCGGGTACACCGCATCGCCCGCGACGGGCTCGGTGACCGTGAGCGGGAGTGGTCTGGTCGAGACGATCACGTTCACGGCACTGCCAGCCTTCGCGGTGACCTTCACGGAGTCCGGTTTGGCCACCGGGCAGGACTGGGGGGTCACGCTCAACGGGTCGGAGATCTCCGTACTCGCACCTTCCTCGATCAGCTACTCGTTCCCTAACGGAGTATACGATTTCACGGTCAGCTCCGGCGGATACTACAGCGCGTCCCCCGCGTCCGGGAGCGTGACGGTGTCGAGCGCGACCGTCACGAAGGCAATCACGTTCACCGCGATTCCGACCTACCCAGTGACGTTCACCGAGTCGGGCCTTCCCTCCGGCACCAGCTGGAGCGTGGAACTAGAAGGGAACTACAACTCGACGATCGCGCCGGGCTCGATCGGGTTCAGCATTCCGAGCACTACCGGCGCGTATTTCTCGGTCTACGCCACCGGCTATACCGCATCGCCGAACGACGAGTACACCATCGTGCCCGAGAGCCCGACCACCGTGCCCATCACCTTCACCGCGATCCCCCCCTCGACCCTCCCTCAGGTGTCGGTCACGGAGTCGGGGCTCCCCATCGGCTCTTACTGGGTGTTCTACGTCGATAGCACCTACCCTGTGCCGAACGCCGACTACTACTGCTCGAACAGCTCGTTCACGCCCTCGGCTGCTCCTTCGGCGCTCACCTGCAACCTGCCGAACGGGAACTACACCTGGAGCGTGTTTACCGACGAGGCGAACTTCAGCGCCAGCCCGACGTCGGGCGGGGTCACTGTCGATGGCTCGGCCGTCTCGATCACCACCACGTTCGTGAACTCGACCAACCAGCCGCTGGTCTGGTTCGCGGAGGAATCGTACTTCGACTACGGCGTCGGCGGCCTCCCGAACGGCACCAGCTGGAGCGTCACGTACAACGGCTCGACGGTCACGACCGACGGCGCCGGCGTGTTCTTCCTCGGGCCGAACGGCACGAGCGTCGCGTGGTCGGTTAAGGCGCCGGCGGGATACGTCGCGCTCCCGAGTTCGGGATACGTCACGTGGTACGCGAACCCGTACCAGTCGTTCTACCCCGACGAGCTGAGCGCGCACGTCTGGGTCATCTTCCTCGCGCTCGACCCTCCGGTCTCCGCGCCCATCGGGGCCGACCTGGGTCCTCAGCCGGTGTCGTCGTTCGTCCCCGCCTTGGCCGGCGGCCGACTAGTCTAGCGCCCACGAACGTCGGTCGACCTAGTCTCCGGACGTCCTGCGCCTGAGCCGCCAGTGCCGCCGTGCGCCCGGGATTGCGGAGACTTGGATCTGCTGCCTTCGAGGGTCCGTGGGCCCGGCGGAGTTTCGCGCCCCTACCGGCGGCGGACCTCGACCGAGACCGGGTGGGTCGCTCCCCCGGGGCCGAGCGACGACGCGGCTCAGCTGGGCAGCCGAGCCCCTTCGGCGAGCGCCCGCAGCTTTCGGAGGCCCACGGCGTGGGTCACGTTCTGCATCGCAGCGAACGTCTCGAAGCCGCAATCGGTGCCGCCCCAGGCGTTCGAGTGACCGACCGCTGCGCCGAGCTGCTCGAGTCGAAGTCGGATGGTCTCGGGGGTCTCAACGATCGGCGTCTTGACGTCGACCACGCCGCCCACGAACGTCAGCTGGTTCGGCCAGCCGTGCTCCTTGACGTACCGAGCGAGGACCCGCACGTCGCCTTCGTGGTGGGGGTTCGCGAGCTCGCCGACGATCGCCCCGACCTTCAATCGAGCGATCTCGGGCAGCACCCGGGCGAAGTCGGCGTCGCTCACGTGGGACGCGGAGTAGTTCCCGTAGCAGTAGTGAACGCGGATGCGCTCCCTCGGCAAGCCCCGGATCGCCTCGTTGATCGCGTCGACGTGGTGGGGCAATGCGTCGTAGAAGTCCATTCCCCAGTCCGTCGCCGTCTGTTTTCCCATCGCAAGGTCGGGCGAGTCGATCTGAAGTACGACTCCCGGCACGTCCAGGATCGCTTCGTACTCGTGTCGGAGTTCGCGCGCGAGCGCCCGGAGGTAGCTCAGGTGGTCGGGGTAGACCGCGGGGTTGTTGGGGTAGAAGATCGTGATCACTCCGGGAGAGGCCGACGGCTGGAACACGCTGGGCGCACCCTCCTCCTTTGCGATCCGAACGGCGTCGCGCGCTTCGCGCGCGGCGCTCTCGGCGCCGGTGTATCGAAGCGGGGCAACGACCTTGGGCAGCGAGAACGACGAGGCCATCGCCCCGAGTTGCTGACCCATCGCGGGGTTCGACTCCATGAACTCTCCGATGAGCTCGTGCGAGAACGGCATCGGGACCCGTTCCGTCTTCGAGAATCCGTCGAACCGGTTCGGCAGATAGTTGGTGTAGCCCGCGAGTCGCTGCTCGCCGTTCGAGACCTGATCCAGTCCGATCTCAGAGCCCATCGGGTGCAGCTGGTCGCGGATGGCCGCCCGCTCCGCGTCGAGGTACGCCGTCTCGTGCTCTTGGCTCAGTTCCCCGGTCGGGCTCTTCGCGAGCAACGCCGAGAGCTCCTTCGACCGAAACCAGCTCCCCGTCATCGTCGTTCGATACGGCATGATCCCCCGACCCGACGGCGCGCACTCATCCAGCGGCTAAGAATCTTGGGACCACGCGGGGGTTGCGCGACGCGAAACCTCGGCGCTGTTGGCGAAAGTCGACGGGCGCCCGCCCGAGTTCCTGGTGCCATGGCCGTCTCCCTCCCGCCGGGTCCCAGGGGAGAACGGCCCACTTGGAACCGGTCATGTCGGGTCTAGCGGTCGAGGTACCCGCACCGATCGAGTGGATGCCCGCGCGAGGGAGAGGGCGTGCGGCTCGAGTCGCGGCCCTGTCGGTCCTCGTCGGGGCGGGACCGCGCAGACACGGGGTCCGCGAGATTCCGCGGCAGGGGAGGTCACTCGGCACCCGAAACCGAAGGAGGGGGACGAGCCGAGTAGCCGAGCTTACGAAGGTCCCGCAGAGCGAGCATCGCGGCACCATTCGCGAGCAGGCCGAGGCCCGCGATCGAATAGCTGAACCCGATCCCGTAGTCAGTGGCGAGGAACCCCCCGAGTATGAGCCCGGCCGGGATACCGGCAAAGCTCCCCACAAGGTCCACGCTCAACACCCGCCCGAGGATCCGGTTCGGAACGATTGCCTGCATCGTTGACGCGTACGTCGCGTTGATGAGGCCCGCGCCGCCACCGAGAACAAGAACCATAGCGATCGAGAGAACGTACACGTGCGAGAAGGCGAGCGCGAGCGCGGCGGCGCCTTGGATTACCACGCACAGGCACATCACGAGACCGGCATGACTCCGCGGTCGGAGCCGGATCGCCAGAAACGCTCCGAGGGCGAACCCACCGCCCAGAGCGGCGACCAGGTAGCCGTACGCCCCGGCGGATCCGGCGAAGAACGCCGCCGAGTAGACGACCGTGAAGCTCGTGACCATCGACCAGAACAGGTTGCCGGGCAGGAAGCCGAGCGTAACTTCGAGCACCGCGAGGTGGCTGCGCATGTACGCCAGGCCCTCGCGGATCTCCTGGAGCACGGACGGCCGGTGACCCGACCCTCCGATCGGGGCGGGCGTTTGCCCGAACGAGGCGGCGATCGAGAGGACGCACGCGGCGGAGACCACGTAGGTCAGCGCGTTGATCGCGAGCCCGGGGACCACGCCGGCCGCCGCGATCACCGCGCCGCCGGCCGCGGACCCGATCATCTGAGCGCCCTGAGTCGATCCCTGGAGGAGGCCGTTCGCGGCCTCGAGCCCCTCCCGGTCGATGAGACG
>JASHPY010000111.1 GCA_030037855.1 Thermoplasmata archaeon | reverse complement strand
GATCGCGCGGGTCACCTCGCATCCTCGCCCGGACCCCCGGGACGATCGCGGCTCCTGGACGGTCGACATTCGAGCGGTCCGGTCGCTGCGCGCGCCGATCTCGCTCTCCGAGCTACGCGGCGACGCCGGGCTCCGCGACCTCGCGCTGTTTCGGATGTCGCGGTTGAGCGTCCTACCGGTTTCGTCCAAGCAGTGGGCCCGGATCCTCCGCCACGAGGGCGGGGCGACTCCCGCCGGGCCGCGTCACGGAAGCGCTCGGGGGTCCCGCTCGAGCCACCGCGCCGCCGCGAGGCGGAACCGCGGCTCGACGTAGACGCTGACCGGCCAGTCTGCCGGCGGACGGCGCACGAGCGCCTGCCAGGGGCCAGGCCCCCGGAACGGGTAGGTCACGCGGCGGCCCGCGGCGAGCCCGACGTCGGCCCAGTCCTCGATCGGGTCCCCCCGCACCTCGATGCCCGAGAGGTCGAGCAGCACCGAGCCGGCGGGCGAGCCGAGCCGGTGAGCGATCTCGTCTTCGACCGCGCGCCGCTCGACCGGTCGACGAAGGAGTCGTTGCCACCGTCGCCGCGTGGCGGGGTCGAGCTCCCTCCATCCGAACGCCCGCTTGTACAGCCGGCGGTCCTCGATCGCACGCGCCAGCGCGCCGCTGCGGCCGCCACTCTCCGCGAGTCGGACGAGCAGCTCGCCGTCCGTCCAAGCGAACTGCGTGCGCGCGCGCTCCGGGTAGCCCGCTTGCCGCTCGACCGCGGCCTGGGCCATCACTTCGGCGGCGCGCACGGTCTTGTGGAAGTAGACGGTCGAATACATCAGCGCCCGACCGACGAGGAACCCCTCGACCGCGCTTCGGCCCTTCTCGGCGAACACGAGTCGGCCGCCCACTCGACCGACCGTGTCGAGGAGTCGCACCGCGTCGATCGCGCCGTGCGCAACTCCCGTGTAGTGCGCATCTCGCTGGAGGTAGTCGATCCGGTCTGCGTCGATCGCGCCGTGCAGGATCGCACCGAGTTGCGAGCCGCGTCGCCGGGCGGAGGGATCGACGAGATCGGCGACGCCCGCCGGGTCGACGCCGTGCCGTCGGAGGATCGCGGGGATCTCCCCGCTCGCGCCGTCCGCACCCTCGATCCGCGCCCGCGACTCCGCTTCGTGCCCGTGGCCGAGGACCTCGCGCATCGGCGCGTCGAGCGTGTGAGAGAACGGCGCATGGCCGAGGTCGTGGAGGAGGGCGCCGGTCGTGAGTCGACGGGTCTCCCCATCCTCGAGGCCGAGGTGTTCCGCGAACCGGCCGGCGACCCAGTACGTCCCCAGCGAGTGCTCGAGGCGCGTGTGGTTCGCCCCGGGGAACACGAGATGCGCGAACCCGGTCTGCCGGATCCGCCACAGGCGCTGGAAGGCGGGCGTGCCGACCAGCGCGAGCGCGAGCGCGTCGAGCGCGATCGGCCCGTGGACCGGGTCGAAGATCGCCTTTCGGGCCGGTCGAGCGGAGACCCGGGGCGGCACGCTCACCCCGAGGTGAGCGGACGCTTAAGCAGAAACGTGCGCCCCGGTGGTCACCGGCGCCCCTCCGCGGAAGGCCCTATATCTCCGCAGGGGAGTTATTGCGGCGAGTCTCGATGGCCACCGCGAGTCCCGCTCCGATCCCGCCGAGCCCGAGCGCCCTCGAGGAGGCTCGCCGGCGGTATCGCGGCGCGCTCGAAGCGGAGGGCGCGGCGGACCGCGGGCAGTACACGAGCGCGCTGAAGGCGTTCCTCGCGGTCGTCGAGTCGCACACGAAGGAGCTCACCGACGCGGGCACGGAGATCGCACCCTGGCTCGACGATACCGCGATGGCATTCTACCGGGCGTCCCAGCCGGCGTTCGCGCGCCGGGCGGTCGACCTCGGTCTCGAGTTCGCGCCGGGCGCCTCCTCGCTGCTCCACCACAAGGCCCTGATCCTGCTCGCGCAGAACGAGGACCTCCCGGAGGTCGTCGTGCTCACCGACAAGGCGATCGAGGGGAATCCCCACGACAAGGGGCTCTGGGCGACCCGCGGCGACGCGCTCAAGCTCCTCGGGCAGACGAGCGAAGCGGCGGAGGCGTACCTTCGCGCTCAACAGCTCGACGCGACCTCGACCCAGTACGTCGACAAGGCGCTCAAGCTCGTTCCGGACAACCACCGCGCGCTCCGCCTGAAGCTCGAGCTCGCGCGCGCCCAGGGCGGGGAGCTGCCCGCCCTCGAGGCGTGCGAGGAGCTCCTGAAGGCGACTCCCGACGACGTCGAGCTCCTGCTCGCTCGCGCCGACCTCTTGGCGGTACTGAGCCGCCTACCGGAAGCGCTCGACACCCTCGAACGGGTGCACGCGGTCGCGCCGGACGACCCCCGCGCCAAGGTGCTCCACGCCCGCGCGCTCTTTCGACTCGACCGGACGAGCGAGGCGGTCCCGATCGCGAAGGGGATCGTGGAGGGGAAGGAGGTACCGGACACGTCCGCGCTCGCCGAGATCGCTCGGGCGCTCGAGGACGATGCGCCGGACCTCGCGATCGCCGCGCGGCAGCGGCTGCGCGAGGTCGATCCCCGCAACCTCCAGAACCTGGTCGACCTCCGCGACCTCGGGCTGCGCCTCGACCGCGTCGACGTCGCGCTCGCCGCCTGCCGTGCGCTCCTCGAAGCGCAGCCGGACCATCTCGAGGCGATGCGGGGCGTCGCGGAGCTCGAGCTCGCGGAAGGTCACACCGACGCCGCGATTCAGGCCTACCGCGCGTTGCGCACCGCGAACCCCCACGCCGTGGGCGACTTCCGAAAGGCGCTCGAGCTCGCCCGCTCGACCGGTCAGGACGACGCCGTGCAGGAGTTCGCCCGCGCGATCCTGCTCGAGGAGCCGACCGACGTGGCGGCCGAGGTCGAGCTCGCCCGATCGCTGAGCGCGCACGGCAACGTCGCTGGCGCCCTGCGCGCGTACGACTCCCTCCTCTCCGCGCATCCGGGAGAGCTTCCGTACCTGCTCGAGAAGAAGGAGGTCCTCGCGAAGTCGAACGAGCCGAGCCAGCTCGCCCCCGTCCTCGACGAGCTGTTCCGACTCGACCCGACGCGCACCGACATCGCGGTGGAGCGGGGCAACCTCTACCTCGCCCTCGCCTACGACCACGCCGAGGGTTCGACGGAGCGCGACCAGGCGGCGCGCACCGCGCTCGTCGCCTACGAGCGCGCGTCGACCGACCCGGAGGCGGCGCCGGTCAGCGAGCTCGGCATCGCCCGGGCCTCGCGCCTGGTCGGGGACCACGACCGGGCGATCCGCGCCTACCAGTCGTTCCTCGATCGCGACGGGAACCGGAGCCGCCACGACGTGCGAAAGGAGCTGGGCCATGCGCTCCGCGAGACCGGCCGGAACACCGAGGCGACCGAAGCGTACTCGCGCGCGATCGCGGGCGGGCTCGAGGACGCGGACCTGTTCTGGGGCGCGGTCGAGGTGCTCGGGCACACGAATCAGGAGGCGCGGGCCCTCCAGCTGCTCGAACTCCTCCTGCAGCGCGAACCGAACAACCCGATGTACCTGCGCAAGAAGGGACAGCTCCTCCTTCAGGTCGGACGCCGGCCCGAGGCGCTCAAGGTCCTGCAGTCGGCCGTCCAGGGGAGCGCGGGTGACCCGCACGCGTTCTTCGAGGTCGCGGAAGCGCTGCGCGCCCAGGGAGCGTACTCGGACGCGATCTCGTACTGCCGTCGGGGGCTCGAGCTCGACCCGAAGAATCGGCACGGTCGGCTCGCGCTCGCAGAGACGCTCCTGCTCGCCGGACAGTACCCTGAGGTCGTCACGATCGCGGACCAGCTGCTCAAGGAGGACCCGAACGAGGTCGCGGCCTGGAAGGCGCGCGGGGACGCCTGGCGCGCGCTCGGGCGACCGTCCGAGCTACTCTATTCGCTGACCGCGATCCTGCTCCTCGAGCCGGAGAACGCGCCGGCGCTGACGGAGAAGTACCGCCTTCATCGCGACGGCGGGGACAAGAAGCAGGCGTTCGAGACGCTGTCGAAGCTCCTCGGGACGACCTCTCCCGAATCCCAGGACGCGACGCTGCACCTGGAGCGCGGCGACCTCGCGGCCAGCCTCGGGCTCGCCGAGGAGGCGAACCGGTCGTACGAGCGGGCAGCGGAGATCGACCCGGTCTACCGGGTCGAGATCGCGATCCGGCGCGCGCGGCTCCGCCTGAGCTCGGGCCGCCCGGACCTCGCGCTCGAGGTCCTGGACGAGGGGCTGAAGGCGTCGCCCGCCGGGGCTCCGGCGAACGTCGCTGCCCTCCTCTTGCGCGCCGAGATCCTGAGCGCGCTCGAGCGGCCCGCCGACGCACGGGCCGTCTACGAAGAGGTCCGTCAGCGGGAGCCCCGGTCACCGCTCGCGATCGCCGGCACCGCCCGTTCGCTGCTGGACGAAGGGCGCCACGCGGACGCGCTCGAGCTGCTGCGGCAGTCGATCCCCCAGCTCCCGCCGCAGGAGTCGCTCTACTTGCTCCTCGCCGAGGCGGAGAGCGGGCTCGGCCACCTCGACCAGGCCTCGGACGCGCTGAAGAAGGGGGTCGAGGTGCTGCCGAAGAGCGTCGCGCTCTGGGTCCGGTGGGGAGAGCTCGGGGTCGCGCGCCAGGCCTGGCCGGACGCGGCGAACGCGTTCGCCCACGCGCTCAGCCTGTCGCCGGCGGCGGTCGAGGTGCTGCTCCGGGCCGGGTTCGTCGCCGAGCGCCTCGGTCACCCGAACGAGGCGCTCGCGTTCTTCGAACGCGCGACCGACGCCGAACCGGGCAGCAAGCAGGCGTGGACGAGCCGCGGCCTCGCGCTGCTCGCGACGTCCCGGCCGAAGGACGCCCAGGCGAGCTTCGATCGCGCGCTCGCGCTCGATTCGGACTTCACCCCCGCGAAGGACGGCAAGAAGCTCGCGATCCAGAGGACCCGCGACGTCGAGATCCAGCGGTTCGGCAAGGAGGCGCTCCTGCTCGAGGCGAAGCTCAACCGCACGGTCGCGAAGAACGACCTGTTCGTTACGCTCCACGTCCCCTACGAGTTCCTCGAGCCCGTGCTCGCCGCGATCGGCCGGCCGCCGGACCTGAAGCTCGACCGGGTCGAAGCGTCGGAGGTCCACGACCTCGAGAACGCCTCCTACCACCTCATCACGGCCGCCCTCGAGCGCCGGCCTCCGGGGATCGAGCGCCGCGGGTTCACGATGGCCGACGTCGCGGTGCTCTCCGCGCCGGGCTACACGCTCGAGCAGGTACAGCGCCTGTTCGGCTACCTCAAGGCGGTGCTCGAGGCCGACCTGCGACCGGAGAACCTGAAGCTCACCCCCGACGTCGAAGAGCTCGCGCGGAGGGCGCTCGCGCTGCCGTCCGAACAGCGGACCCTGTTCCAGCTCGTCCGCAATCTGCGGGTCGGGATCTACAAGGCGCGACTGATCAAGGTCGTCGAAGAGGCGGGTTCGGCCGTGCACGCCCCGCTCCCGTCGCTCGACCTCGGTGCGTACTCGCCCGAGTTCCGCGCGGGGGAGGCGTCCGAGACCGCCGGCGAGACCGCAGTCGAGCTGCCGGCATCGGGCGACGCCTACTTCGCGCCCGAGACCACCCCCGCGGTCGCTCCCGGCGTCGCGCCGGCGGCGGCCGCGCCCGCGCC
>JASHPY010000110.1 GCA_030037855.1 Thermoplasmata archaeon | reverse complement strand
CACGGAACCGACGGGCCTCAGCTACGGTCGCCTGGTGGGGATCGCGCTCCCGTTCGTCCTCGACTTCGACCGGTCCGGGGCCCGGGACCGCTTGGAGCGCCTCGCCGAGTTCGTACGGCCGCGCGACGAGCGCGGTGACGTCTCCCTCCCCGAACGCGTCCGCCGGCTCGCCGAGCTCGTGCACCGGCCCCCCACGGTCCGCGCGGCCGGGGGCGACGCGACCCGGGCGCTGGGGACCCTCGACCGGCTCGTGATCGGCGTCCGGCGCTCGCCGGGGATCCTCAGCAATCCCCGGGTGCCGACCGACGACGAGGTGCGGGTGCTCGCCGGCCAGATCCTCGGCTGAGGGCTAGCCGGCCCCGTTCGCGACCGATTCCGACCGGTCGGCACGGCCGCGGGCCGCCTCGGTCTCGGCCGCCGGCGATTCGACCGCCCGGTTGATCGCGATCTCGGCGAGGTCGCTCGCGTAGAACGCGCTCCGCTCGAGGCTCTCGAGCACGTAGGCGAGCCCGACCGCGAGCCGGCCGCGCTGGGTCGTGAGCTCGTGCAGGACGTGGTCGCGCTCGCGCGTGATCCGCTTCGCCGCGTCGACCACCGCGTTCGCCTTCGCGATGTCGCGGGAGTCGAGGCTGTCGAGCGCGTCCGCGAGCGCGGTCGCGGCCGCCGCCGCCATCCGGTCGAGCTCGGCGAGCACGCGCGCGGGCGTCCGCTCGCGGCCGAGGATCGTGACGGTCTCGGCGATGCGGACGGCGTGGTCCGCGATCCGCTCGAGCGTCCGGGAGGCGAGCAGGTACGTCGAACACTCCGGGAGCGTGAGGTCGAGGCTGACGAGAATCCGCGCGTCGCGCAGCGCGCTCGTCACCTGCTTTTCGAGGAACCAGTGGAGCCGGTCGACCTCCCAGTCGCGCTCGATCACGTCCCGGGCGATCGACGCGTCGCGCGCGCGGAACGCCGCCATCGCGTCCGTGTGCATCGCGCGCACCATCTGATGCATCCGCCGGATCACCGACGGGATCGGCAGCGGGTTCTGCCCGACGACGTCCTGGAGGATCACCGCCTCCGCGGTCTCCTCGAGGATCTCGGGGCCGATCATCCGCTGCGCGAAGTTGCGGATCACCTCGCGCGTGCGGGCGCTCATGCGGCCCGGCGTCCGGATCTCGAGCAGCGGGTAGCCCGCGATGTACTCGGCGATGAGGCGGCGGAAGAGGTGCTCGACCTCGAGGTCGTTCGAGACCTCGACGATCCGCCGTTCGGTCTCGGGCCCGTCGCCGGACTCCGCGAAGACCGTCAGCGAGCCGTCGGCCCGGGGCGTGAAGAACAGCGTGTCCCCGGCCCCGAGGCCCCGCGAGACGACCCAGTTCTTCGGGAGCGAGATGATGTACGTCGAGCCCCCGGTCTTCTGGATCCGTCGCCCGTGGAACCCGCCGGTGCTGCGCATCGATGTAGGTGGGCGGAGTTCCGGCTTTCTATATAGCCACCGCTGGTTCGCGCGGTCGCGTCGGCCGCTCCGGGGGCGTTCGGCGGCCGTCCGGCGACCGCCTCTCTAAATAGCCGGGGCGGAGGTGACCGCCGGTCCTCTCCATGGCCGGTGCCCCGGAGCGACGCTTTTTCTTCGGCCGCGCGCGACGTTCGGCCCGCCCCGGCGAGACGCTCCTCGACGCCCTGGCGCGGGGCGGTTGGCCCGCGCTCCAGCGCTCGATCCGCTACCACCGCCCCCGGGGGCCGTTCTGCGGGGTTGGCTACTGCACCGGCTGCCTCGTGCGCGTCAACGGCCGGCCGAACGTGCGCGCCTGCCGCTACGTTCCGACGGACGGCGACCGGGTCGCGACGGAGAACTCCTGGCCGTCCCCCCGGTTCGACGTCCTCGGCGCGATCGACTTCCTCTTCCCGCACGGCATCGACACGCTGCACGGGTTCGTTCGGCCCCGGTGGGCGACCCGGGCGTACCACCGGGTCGTGCGGCGGCTCGCCGGCTACGGCGCCGCGCCCGAGGTCGGCCGGACCCCGCCGACCCCTCCGCCTCCCCCGGTGCGTCGGACGGTCGACGTGGCGATCGTCGGCGGAGGGGTCGCGGGCCGGGCGGTCGCGGCGCACCTCGCGCACGGGGGCGCTCATCCGCTCGTTGTCGACCGGGCGCTCGCCCCGGAACCGGTCGCGGGCGGGGAGCTCCTCGCGAGCACGACGGTGACGTTCCTTCCCGCCCCGGTGGGCACCGGCGACCACCGGTTCACGCTCCTCGGGTTCGAGGAGCCGGATCGCGGCGTGGAGGTCACCGCCCGGACGGTCGTTCTCGCCTCGGGGGGGTACGACGCGGCGCTGCTGTTCGGGGGGAACGACCGGCCGGGCGTCGTCACCGCGGACGGCGCGTTCGCGCTCTGCGGCCGCGACGGACGTCGCCCGTTCCGGCGGGCGGTCGTCGTCGGGGGCGGCGACCGGGTCGGAGAGGTCCTCGACCGGTTCGGGGACGCGGTGGCGGCGGTCGTCGCGCCGGGCGGGATCTCGCCGCCGGTCGTGCGCCGCGCCTCGGACGAGGGGATCCCGCTCTATCCGCGCTCGCGGATCCGGAGCGCGGCGGGACGGGGCCGCGTCCGATCGCTCACCCTCGAGCCCCGCGGCGGCGGCGCCCGGTTCGTCCTGTCGTGCGACGCGGTCGTCCTCGCGCACCGGCGCCTCCCGACATCGCAGCTGCTCTTCCAGGCCGGTGCGCGCATGGAGTGGCGGGGCGGTCCGGGCGCCTACTACCCGGTGCTCGCTCCGAGCGGCGAGACCAGCGTTCCCGGGCTCTACGCCGTCGGGGACGTCGCGGGGATCCTGGCCGACGCGAACGAGCGCGCCGCCGAGCGGGTCGCGGCCGCCGTCCTCGGCGCACCGGCGTCGGGCGAGGAGCCGCTCCCTCGCGTCGCGCTCGAGGGGCCGAACGAGCTCGAGGGGTACTACCGCGAGCTCGCCTCCCTTCCCCGCTCGGGTCGCTGGGTCGCGTGCGCGTGCGAGGACGTCCTCCTCCACGAGGTCGAGGAGGCCCACGCGCGCGGCTACCGCGGGATCGAGGTGATCAAGCGGTACACCGGGGTCGGCACCGGGCTCTGCCAGGGCCGCTACTGTCTCCCCGACGCCCTCCTCGTGCTCTCGATCCTCGAAGGACGACCCGCGCCCGAGGTCGGCTACATCACCCAGCGCCCACCGGCGGTACCGACCCCGCTCGCGGCGTTCGCCGCGATGGCCGACTCCCCGACGGGCCCGGAGGGCGCGTGAACGGCCCGACGCGCTCGGCGTACCGCGTGATCGTCGTCGGCGCCGGGATCGTCGGCCTCTACACCGCGTACCATCTCGCCCGTGCCGGCGCGGGACCGGTGCTCGTCGTCGACCGCGGGTTTCTCTCGAGCGGGGCGTCGGGGCGCAACGGCGGCGGGGTCCGACAGCAGTGGGAGACGCGGGCGACCGTCCGCCTCGCGCGCGAGTCGGTCGCCGCCTACCGCCGGTTCGGCACGGAGTTCGGCTACAACGTCTGGTTCCGCCAGTCGGGCTACCTGTTCGTCGCCGAGACCGAGGCGGAGCTCGCCCGGCTGCGGGGGGTCCACGAGCTCGTCGTCTCGGAGGGGCTCCCGTCCGAGGTCCTCGACGCCGCGGCCGTCGCGCGCCGCGTCGAGGGGATCGCGCCCGGGGCGGTCGTCGGCGGCACGTACCTCGCGACCGACGGTACCCTCTACCCGTTCCCGGCCGTCTGGGGGCTCTACGAGGCGGTGCGCGCGCTCGGGGTCGAGGTCGTGCTCGGCGTCGAAGTGCTCGGGGTCGAGGCGTCCGCGGGTCGGGTCGCCGCCGTCACGACCCGGTCGGGTCGCGTCGAGGCGCCGACGGTCGTGAACGCCGCGGGCGGATGGTCCGGGGAGCTGTCGGGCCGCGCCGGGCTCGCGGTCCCGAACGTCGCGACGCGCCACGAGATCTTCGCGACCGAGCCGTTGAAGCCGTTCCTCGACCCGATGGTCGTGCGCGCGTCGGACGGACTCTACTTCAGCCAGACGATGCGCGGGGAGATCGTCGGCGGGATCACGCTCCGCGACGGCGCCGGCGTCGCGGGCGGGATGCCGAGCTCCCCGCGGTTCCTCCGCGAGATGTCGCGCGCGCTCGTCCGGCTCGTTCCCCGGCTCGGGTCGGTCGGCGTCCTCCGGGCCTGGTCGGGGTTCTACGACGACACGCCGGACGGCTTCCCCGTGATCGGCGAGGACCCGCGGTGCGGCGGCTTCGTCCACGCGAACGGGTTCGGGGGCCACGGCTTCATGCTCGCCCCGGCGGCGACGCTACGGGTCGCGCGCGCCGCGATGGGCGAACCGATCGACCTCGACCCCGCGCTCGTCTCGCCGGCGCGCTTCCTCTCGAACGACCGACCGCCGTCGGTCGAACGGCTCCAGCTCGGGTGACCCCGTGATCGGTCCGTTCCCCTGGGACCCGTTCCCGCCCGGCGCGCCGGACCCGAAGGGACCGGACCCGATCCACTCGCTCGCCTATCGTTCGGCGGTCGCGGAGGCCGACGCCTACCGGGCCACGCGCGTCGCGATCCGCCGGGAGGCGGGCACGCTGCGCATCGGCAACCGGTTCGTGCCCGAGGGCCGGTACCGGGAGGTCGCGTTCCTCGCGTTCGGCGCGGCGGCGAGCTCGATGGCGCTCGGGGCGCTCCACGCCGTCGGCGCGCAATTGACCCAGGGGTTCGTCGCCGGTCCGGGGCCGGTTGCGGAGGAGGTGCCGTTCCGCAGCGCGATCGTCCGCCCGGGCTGGCCGGGCGCCCCGACCGCGGAGTCGGTGGTCGCGGCCGCCCGCGAGCTCGCGGGCGCGCTGACCGAACAGGACCTGCTCCTGCTGCTGCTCTCGCCCGGCGCGCTGCCCGCGCTCGCGCTCCCGCCCCGGGGCATGACCCCCGAGGAGCTCGCTTCGCTCTTCGAACGCGCGCACGCCCGGGGCGCAACGAGCCGGGAGGTCGGTCTCCTCGCGCGGGTCGTCGCGGTCG
>JASHPY010000109.1 GCA_030037855.1 Thermoplasmata archaeon | reverse complement strand
GGCCCCGTCGGCGACGCCCGCGACCGCCGAGCCCGCGGCCGAGGCCGCGGCCGACGCGAAGCCGTCCGCCCCGGCGACGAAGCCCCGCGCGAAGCCTCGCAAGAAGGCGGACGCGGCCTCCTCCGACTCGTAGGGTCAGCCGCTCGTCCCATCGTCCCACTCGAACGGAATCGGTAAGCCTCCGCGCGACGCGTCGCCGGCTCGATGGCCGAACGCCCCGCGTGGACCTCCGCGAGCGACCTCGCGGAGTACGCGTATTGTCCCCGGGCCCACTACTACCACGACCATCCGCCCGAGGCGGGTCCGGAGCGGTCGAGCCAGCGTCGGGCGGCGGCCGGAGAGCGGTTCCACGCCCGCGAGCTCTCCGGCGAGCGGCGCCGGGCGGAGCACGGCGGGGCGTACTGGGTCGCGTTCGCGGTCGGAGTCGTCCTTGCGCTCGGAGCGCTCGCATGGATCTTCTCTCGCTGAAGTTCGCTCTCGCCGCGGTCGTCTTCCTCGTCGGCGTCGGGCTCGCGATCGCCGCGGCTCGGGCGCTCGCCCGACGCGGGCGCGAGCGCTCCGCGGGCGAGCTCGTGGCGATCGACGCCGGCGCGGCGGTGACGTTGCGCTCGGAGCGGTACCGTCTTTCCGGCCGCCCGGACGCGCTGCGCCGCCTCCCGGACGGTCGCCTCGTCCCGATCGAGCTGAAGAGCCGGGCCGCGCCGCGGGGCGGCCCGACGACCTCCCACTTCGTCCAGGTCGCCGCGTACTGTCTCCTGGTCGAGGAGACGACCGGCCGCGCGCCGCCGTTCGGCCTCCTGCGGTACGGCGACGGCACGGAGTTCCGGATCCCCTGGGACGCCGGGGTCCGCGCCCGCCTCCTCCGGCTGAGGGCCGAACTGGACCGACCGTACGACGGTCGGGCGACGCCGACGCGCGCGAAGTGCGCGCGTTGCGGCTGGCGAACGGTCTGCGACGCCCGCGCCCCCGGGACCTAGCAGGCTACCGACGATAGCTCCAGTAGACCTCCGTAGTGTACGGGAGGTCGAGCACCGCGCGCCCTCGGACCTCGGGGTCGTTCGCGAGGAGACGACGGACCTCGCGCGCGACCGCGCGCCGCTCGACGGGGCCGAGATTCGCGATCACGCTGACGGAGAGCGTCCGCTCGACGAACAGCTCCACCGTGCCGCGCTGGACGTGCGGGAACGTCGCCCGATGGAGTGGTCCGAACGGGCTCCGGGGGTCGCGAAACGCCGGCTTCCACCGGCGGGATCGTGCCGCCGGGTGCATCCAGCGGTACCGCGCGACGACGCTCGAGATCGCACGCGACCAGCCGACGCGCTCCTCGCGCGTGTTCCAGATGAGGCCGATCGCCCCGCCCGGCCGCAGCACCCGCGCGATCTCTCGCAGCGCCCGTCGCGCGCGAAACCAGTGGAACGCCTGCGCGCTGACGACCGCGTCCGCGAAGCCGTCCGGGAGCGGGATGCGCTCGGCGGTCCCGTCGAGGATCGGAACGTCGGGTACCGCGCGGCGGAACTCCCGGCGCATACCGGCCGCCGGCTCGACCGCGAGGCGGGCGGCACCGAGCGGGGCGAGCGCCCGCGCGAACTTCCCGGTCCCGCTCCCGAGGTCGACGACGGTCCGACCCGGTCCCAGGTGGAGCACGCGGCCGAAGTGGCGGACCGCGGCCGCCGGGTAGTCGGGGCGGGCGCGTTCGTAGGTCGCCGCGGCCCGGTCGAAGCCCCGAACGGCCGGGTGGATCTCGCTCCGTCGGGACGGCATTCCGACCGGACCGACGCGCCCGCGGCTATACCGTCTCGGAGGCGCCGGGCACCGGCGTCGGCGCTTCCGCTCGACAGCGAAGCTCTTACCTATCGGGGGGGTTCGCGGCCGCGATGGCGGAAGGCAGCCTCGAGCGGACCCTCGTGCTCGTGAAGCCGGACGGCGTGAAGCGCGGCCTCGTCGGGGAGATCCTGACCCGGTTCGAGCAGAAGGGCCTCAAGATCCTCGCGATGAAGACGCTCCTCGTCACGCCGGAGCACGCCCAGCGCCACTACGCCGAGCACCAGGGGAAGCCGTTCTACCCGTCCCTGATGCAGCACATCACCTCGGGGCCGGTGGTCGCGGTCGCGCTCGAAGGGCGCTCGGCGATCGCGGTCGTCCGCCTCCTCATCGGCGCGACCAACCCCCAGTCGGCGTCGCCCGGCACCGTGCGCGGCGA
This sequence comes from Thermoplasmata archaeon, assembly GCA_030037855.1. Taxonomy (GTDB): domain Archaea; phylum Thermoplasmatota; class Thermoplasmata; order Lutacidiplasmatales; family UBA184; genus Lutacidiplasma. Next base: position 15,176 of record JASHPY010000109.1, on the reverse strand, counting down.
CCTCGCCCTCGGGATCACCGCGAACCTCGTGCACGCCTCGGACTCCGCCGAGTCGGCGGCGCGCGAGCTCCCCCAGTACTTCCGCCCCGAGGAGTTCGTGGGGTACTCGCGCGCGGGCGAGGAGTTCTTCTAGGGTGATGCCCCGCGCGCTCGCCGACGCGGTGCGCGCGCTCGCCGACGGCGGGCTGGTCGTCTACCCGACCGACACCCTGCTCGGGATCGGCGCGCGGGCGAACGACCCCGAGGCGGTCGAGCGGCTCGCCCGGGCGAAGGGCCGCCCCCCGGGGATGCCGGTGTCGGTGATGGTGAGCTCGCTCGCGGAGATCGAAGCGCTCGCCGAGGTCGGGCCCGCGGGACGCCGGTTCGTCCGGACCCAGCTCCCCGGCCCGTTCACCGTCCTCGTCCGCGGTTCCGCGCGAGCCCGCCGGACGCTCGCGCCCCCGGTGATCGGACCCTCGGGGATCGTCGGGCTTCGGCTCCCCGACCACCCGCTCGCGCGCGAGCTCGCCCGTCGGGCGGGACCGATCACCGCGACCTCCGCGAACCCGCACGGCCGTCCGCCGTGCCGCACCGTGCCCGCGGCCCGTCGTGCCTTCGGCGGGGCGGTCGCGGTCTACGTCTCGGGTCCCCCGCGCCCTTCCGGGGTCCCGTCCCAGCTCATCGACCTCGCCCACGGGACTCCGCGCGCGGTGCCCCGGAGGTAAGCTGCGTGCCGCCGTACCCCGACGATCTTCCGCGCTGGCGGGAGGCGGCGCGCATCGCCTCCCGGGCCCGCGACCTCGGGGTGAAACTGGTCGTCCCGGGCGCCCGTCGACGGGACGTCGCCGACGCGATCGAGGCGTTCGTTCGCGACGCCGGGGCCGAGCCCGCGTTCCCCGCCAACCTCTCGCGCAACGACGAGGCGGCCCACTACACGCCGAGCCCGGACGACACCGCGGTCTTCGACGCCGGCGACCTCGTCAAGGTCGACGTCGGCGCCCACCTCGAGGGCGCGATCGCCGACACGGCCGACACGGTCGAGGCGGGCGGCGGCCACCGGCACGAGAACCTGATCCGGGCCGCGCGGGACGGTCTGCGGGCCGGGATCCAGGTCGTGCGGCCCGGCGTGTCGATCGACGAGGTCAGCCGGGCGATCGCCGGGGCGATCCGCGCTCGCGGGCTGAAACCGGTCGTCGACCTCACCGGCCACTCGATCGAGCGCTACCTCTTGCACGCGGGCAAGTCGATCCCGAACGTCCCCGGTCACGGCGACGGCTCGCTCAACGAGGGCGAGATCATCGCGATCGAGCCGTTCGCGACCAACGGCGCGGGATCGATCCGGAACGGCGAGTTCGGGAACATCGTCCGGTTCCGCCGGGATCCGGGGTCGGCCGATCCGGCGCTCGCGCGGCTCTACGGACGGTTCCGCACGCTCCCGTTCGCCGTCCGATGGGCGGACGCGCCCGAGGAGCGCGAGGCGCTGCGCCGGGCCCGCCACACGCTCCAGTCGTATCCCGTGTTCGTCGAACGAGGGCGCGGACTCGTCGCCCAGGCCGAGCACACCGTGCTCGTCGGCCCGACGGGCGCGGAAGTTCTTTCCGCCCCGATCCCCGGTTAGGGGCCGGACCGGGGCGGGGCGGACGCGCCGACGTGGGCGGTCGGGAGCGCGACACCGCACTTCCGGCAGATCGCCGAGCTACGGAGGTTCGGCTGGCCGCAGGACGGGCACGGCCGGACCGCGACCTGTCGGAACGCTCGCGACCGCAGCCCCGTCCCCAGGACCAGAACCGTCACGCCGACGAGCAGGATCGCGATGGCCGCGTCGGCCGACGCGGTGAATCCCGGATGGATCGGGGTGCTCAGGAGCGTGAACCAGACGGCGAAGAGCCCGAAGAGCGTGATTCCGCTCCCGACGAGTACGGTCATCTGGTAGCGGCGCAGCTCGGGGGTCCAGAACCACCGACGCGCCTCGCGGCGCTCCTCGGCCGAGAGCGGTCCGAGCATCCCAGGCGGCCACGGCCGTCCGAGCCAAATCGTACGCGCCGGGACGTCGTACCCTTTCGTCGCGAAGGGGTGCTCGACCGGCTCGTCGAGCGAGGGCTCGTGGCCCCGACGGGGCTCCCCGTGCTCGTCGGTTCGACCGGCACCGAGCTCTCTCGGCGCCGGTCGATGCTTAGCGGCTCGGCAGGGGCGATGCGGGAGTGGCCGGGGTCGCGGCGCCGCACTTGTTGCAGGACGTCGAGCTCCCGAGGATCCACTGGCCGCAGGACGGACAGGGCCGGAACGCAATCCGCCGGACCGCCCGCGACCACAGCAGAACTCCGGCGACCACGAGCGCATCGCCGACGATTGCGAGCGCCCCCAGCGTGACGTCCGCTCCGGTGACGCCGGATTGCGGCGGGGCGGTCCGGTCCTGGATCCAGTCCGCAACGAGACCGGCCAGCGCGATCGCGACCGCGACGAGCACGGTGAGCTGGTAGCGGCGCAGCGCGGAGGACCAGAGCAGCCGCCGGACCTCCCGTTGCCCGTCGGCCGAGAGATTCCAGGCGGTCCAGGTCGGTGCGGTCGGCACCCCGGGTGGTACGCTCGGACCTCCTAAAGCGTACGTTCGGGGGAGCGTCGTGCCCTTCAGGCGCGGGGGTTCTCGAACGACGCGCGCGCGAGCGCGGCCCCCTGCACGACCGCCTCGAGCTTCCGGGTCGCGACGTCGAGCCGGCGGGTGCGCAGGCCGCAGTCCGGGTTGACCCAGATCCGGGTGGGGTCGCCGAGGTACGTCACCGCGCGGCGGATGCGGTCGGCGACGAGCTCGGGCGTCTCGATCTCGTCCCGATGGACGTCGGCGACGCCGAGCCCGACCGAGCGGGCGTCCCCGTACTCGCGGAGCGCCCCGAGCACCTCGTAGCCGTCGCGGCCGTCCCGGTCCCGGTTCGCGAACTCCCACGCCCACTGTCGGCACCGCCGCGCCTCGAGCAGCGTGGGAAGGAGCGCGCGGTAGTCGGAGTAGCAGATGTGCATCGAGAACTCGGCGTCGAGGCCGTCGGTCGCCGCGTTGAACCCCTCGACCACGAGGTCGGCCTCGTCCGGGTGCGTGCCGGCCGCGGGCTCGTCGATCTGGATCACCCGGCAGCCGCGCTCGATCAGCGCCGCCAGGGTCGGGCGGATCGCGCGCTTCGCGAGGTCGACCACGAACTCCCGCTGCGCCGCGCGCCGCACGCTCGGGCCCTTCCAGCCCGCGCGCCGTCCGAGGTAGTACTCGTTGTACGACCAGTCGGCCAGGGTGTACGGCCCGGTGATCGGGAGTTTCGGCTCCGCGCGCGCGTGGCGCCGAACGAAGTCGAACTCCTCCACGTGGTACGGCCGCTCCAGCCGGACCTCGTCCGTCACCGCGGCCTTGAGGTAGTACTTGTTGTCGAACGAGCGGACGTGGCCCTGGAACTGGAATCCCCGCATCTGGCGGATCGGATACTCGTACATCTCGATCCGCCGGGCCTCGCCGTCGTAGACCCGCGCGAGGCCGGCGTTCTCGAACAGGCGGAGCGCGAACAGCGCGCCCAGGTCGCGGACCCCCTCGGCGCCCGCGTCGCGCGAGCGCCCGGCGAGGAGCGCCTCCGCCGCGGCCGGCGCGTCGTCGGCGAAGTGCGTCCGCTCGTTGGCGACCCGAAACTCCTCGCGCGCCCGCTGATCGAGCGGGTCGCCGTGCTGCCCGACGATCTGCCAGCGGGGCTTCGTCAGGCTCCCGATCTCCTGGGCCGGGAACAACGTCGCGCTCACGGTCGGCCGCTCCGGCTCGGGTCGAGCATCTGGCGGACCGCGGGAAGGAGATGCAGCTTGCGCGTCGCGGGCTCCCACGGGACGAGGTCGAGCGGGCCGCCGGGTCCGAGCCAGACGACCGACGGCCGGCGCCGATCCTTGAGCGCGTGGACGATCCGGACGACGTCCGAGGCCTCCTCGACCAGCGTCGTCCGCGGGTCGACGACCCCGAGGCCGAGCCCCCGGCGGTCGGGGGAGGCCGGGACCGACTCCCAGTCGGTCTCCGCGAGGTCGATTCCGACCGCACTCACCGGTAGGCGATCGAGCAACGGGAACGCCGGCGTCGCGTCCGCGCCGTACGTCCAGACGAGCGACGTCGCCCCGCCCGCGGCGGCGTGGACCGACGCGTACGCGGCCACGACCGCCTCGGCGAGCGCGCGCTCCGGCGGGCGGTCGACCAGGAGCGGCTCCGAGAACTGGAACGTCACGTAGCCCGTGCCCGCGAGCTCCCGCACCTCGTCCGCGAGCAGCCGGCCGAGGCGGTGCACGAGCGCCTCCTCCGTCTCGCCCGAGCGGTTCTCGAGGAGGCCTGCGAACGTGTACGGCCCGGGGAGGAGGACCCCCGCGCGGCCGGGCTCGGCGCGCACGGCCGGCGGAAGCCGCGCCGCGATCGCGCCCTTCACGCGGCTCGGGGGCGCGTGGAGGATCGGCTGGCGGAAGAACGTGTTCGTCTCGAACCAGCGGGTCAGCGGGCCGACGGTGAACCCTTCCCACGTCTCGGCGAACGGGCGGAACAGATCCGGCCACCGAAGATAGCCGCCGGTGACGGTGTCGAAGCCGAGGCGACGCTCGAGCGCGACGACCTCCGACTCCGTCCGACCGTAGAGGTCCTCGACGACCTCCGCTGTCGCCCGGCCCCGGTCGAGGTCCCGGGTCGCGGCGACGAGCGCCTCCGACCGGGGGAACGGGCCGGTCAGCCCGGTGCGAACGATCACGGGCGGTTCGACCTCCGGACCGCCTTAACGGTGGCGCGGTGCGAGGGAAGAAACGTGGTTGCGTCGGGGGTAATCCCGGCCCGGTCAGCCCTCGAGGTTGGAGCGCACGATCCGGTCGAAGTCCGCGGGCTTCGGGGGCCAGCCCTCGGTCATGTACGCGACGAACGCCTCGCGCGTCGGCTGGCGGAGCGCCTCGTTGGTCGCGCGCTCGAACCCGATCGAGGAGACGTACCGGTCGACGAGCGCGTGGCGCGGCCCGTAGTGCGCGGGGTAGACCTCGGTCGCGTCCGGGAGCGGCAGGAGCTTCTCCGTGAGGCTCTCCCACAATAGCTCGGGGGAACCGTCGGCGAGGTCGGTCCGGCCGCACGAGCCGAGGAGGAGCGTGTCGCCGGTGAAGATCTTGTCGCGGACGGCGAGCGTCAGGTGGTCGCGCGTGTGGCCCGGGGTCTCGACCACCGTGAGTTCCTCGCGGCCGAACGGGAGCGCCTCTCCGCCCTCGAGCCGGCGGTGCGGGTACTGGGCGGGGGAGCGGTGGCTGACGCAGATCGGCGCGCCGGTCGCCGCGTGGAGGGCGGCGTGGCCGGCGAGGTGGTCGGCGTGCGTGTGCGTCTCGACGATCGCGGAGAGATGCCAGCCGTCGTCGCGCAGGATCCTGAGGTACGGCGCGACGTCGATCCCCGGGTCGACCAGGATCGCGCGCCGCTCCTCCGGCTCCCCGAGCAGGTAGGTGAGGCAACCGGACCCCGGTCGGGGGAGCTGTCGCAGCACGAGGTCGACCCCGCGGCGGTCGATGTCGTAGCGGGGGATCGTCGGGTCCACGAGCCGGGAGAACTCGTCGAGGCCGCCCTCGAGCGCGGCCGCGAGCGGGAAGCCGTGCGTCTGGAGGTAGCCGACCGCCTGGCGCGCCTGGAACCCGAGCTGGTCGTAGACGACGATCGTCCGCCCGGGCGGGAGCGAGGAGAGCGCCGACTCGAGCGCGTGCAGCGGTACGTGGTGGTCGCCGGGGAGCGCGGCCATCCGTCGCTCCGCGGAGGACCGGACGTCGAGGAGGTACGGCGGCGCGTCCCCCTCGAGGAGCGCCCGCAGGTCGGGAGGGGCGATCAACGGCACCGCGCCGTCGCGCGGCGGGCGAACGAACGGGTGCGGGAGCGCGTCGGAGCCGGCGGCCATGCGTCGAGGGAGGTCACGGCTCCGTACGGTATTTAGGCGCCGGTGCCGGCGCGGAATCCGGCCCCCGGGGGCGAAATCCGACCGCGTGCGTCAATCGCCGAACTCCCCCATCGTCTCCGGCAAAGCGTTAATAAACGGCGCCCCGGTTCTCGCGGGAAGATGGCGGAGAGCACGGCCGCTCCGGTCGCGGACGGACGCGAGGGGCGGCGCAGGAGCCGGTCGAAACCGTCGGTCGCCGCCGAGAGCGAGGGGAAGACCGAGGCACTAGGCCGACGCGCGGTCGCGCTGTCGCATTTCTACTCGGGGAAGGTCGAGGTCGTCCCCCGGGTCCCGGTCCGCTCGCTCGAGGACTTCGCGCTGTGGTACACGCCCGGCGTCGCCGAGGTCTCCCGCGCGATCCAGGCCGACCCCGACCGCGCGTTCGACCTCACCGGCCGATGGAACACGATCGCGATCGTCACCGACGGCTCGCGCGTGCTCGGCCTCGGCGACATCGGCCCGCGGGCGGCGCTCCCCGTGATGGAGGGCAAGGCGCTCCTGTTCAAGTGGCTCGGCGGCGTCGACGCCGTCCCGCTCCCGATCCACGCCCCGACGCCGGACACGTTCCTCGCGACCGTCGAGGCGATCGCCCCGGCGTTCGGCGGGATCAACCTCGAGGACATCGCCTCCCCGAAGTGCTTCGGGATCCTCGAGGAGCTCCAGCGCCGCCTCCCGATCCCGGTCTGGCACGACGACCAGCTCGGCACCGCGGCATCGACGATCGCGGGGCTGCTCAACGCGCTCGAGCTCACGCACCGGTCCGTGAAGGAGATCCGCACGGTCCTCCTCGGCGCCGGCGCCGCGAACCTCGTCACGGCCCGCCTCCTGCTCGCCCTCGGGCACGACCCGCACCGGCTCTCGGTCGTCGACCAGCGGGGCGTCCTCGACGCCGAGCGGGACGACGTCGACGAGCTGATGCTCCGGAACCCGTGGAAGTACCGCGTCGCGCTCGAGACCGACGGCGGGGGTCGCTCGGGCGACTTCGCCCACGCGCTCGAGGGGGCGGACGTCCTGCTGGCCGCGTCGACCCCGAACCCGAACACGATCCGTCCGGAGCACGTCCGCTCGATGGCGAAGGGGCCGATCGTCTTCGCGCTCGCGAACCCGGTCCCCGAGGTCTGGCCCGGGGTCGCGACCGCCGCGGGCGCCGCGATCGTCGCGACCGGCCGCTCCGACTTTCCGAACCAGGTGAACAACTCGTTGATCTTCCCGGCGGTCTTCCGCGGGGTCCTCGACGCGCGCGCCGCGTCGATCCCCGACGAGATCGTCCTCGCCGCCGCGCGCGAGCTCGCGGCGCACGCCCGCGATCGGGGGCTCTCCCCGACGCACATCCTCCCGACGATGGAGGAGGTCGGGGTGTTCCCGCACGTCGCGGCCGCGGTCGGGGACGCCTCGGTGCGGCTCGGCATCGCCCGGCGCCGGCTCTCGCACGACGAGTTCCTCGAACGCGCCCGCGCGCTGATGGGCCGCTCGAAGCGGCTCGTCCGCGCCCTCTCCCGCGCCCGCCTCACCCCTTCGATGCCGAGCGCGAAGGCGCTCGCGGAACGGAATCCACCATGAGCGCCAGCAACGATGCCGCGTCGAGCGGACCGAGCGACACGCCGACCGTGCCGATCCACCTACGGCCCGCGCGGCCGGCCGACGTGCCGGCGCTCGTGCCGCTGCTGTTGCGCCTGAAGCGGTTGAACGAGGAGTTCGACCCGCTCCTGAAGGTCCGCGACGACGCCGAGCAGCAGGCGAACGAGGTGCTGCGCGCGCAGCTCTCCGACCCGAAGGCGGTGATCCTCGCCGCGGAGGGCGTGGGGTCGGACAAGGACAAGGTCGTCGGCTTCGTGCGGGCCCTCGTTCGGGAGCGCCCGTTCTACACGCCCGAGTGGGAGGGTGTGATCGTCGACATCTACCTCCTCCCGCTCTACCGGCGCCGGGGCGTCGGCGAGTATCTGCTCCGCGAGACGTCGGCGGCGTTGAAGGCGAAGGGCGCGGGCGTCGTGACGGCGGAGTTCCCGGCGCAGAACGAGATCGCGAGCCGGTTCTATGCGAAGCGCGGGTTCCGTCCGATCCAGCTGCTCCACGCGCGCTCGCTCTGAGCGTACGGTCCGACCGGACTCTCGCGTCCCGAGCTCCGGAGCGCTCCGATGACGTTCGACGCGGCGTTCGCGCAATTCCCCGTGCTGACGACCGCACGGCTGCGATTGCGCTCGCCGCGCCTCGAGGACGCCGAGGCGATCTTCGCGCTCAAGTCCGACCCTGCGGTCACGGCGCCGTACGGGGCCGAGCCGCACGCGTCGCTCGAGCAGAGCCGTGCGTGGCTGCGCGACCGGATCGCCGACTACGCCCGGCGCGACGGACTCGTCTGGGTGATCGCGCTGCGGGCGACCGACGTCGCGATCGGTTCCGGCTGCTTCTGGCACTTCGAGCCGGGGAACCGGAGCGCCGAGGTCGGGTACGAGCTCGCCCGGGCCTATTGGCGGCAGGGGTTCGCCGGGGAGGCGGTCGCCGCGGTCGTCCGCTACGGGTTCACGGAGATGGACCTCCATCGCATCGAGGCGTGCCCGCTCGCGGGGAACGCCCCGTCGCACCGCGTGCTCCTTCGCCTCGGCTTCGTCCGCGAAGGGGTGTTACGGGATCGCGTCCGGCGGGCCGACCGGTTCGAGGCCCTCGTCTACTACGGCCTGCTGCGCGACGAGTGGCACGACCCCGGGGGAGGGCCCGAGCGAGAACCTTATGCGAGCCCGGCCTCCTCGGTGGCCATGTCGAAGGCGCCCCCCGCCACCGCGTCCCCGAAATTCCTCCGCCGGGGGAAGGTGAAAGAGGTCTACGAGCTCTCGCCGACCGAGCTCGAGTTCCGGTTCACGAACGACATCTCGGTCTTCGATAAGCACATCCCGAGCGAGATCCCGCACAAGGGCGAGACGCTCGCGCGCACCGCCGCGCACTGGTTCGAGGTCTGCGGACGGCTCGGGGTGCCGCACCACTTCCTCGGCCTCTCGAGCCCGACCACGATGCGCGTGAAGCGCGTGCAGGTCGTTCCCGACCCGAAGACGCTCGGACCGAAGCGGAGGAGCTACCTCGTCCCGCTCGAGCTGATCGTGCGCTACTACCTCGCGGGCTCGATGTGGGACCGCGTGAAGGCCGGGAAGGTCTCCTCGAAGGAGCTCGGCTTCCCCGCGGGGAAGAGCCTCGAGTACGGCGTCCGGCTCCCCGAACCGCACTTCGAGGTCACGACCAAGCTCGAGCCGGTCGACCGGCTCCTCACGATCCCCGAGGCGCTCGAGCTCTCGGGCCTCGACCGCCGGGAGCTAGACGCGGCCCGCGAGACGATCCTGAAGGTCGACGAGGCGATGCAGCAGGAGATCGGGCCCCGGGGGCTCCTTCACGTCGACGGGAAGAAGGAGTTCGGCGTCGATGACGCGGGCGCGCTCATGGTCGTCGACACGTTCGGCACCGCCGACGAGGACCGGTTCTGGGACCAGGACGCCTACGAGCGCGGTCGCCAGGTCGACTTCTCGAAGGAGTTCGTCCGCCAGCACTACCGCTCGACCGGCTACTACGACGCGCTCCAGAAGGCGCGCGAGGCGAAGGGCGCCGAGCCGGCGATCCCGCCGCTCCCCCCGCTCCTGATCGACGAGGTCAGCCGGCTCTACACGACCGTTTTCCAGCGGCTCACCGGAGAGCCGTTCGCGGCGAGCGTCCCGGCGCGGTAGGGCGTAGCGGCGGCGCGAGGTCCGGGGCGTCGCATGGCCCGCTCGCCCCTCCACTCGGCGGCGCATCGACTCCAGTCGCGGCACGAGGTGATCTGGAGCCGCGCGGCGGCGATCGCGACGCTCGACGATCCCGACCGGCGGGCGAGCGAGGACCCGGAAGCGCTCTGGGACCTGGCCGAGCTCGCCCCGGGCATGACGGTCGTGGAGGTCGGCGCGGGCACCGGTTTCTATGCGTTCCCGGCGGGGCCGCGCGTCGGCGCGTCCGGCCGGGTCTACGCGGTCGACCGCTCGCCCGAGCTCGTCGCGCTCCTTTCGGAGCGGGCGGCGACCCGCCGTCCGGCGAACGTCCGCGCGGTGCGCTCCAGCGTCGCGCGCGTACCGCTTCGGAGCGGCGTCGCCGACCGGGTCCTGCTCGCGAACGTGCTCCATGGGTTCCCGCCGGGGACCGTGCGGGAAGCGGTGCGGCTCCTCCGCCCGGGCGCCCGCCTCCTCGACGTCGACTGGGTCAAGCGCCCGACGGCCGGAGGCGGTCCGCCCGTCCGCCACCGGCTGAGCCCCGCGGCCGCGCGGCGCGCGCTCGAGGCCTACGGGCTGCGCCTCCTCTCGCACCGCCCGTTCGGGCCGTTCCACTACGCGCTCGTCTTCGAGAAGCCGGTCGCGCGACCAAACATCCGCTCCCGTCCGCGGCGAGGCTGACGGCGACCGGGTCCCCATCGTTCACCGTTTCGCGCCCTCTCCCGCACGCTTATCCTCCCGAATCCGGTCGGACGGACGTGCCGACGAAGAGCCCCAATCGCGCCGCGAGCGCGGCCGAGCCCGTCCCCGAGCCGAAGCCCGAGATCCCCCTCGAGGATCTGCCCGGGGTCGGGGCGACGATCGCCGAGAAGCTCCGCGAGGCCGGGTACACGGACCTGATGGAACTCGCGGTCGCCTCGCCGGGCGACGTCGCGGAGGCGGCGGAGATCGGGCCGGCGAGCGCCCAGAAGATCATCGGAGAGGCCCGCCGCCGCGCCGACGTCGGGCAGTTCGAGAGCGGGACGACGCTCCTCGCGCGCCGGAAGAAGCTCGGGCGGATCACGACCAACGCGAAGTCGCTCGACGAGCTCCTCGGCGGGGGCGTCGAGACCCAGGCGATCACCGAGTTCTCGGGCGAGTTCGGATCGGGAAAGACCCAGCTCGCGCACCAGATCGCGGTCGACGCGCAGCTCCCGGTGGACCAGGGAGGCCTCGCCGGCGAGGCGGTCTACGTCGACACGGAGAGCACGTTCCGGCCCGAGCGGATCGTCGACATGGCGAAGGGCGTCGGGCTCGACCCCGAGGCGACGCTCGCGAAGATCCACGTCGCGCGCGCCTACAACTCGAACCACCAGATGCTCCTGATCCAGAAGGCGCAGGAGCTCGCGCGCGAGCGGCCGATCCGCTTGCTCGTCGTCGATTCGCTGACCGCGCACTTCCGCGCCGAGTACCTCGGCCGCGGCGAGCTCGCGCCCCGCCAGCAGCTGCTGAACAAGCACCTCCACGAGCTCCTGCGCTTCGGCGACGCCTACAACGCGGCGATCGTCGTTACGAACCAGGTGTCGTCGCGGCCGGACATCCTGTTCGGCGACCCGACCCGGCCGATCGGCGGCAACATCGTCGCGCACGCGGCGACCTACCGCGTCTACCTGCGGAAGTCGAAGCCGCCGCGCCGGATCGCGCGGTTGATCGACTCGCCGAACCTCCCCGAGGGGGAGGCCGTCTTCTCGTTGACGACCGAAGGGATCCGGGAGTAGGCGCGACGCTACGCCGCGCCGCGGCGACGTTCGGTGCCCGGCGGCCCGACCCGCCGCAGCGCGGTCGCCTTCACGTAGAGGAGGACCGGGGCGCCCGGGCGCAGGCGGAGCTGGCGGACGGGTTCGTCGGTGATCGCGACCCGGAGCGCGGCCCCGGCGCAGCGGGCGACGAGGGTGAGGCCGGGCCGTCCCGGGCTCCGTTCGATGGCGTCCACCGTCGCGGGGAGGACGTTCCGTGCGCTCGAGGGAAAGCGCCGGCGGGCGACGACGATCGCCTCCGGATCGAGCAGCATCGTCACCGACTCGCCTTCCTCGGCCGCGAACGCGACGCGCAACCCGAGGGCGCGGCCGACCCGGACCTCGGGGGCGGGCGTCCGGTGGAAGACGCCGCGCAGCACGTTCGGCGGGGCGGGCGCGACGAGCGGCCGCGCGTCGAGCAGCTCGATCGAGTCGAACCCTCCGCGGGCGATCCGATCGCCGAGCGGCGTCAGGAGCGTCCCGCCGTGGCCGACCCCTCCGCGTCGGGCCCGGACGACCGGGCCGCCGAACGCCCGCGCGAGCCGGGCGATCCGATAGACGGCCCGGTCGCGCGACATCCCGAGGCGACGGCTCGCCGCGACCAGCGAGCGCGCCTCGGCGAGCGAGCGCAGGAGCGCGACGTCCACCGCGGTCACGGTCGGTGCGCGCAGGCTCGGATTTCCTCGCGGGGCCATCGTCACCTCACCCCAGCGGTCGCAGGCTCTCGGCCGGGACGTCGAACCGGACCGTCCCGCCGATCGCCGGCGTGCTCGTGCCGAGCGGCAGCGGCGCCCGGAGCGCGACCCTCAGGGCATCGACCTGGAGGGTCAGCGCGAGCCCCTCGGGCCCCGGATGCACGCCGCGGACGCGACCGGCCCAGGCGCCGGTCGACCCCGTCCCCTCGCCGAGCGTCGGACGCGGGAAGGCGATCCCCTGGGGTCCCGCGCGGTCGGCGAGCCACGTCGCGAGGGCGCCGGGGGGCGCGCCGGCCAGCGCCGCGCGGTCGAAGACGTTCTCGTATCCGACGAAGCGGGCCGTGAACGCGTCGCGCGGGTGCGCGAGCAGGCTCGCCGCATCGGAGACGCCGTCGACGCGGCCCGCGCGAAGGAGCAGGAAGCGGTCGGCGACCGAGAACGCGAGCCCGGGGTCGTGCGTGACGACGACGACCGGCATCTTCTCCTCCCCGCGCAGCTCCTCGAGGACGAGACCGAGCTCGTGACGCGCCGCGACGTCGAGCGCCTGCGACGGCTCGTCCCAGAGCACGAGCGCGGGCTCGGCCGCCAGCGCCCGAGCGAGCGCGACGCGCTGGCTCTCCCCGCCGCTCAAGCGGGCCGGGCGTCGGTCCGCGAGCGCCGTCAGTCCGAACCGCCGGAGGAGCTCGCGCGTGCGCACCTTCCAGTCGAGGCGGCCCTGCATCTCGAACGCGTAGCTCACGTTTCGTTCGACCGTGCGATGGGGGAAGAGGCCGAGTCCCTGGGGCACGTAGCCGAGCTTCCGCGCCTCGGGCGGCTGGTCGGTGACGTCCGCGCCGTCCCGAACGATCGAACCGCTCCGGGCGGGGAGGAAGCCGGCGAGCGTGCGGAGGAGCGTCGTCTTGCCCGCGCCCGAGGGGCCGAGCACCGCGAGCACCCGACCTGCCGGGAGCTCGAGGTCGACCGGCCCGAGGTGGAACCGGTCGAGGTCGGACTCGAGGCCCTCGACTGTCCAGCCGGTCACGGCAGGAGCTCCCCCCGGCGCCACGGGACCCAGCCCGACCGCTCGCCGACGCGGACGAGGAGGAAGAGCGCGAACGCGATCAAGAGGAACACCGTGCTGACCGCGGCCGCGCCCTGGAGGTCGCCGGCCTGGAAGAGGTTGTAGACGAGGACGGAGATCGTCGACGTGACCGGCCCCTCGTACGCGCCGCCGGGGTAGATCGCGAACGCGACGATCAGGATCCCTCCGATCTCGCTGACCGCCCGGGCCCAGGTGAGGAGGAGCCCCGCCACGATCCCGCGAAGCGCGAGCGGGAACGAGACCGTGAGGAAGGCGGTCGCGGGACCCGCCCCGAGCGAGCGCGCGGCCTCGAGCGTCCGCGAGTCGATCGCACGGAACGCGAGGTCCGAGGCGAGGACCGTGTACGGCGCGCTGACGAAGACCATCACGAGCACGACGCCCCAGATCGTGTTGAGGACCGGGAAGCCGATCTCGTGAGTGAACTTGAACAGCGGCGTCCCCGGGATCACGAGCAGGAAGATGCCGAGCCCGACCAGGAGGTGGGGGACGGCGACCGGGAGCGCGACCACCGACTCGATGACGCTCCGACCGCGGAACGGCCGGTGGCCGAGCAGGTAGCCGAGCGGGATCGCGAACACCACCGCCGCGAGGACCGCGAACCCCGAGGCGTAGAGCGTGACCCAGATCGCCTGGTCGACCGCGGCGTTCGTCGCCGCGCTCCAGATCTCGGCGGGCGTCGCGTAGGTGAAGAGCGCGTAGATCGGCAGGAGGAAGAGGGCGAGCAGCGAACCGGCGAGAACGATCTGGAGCGCGAGCCACGGCCAGCCACGGAGGCGTCGGCGTCGCATCAACGGGGCGCGAAGGCGCCCCCCGTTCATGAGAGGAACGGACTAGCCCAGGACGGGAGGCCCGTCACGTCGGGCTGCAGGAGCCCGGGGAGGGCGCTCGGATCGTCCGACCAGCCGGGGAAGACCGGCGTCCACGCGTTGTCCTGCGCGAGGATCGCGCTCCCCTGCGGCGAGAGGAGGAGGTGGAGGAACAGCGCCCCGAGCGCGGCGTTCGGGGCGTTGAGCGGGATCGTCGCCGCGAACAGGATCGGCGCCGGGACGACCTTCTGGAGCGAGCCGGTCGAACCGATGATCTGGGTCGAGAGCGCCGCGTAGTCGGCGAGCGCCGTCGAGTTGTTCGCGCCGAGCCCGACGATCGGGTTCAAGAGCACGTACGGCAGGTGGTTCTGGATCGCGACCGCCTTGTACGTGATCACGGCCGAGCAGACCCCGGTCTTGATCAGGCTCGCGGCCTGCGACTCGTGCTCGAGCACGGTGTACGACGGGTTCCCCTCGGCGTAGGCGCCGGGGGCGCCGTTGTACAGGGTACCGTAGTAGTTCGAGATGCCGCTCCCGTACAGGCTTCCCTGCAGCATGAGGCTGAAGATCTCGTTGTAGCCGTTCGGGTCGGTCGACGCGTTCCAGATCCCGAGCGGAGCGTTCCCGGGTGTCTGGACGTCCGCCACGAGGTCCGCCCCCCAGTTGCTCTCGTTGACGCCGCTGAACGCGGGGAGGCTCGAGTTGTAGATCAGGACCTCCTGGGTCTGCGCGAACACGACCTCCCAGGACGCGAACTTCGGGTAGAGCAGCTGCGGCGCGAGGCGGAAGTCGGCGAGCGCCGCGACGTCCGCGGTCCCCGCGAGCGACGTGATCGCGGTCGTGATGTCGAGCGACCCTTCGTAATCCTGAGCGGCGGCGGGGGCCGAGATGCCGGGGGTCTGGTTGACGAGCTCGCTCGCGAGTTCGGGGAACGTGAACGTCAGCGTCCCCGCGCCGAGGATTGAGAGCGTGTTGTTGGCAGCGGCCGAGGACGTAACGGCCGCCCCGCGGTACTCGTACCCCGCGTAGAAGCCGATCCCGCCGACGCCGGCGGCGACCACGATCACGACGACGACCCAGACGGGGGTGGTGGCGACCATCGATGCGGCATTTTCCCACATCGCTTAAGCGTTCCGAACCACCTTACTGAGGGCAGCTCCCGCTCAA
>JASHPY010000108.1 GCA_030037855.1 Thermoplasmata archaeon | reverse complement strand
GTGCTCGTCCTCGTCACGCACAACGTCGGCCAGGCCGCCCGCGTCTCCGACCGGGTCGCGTTCCTCCACCAGGGACGCCTCGTCGAGAGCGGACCGACGGCCGAGATCCTGGAGCGGCCCCGCGAGGCGCTCACCCAGGAGTTCGTCACGGGCAGGTTCTCATGAGCGACACCGATTCGCCGCCGACCCGTCACGACCCCGACGACCCGATCCTCGCCCTGAAGGGACACGTTGCCGCGATGGCGAACCTCGCGGTCGGCATGGTCGCCGACGGGACCCGGGCGCTCCTCACGAGCGACGCCGCCCTCGCCCAGAGCGTCTCGGACCGCGACAGCCCGCTCGATCGCTTCGACATCGCGATCGAGACCGAGACGATGCGGCTGATCGCGACCCTCCAGCCCGAAGGCCCGGTCCTGCGGGCGATCGGCGCCGTGCTGAAGATCGCGAACTGCGTCGACCGCGTCGGACGGCTCGGCTACGACCTCGCGAAGAACCTCACGACTTCGCCCGAGCCGACCGACCCGACCCCCGCGGAGCTCCTCCGGAGCATGGACGAGCGCTCGCGGGCGATGGTCCAGCGGTCGATCGACGCGTTCGTGCGCGACGACACGACGCTCGCCAAGACGATCTTCGCCCTCGACGACGACGTCGACGAGCTCTACGACCAGCTCCAGGACCGGGTCTTCGCCCTCCTGCAGAAGGGGGGCGCCTCGACCGAACGGCTCGGACGTTACCTGCTCGCGGCCCGCCACCTCGAGCGGGTCGGCGACAACGCGTGCAAGATCGCGGAGAAGGCGATCTACGCCGCGACGGGCGAGCGACGGCCGGAGTACTTCCCGGCGCTCGCGCACCGGGCGACGTCGGGGGTCCGACCGGCCGGCAAGCCCCACTGAACCGAGGGCCCCGTACCTCGGGGTCAGCCGCCGCGCGGAGCACGGAACGCTCGACCGGGCGTCGCGCTCGGAGCCGTCCTACTTTGGTTCCCCTACTCGTTGATAGGCAAGCGAACCGATCGCTCGGCGACGCGGAGCGCGAACATGAGAAAAGTCACCGCCAATGTCTACATGACGCTCGACGGACGCGGCGAGTTCCCGAAGTACCCGGGCTCCGACCTTCCCTCGGGAAACCCGGACGAACCGGACGAATTCTTCCGAAGGATGTGGACCGACCGGTACTCGGACGTCACGACGGTCGTGATGGGGCGTCGCTCGTTCACCGGCCATCGCCGCGTCCACTCGCTCCGGGGGCGGAAGCCGAACGACCCCAAGTTCATGTTCGACTACTCGCGCTTCCTCGACCGGGTGGAGAAGGTCTGCCTCTCGCACCGACTGAAGCACCTCGAGTGGGAGAACTCTCGGGTCCTGAAGGGGGACCTCACGAAGATCGTCGCGAAGCTCAGGAGCGAGAAGGGCGGGAACATCATCCTCGAGGGCGGACCCCGGCTCATCCACGAGGTGCTCCGGCGCAATCTCGCGGACGACTACTGGTTCCTCGTCATGCCCGTCGTCTTCGGTCGCGGGCCCCGGTACTGGAACCCGACGACGACGCAGACCAACCTGAAGCTGCTCTCCGCGACCCACATGCCCTACGGGGAGCTGGTCCTCCACTACGAGGCGTATCGAGGGAAGGCCGCGTCGAAGAGCCGGTAGCCCGTCGATCGCCTCGCAAGCTCGTGGGTAACACTTCAAGCGGCGGTATGCCTCAGCGCCCCCGTGCTCCCGTAGTCTAGTCCGGTCAAGGATAGAGGGCCTTCGAGGCATCGAAAGATGCCGAGGACACCCTCCAACGTGGGTTCAAATCCCGCCGGGAGCATGCCCCTCTGGTCGAGCGGTGCTCGAGGCGAGCCGGATGCGATCCGGAGTCCCATCTTCCCCCACGACCGAGATCCTCAAAAAATACGTTTACGTTTAAACACGCATGACAGTGCGGACCCTCACGGTTACCGAGGAGGCGTACCGCCGGCTGCGCGCGAACAAAGGGGTCTCCGAGAGCTTCTCGGACGTCGTGATCCGCCTCACGCAGCGGCGGCCCCTATCGGACTTTGCCGGCGCGCTCTCTCATGGATCGGCTACGGCCCTGCGCGACGCGATCGAAGCGGACCGCGCCGAGCGACGCCGCTTGGATCGCTGACATGCTGTTCGATGCGAGCTTCGCCATCGACCTGCTCGACGGGCGACCCGAGGCAGTAGAGCTGGCCGCGTCCCTGGATCGGGAAGGTCAACCCCTTCGTCTTCCGGCTCCGGTTCTTTTCGAGCTGTGGGTCGGAGCACATACCGCGGTGCGACGACCGGCCGAACGCCAGCGCATCGAGCAGTTCGTGCTGGCGTACGCGCCCGTGGAGTTCGATGCGGAGGGCGCTCGCGCGGCCGGTCGACTGCAGGCCTCAATGTCTCGGCTCGGCAGGAGCCTCGGAACGGTCGACGCGCAGCTCGCGGGGATGGCGCTGGCCCGCTCCGAGGCCCTCGTGACGGGCAACCAGGCTCTCGCCGGGTTGAGTCGGGAGGTCCCGATTCGTTCGTATCGCCGGCCCGCGGAAACCGTGTAGGAAGCGCTCCACCGGCGGGTTCCGCCTGCCGGGAGCGCTTTGATCGATATCGGCCGGGCGGATCGACAGCGAACGACTACCCCCGCACCCGGTACCCGGGCCTACGGCACGAGGACGGTTCGCCCTCCCCACGGGCGCCGGCGGTCACCCGGCCGACCCGATTTCACGCAGCGGGACTTCCCGCACGTCTGCGCGGGCCTTCGAGGCACGAATCCACTCCTGCTGTGGGCCCGGGGAGCCTCGAACAGGAGAGTAGTCCGGGCAAGTCCGAACCGACATGTCTTGGGTCGGTGCGGCTTTGTCCTCCGTGAGCCGACCCGAGGCGGACGATGACGTTCACGGACGACCTGACCCTGATCCTCGACCTCCTCATCCTCGTCTCGGTCGTCCTCTTCTACACCGCCTTCTGCGTCTGGGTCGAGCACCGTCGCAAGGACCCCGTCCGCGCGATCGGCCACCTCGAGGGCGGCGCCACCTTCCTCGCCCTCCTCGGCGCCGCCATCGGCATCGTCGCCGTCTGGGGCGAGCTCACCTGGCCGATCCCGGTCGCGTTCGGCTCCTACGACCTGTTCTTCTTCGACCCCCTCTTCATGCTCTCGATCATCCTCGTCGGCTTCGGGATCGTCGTCTGGCGCGGCCTTCCGACCCACTTCGCCGGCATCGTCGCGCTGGTCGCGGGTTCCGGCATCATCTACTACGGCGCCCGCGCCTACCAGCTCGGCCTCACCCAGGACCCCCTCGAGACGTTCCTCCTCTACCTCGCCTTCGGCGGTGTCGGCATCCTCGCCTTCCCCGCCACCCTCTACCTCGACTGGTTC
>JASHPY010000107.1 GCA_030037855.1 Thermoplasmata archaeon | reverse complement strand
TGCCCGAACGAGGCGGCGATCGAGAGGACGCACGCGGCGGAGACCACGTAGGTCAGCGCGTTGATCGCGAGCCCGGGGACCACGCCGGCCGCCGCGATCACCGCGCCGCCGGCCGCGGACCCGATCATCTGAGCGCCCTGAGTCGATCCCTGGAGGAGGCCGTTCGCGGCCTCGAGCCCCTCCCGGTCGATGAGACGGGGGAGGAAGGCGCTGCTCGCGGGCAGGAACAACGCACTGAACGCGTTCACCACGACCAGCACACCGAGCACCGTCAACAGCTGGAATCCGGCGACGTAGAGCGAGACGGCGAGCCCGCCCATGAGAACCGCCCGGGTCAGGTCGGATACGACCATGACCCGTCGGCGATTGTAGCGGTCCGCGAGAGCGCCGGCCAGGAGCCCCAAGATAAGTCCCGGGACGATCGACGCGAGCCCGACGTACGTGATCGCGATGGCGCTGCTGGTCTCGCTGTAAACCAGCCAGGAGACCGAGACCACCGCCACGGCGGCCCCGCCGGCGGACGCCACCGACGCGGCGTACAGACGGCGAAAGTTCCCATTACGTAGGACGTTGGTCCCGGTGGCGACCGTCGCGGTGTCCGTTCCCGCCCCTTCCGGAGGGCTCGGGAGAGGGGGGACACGATGCTCGTTCACGCTCAATAGCCGCGGGAATCCGCGGGGGAGTTAAGCGGCGACTCACACGCAGCGCACACGTCTCGTGTGTCCGGTGCGCCCGGGCGGCTCCGACCTCGTTTCTTTGGGCGCCCCGTGGGGATACGAGATCTCGGTCCAGGGCTCAGGTTGAAGGGGAGGTACCCCGTTACAGCTCCGCGTCGAGCGGTGGCTTCGATCCGGACGTACCATGACTGCCCTTCTGCCCTTCCGAAGCCGACCATCATGACGCTCGGCGAGGAGCTCGTCGCCGCGTGGCGCCAGTCGATGGTCGAGGACCGCCCGGAGGTGGAACTCGGGGGACAGAGTTTCCGGGTGGGCCGCACGCGGCGACAAGGTCTGCGCACGCTCGCCCTCTCCGTTCACGACGTGCTGATTGAAGGGATCGAGCAGAACCCCGAAACGAAGTCGCGGTGGGCGAAGCTCGCACAGGAGGGTCAGCGGATCATGCAGTTCCGAGTCCGGGGACGGTACATCGGGAACGTCTGCGAGGGACAGCTGATGCGCTATCCGGCCTGGAAGAGTCTGGGGCTCCCCGACTGACCCCGCCCCTTCGGCAGTTCCCGATCGAGGTTCGGAGAGAACCGGACGTAGATCCCGCAGCCGACGCTTGCCTCGAATCTCGCCCTCGACGGGGAGGTCGGCGTGCACAGCGGGCCGTTCAACACGGCCTACCCGGCCGCCGGACTGGGAGCGACTTTGCTGGCGGGCGGCGTGCTCTCGTACCTCTCGAACCCGCTGCTCGAACGGATGCTGCTGGTCGTCGCCGCGGTCCCGGGCGTCGCGCTGCTGCGACTCGCTGCCGTTACAGCCCGGGGCGGGCGGACCGCGCGTGAGGTCGGGGACGGGCTGTCCCTACGTCGGTCGCGGGACCCGGACCACCACCGCGCGGAAGCCCGGCTCCCCGTGAATCGCAATACCGGCCGACTCGTCGATGAGCGCGGCCTCACCCCCTTCGAGGCCCTCCGAGTCGATCCGGCCACGGCCGGCCAGCGCATAGCAGACCGCCAGCGACTGGTGTCCCATCGGGCGGAAGGTGGTCGCCTCGGAGGCGAAATGCAGTGAGGCGACCTCCATGCCCGCCGCGGACGGGATCGCGCTCCCCGGACCCACAAGCGGACGAAGGCTGAAACCGTCCGGGCCGGCCCCCGGCTCACCCGCCGGTGACGAGCGGTCGCGGGTCTCGGGCGGAGGCCCTTCGGGCAACGTTACGACGACGCCGAACCAGCGGAGAGTCTGCCCCTTGCCGGGGTTGATTGCGTGTCCGACGGCGGTCGGGGCCGTGAGAAGGTGGACTGAGCCGGCCGCGACGGATTCTGCCGCGCGCGACTGGAGCTCGTAGGTGCCGGATCCCTCGACCACGTACGTCAGCACCTCCACTCCCGTATGGCTGTGGGCCGGAAACCTCCGGCGAGGAGTGGCGAGCGTCTCGGCCACTCGGGCGAACGGAGGCCACTTCCCCTGCTTCGGAGTTGGGATCAACAGTCGCGTCGTCGCGTCGGTGGCCGAGATATCGCCCGCTACGATGCGCACCGGCACGAAGCCACTCCCCGAGCTCCGGCCGAGGGCCGGACCCCCAGATAAGTTTGGCAGAACCCCGCAGCGACTCGAGGAGTTCTTGGTCCGTAGACGGACGGAAGGGCGAACGGCCGAGTGGGCTCCCTCATTGTCGAGTACCGGGAGCCCCACCTTCTCCCCGCGCGGCGCGGCCGGAGCCCCTGCGGGAGGCCTCAGGGCGAACCGGACTACGAACCGCGACCGTTGCTAACCGGCCCGGTGTCGCTCGAGGTCCGCTTCGACCATCAGGCGTACGAGCTCCTGGAACCGCGTCTTGGGCTCCCAGCCGAGCTGGCGCTTCGCCTTATCCGCGCTCCCCCGAAGGTTGAACACTTCCGCGGGCCGATTGAACCGAGCGTCGGTCTTGAGGTATCGGTCCCAGTCGCGAATGCCGGCGGCCGCGAACGCCTGCTCGACGAACTCCCGTACGGTATGCGACTCCCCCGTGGCCCCCACGTAGTCGTCCGGGGTCCCGTGCTGAAGACTCCGCCACATGAGGTCGACGTAGTCCGGCGCGAACCCCCAGTCTCGTCGCGCGTCCAGGTTGCCGAGGGTGAGGCAGTTCGACTTGCCCGTCGCGATCCGAGCCACGCCATCGCTGATCTTTCGGGTCACGAATTCGAGACCCCTCCGGGGAGACTCGTGGTTGAACAGAATCCCGTTCGTCGCGAACATCGAGTAGGCCTCGCGGTAGTTCACCGTCGCCCAGTAGGCGTACACTTTGGCCACTCCGTACGGGCTCCGCGGATGGAACGGCGTCTGCTCCGTCTGGGGCTCGGTTTCCACGTGACCGAAGATTTCGCTCGACGAGGCCTGATAGAAACGCGCGCTGGGCGCATGCGCTCGGACCGCTTCGAGTAAACGAAGGGTTCCGAGTCCCGTAATCTCGCCAGTGAGCGCCGGCTGAAGGAAGGACGTGGCGACGAACGACTGAGCGCCGAGATTGTAGACCTCGTCCGGGCCGATGGAGCGAACGGCCTGGCTCAGGGACGCTTGGTCGATCAGATCCCCGTCAACGAGTTCGATCCGATCCTGGATCGCTTTGAGATTCGAGAGGTTCGGGCTACTCAGACGCCGGACTATGCCCGCAACGCGGTATCCTTTGCCCAGAAGGTGCTCGGCAAGGTACGAACCGTCCTGCCCCGTGATACCGGTGATTAGCGCGGTTCGTGCACCCATCACGGCGTCCACAAACGTCGGTCTATTACCCTTTGTCGGACGATGTCCCTCGAGCCTCGCTCTCGACTTGGGACCGGGGGCGAGGCGGATGAGCCGGTCCGACCGGGGAATCACCCCGCGCGAGGGTAAGAGAGGGCGGCTTTGGCGAGACGCCGGGAGCCACGCGCGCGACTCGCGGCGACCCGGACGCGTGCGATCGAGCGATCGGGGCCACGCGAGTCTTGCGCTCGTCCGGGAATCCGAAACTACCTTTGGGGGCCTCGGGGTGCTACGGCGGTCAATCGGATCGCGACCTGCTCGCTCACGGGCGCAGCCCCTATGATCTCGTATCCTAGCGGGCCACCCGGGAGGAGCTCGCGAAGCGCCCGGTACTCCCCGTCCGTGATCCAACCGGGATAGTTCATCAGCTCGTCGAAGAGCAGCAGACTGCCGGGAGCGAGCCGAGAGTTTGCGAGCAAGGAGTGGAGCACGTAGTGGGCCGACGAATAAAGGTCGCAGTCGATGTGGGCAAAGGAGACTACTCCGGGGTGACTCGCGAGGAAGTTGGCCAGCGTGTCCTGAAACAGTCCCACGACCAAGTGAGCGTTCGGTTCCACCGTGGGGAGGGCCTCCCGGGCGAACGCACCCGCGTCCGCCCACGGTAGCCACTTCTCTGGTAACCCGCGGAATGAGTCGAAAGCGTGGAGCGCGGTGCCCGGGTGAGACCTCTGCATCGTGCGGGCGATGTGATTCGTAGACTCTCCGTCGCCGACTCCGAACTCAAGGAACAGCCCCCGCGCGTCCGCCTGGCTCACCGTCCACTCCCGGAGCAGCGAGGGAAGGACGAAGCTACGCGCCGTTCGCGGGAACGTTCGAACGAATCGAATGGTTTCGAGTCTCGCGGTAAGGATACCACGCTTGCGGAAGGATGCCGGGCGAAGAGCGATCGAGAACGCGTCGCGCAACCCGCTCACCGGGTCGAGCGCGACCCAGGCTCTTTCCGCGATCGCCTTCGCGGGCGGGCCCATCGACTCGAGCGCATTTATTGGATCGAACCGCGACAGCCGGGGCTGACGGACTCGATCGGTCTCAGCTAACGGCATGAACCGGCCGGACCACGTGGTCCGATCGACCGCTTAGTCCGGTCCTCCATATAGGCAGTCAGCTCAACGCCCCTCCGGAGCCGCGCACCGCGGCGATCCCGAGTGCCATCCGACACTCCGGTCTGACGCGGGCGGTGCCCCTCGGGCCGGTGACGGGTACTGCGCGGTAGCATAGGGGAAGGAAGCCCGGCCCAGCCCTCTGCCTATCTCCCCGGTGCGCGGGAGCGGGCAACCGTCTATCTCGCGCATTCCGAGTCCGAGCCCGACTCAGACAGGGCGGAGGAGCCAAGGTCGAGTACGTCCCCTCCCCGACGCCGCGCTGACAACTCGTCAAGGCCCTTCTCCGATGGCATCCCCTCCATTGCTCGTAAGAACCAGCGCCAAGACCCCCCGCTCCGCCCTACCGCCCTCGGTGAGAAGGATTAAAAAGAGCGACCCAGTTTTTCCTGCGGACCGGGGAGGAGCGGGATGGGTCGGTTTCTTGTCACCGTGTTCCTCGCTACGGCTTGCTTCGCGGTCGTCACGACCGTAGTGGCGTTGGTCGATCTCGTACTCAGCCTCATGCGCTGGGCACTCTCGAGCGTCGACCCGCCGTTGGTCAACGTCCAAAGCGGCTGGGACGGCGCGCTCCTCACGGTTGCAGTGGTCTACTTCTTCGTCGCGATCCCGATCCTGGCGGGGGTCGCGATTCTCTGGGACCTGTCGGCGAGTCGCCATCGCCCCCAGGTCGCTAGTTCGCCACGTCCGACCTGCCGCGATCAACAGGTCGGTGTGGTACTCACGGCGTACGACGATGCTGCCTCGATCGGTGCCGCGGTCGAGGAGTTCCGATCGCTCCCGTCCGTCGCGGAGATCGTGGTTGTAGACAACAATTCTCGGGACGACACAGCCCGTATCGCCGTCGCGCACGGCGCGACCGTGATCTCCGAGTCGCAGCAAGGCTACGGGTATGCGTGCATGGCCGGTCTGCGCTACCTACTCGACCGCTCCGCAACCGAGGTCATCGCCCTCTGCGAAGGGGACATGACGTTCTTCGCGAGCGACCTCGATAAGATGCTACCGTACCTTTCGGACTGCGATCTCGTGCTCGGGACGCGAACGACGCGCACGCTGACCCGGGCCGGATCCCAGATGGACTGGTTTATGACGTGGGGGAATCTGTTCCTGGCTTTCCTCATCCGCCTGAGGTACTGGGACACGACGTTCGTAGGCCGGGTCGGATTGACGGATGTAGGATGCACCTATCGGGTGATCCGGAGAGACGCGCTGGCCCGCATCCTCGACCAGCTCACCGTCGGCGGGAACTACTTCTCTCCCCACATGATCTTGGTGGCCCTTAGCAGCGGGCTCTCGGTCGTTGAAGTCCCGATTCGGTTCCGGGAGCGAGTTGGTGTGTCGAAGGGAGCGGGTGGAAGCCGCTCGCGCGCCGTGCGGATCGGATTCGAGATGATCCACGAAATCGCTCTTCACTGACCCGACTGGGTCTCCGCTCTGATCGGGCCGGGCCCCGCCGCTTCGGGGAGTCAGGACTTCGGTCCGGACGCGTGCCGAGAGGGGTTTGCTGGAGAGGGGCAGCACCGCGTGGTGGGATCGATTGGGGCGTGGGCGTCCGACATGTCCCCCGCCTATCCTGCGACGTCGAGCCCCAACCCCCGCATCTCGACCCGCTTGTAGCCGGTGTAGACTGCTTCAGTGACTCGTCGCGAAATCGGCGCGAGTGAGAGCAGGTTCACAAGTACCGCCAGATGAAAGAAGTCGCGTTCCTCGAGATTGCCGATGAGCGCGCGCAGCGCCCTCCGGCGGGCCCCCGCCGGATCCGAGATGGATTCGCCCCGCGTCGTCCAAAGGAGAACCTCGTAGGACTCGGCGCGACAGCGACTGAACTCGCGGGCACCCTCCGTGGGTGCGACCCGGGAGAGATGGTAGAAGGTCCGGACGATTCCCGCGAGAAACTTCAGATGCGACTCGGGAAGGTGCGTGCCACCGAACGGATGCGAGCCCTGGCTCCAGTGGGTGCGAAACTCGGAGAGGATGTTCGACGGGTCGATGATGACCTTGCCGGCGCCCGAGAGCAAGGCCGGGATGGCGAAGTCCTGGCCGAACGTCACCTCCAGAAACTCGTTGCGATGGTCGGTGAGCGCAATTCGTCGCACGGCGTGGCACGTGTTGTTGTAAAAGCCCCCCGCACGGCGGATTCGCCCGAGGTCGTGTCGATTCAGTGGAGCGGAGTACACCTGAATCCCGGAGCGGTTCGCGGAGGTCCGCGGCAGCGGCCGTCGCTCCTCGTCGACCCGACGGTAGCCGTGGTGGTACCAAATGACGTCGGGGTCCTCGAAGACCTCGAGCACTCGGGATAGCTTTCCCGGGTAGAAGCAGTCGTCATCGTCCAAGAACGCGATGACGTCGCCGGTCGCCGCTTGGAGGCCGGCGACCCACATCTCTCCCCCCCGGATCGTGGCGACTCGGAGCACTTTCACCCCGAGCCCGCGGAACTCGTCGGCAAGCGCCGGTGCGATCTCGTCCGTGACCAGTACGATCTCGTAGTCGGATCGTGGAACCGGGGATGCGAGCACCGAACGAACCGCGTCCCGCAGGTAGTTCTGACGCTGGTACGCGGTGATCAGAACCGTGATTCGCGGAGTCATCCGAACGCACTCGACCGTCGACCGGATGTTCGGTCCGACTCGGTCGTGTGTTATTAACGGGGACCCTCGTAGGGTACTCACCGAGTCCTCTCCGGCCGGTCCCTCGAGCATCTCAGCGGCCTCCCCGTCGGGACAGAACGCGGGTGAGGCGGTGCTCCCAGCCTGCTTACGGGCCGAGCTGCTGCAGCGTCACGCTGTTCAACTGCCATCCGAGCGAAGCGGTCAAGCCCCAGCCGGCCACGCTCCACACTCCGAGGTAGGACCAGCTGAAGTCGAGCGTCACGTTCTCTTGGACCACGAAGCTGCCGTTCTCCGGATTGTAAACCTCCGTGCTGTTGAGAACGACCCGGGGGCCGTTATTCACGTGGAATCCGTAGTTCTGACCGGACCCTGTCTGACCGTACGTGAACATGCTCACCTGGACGGGGTTGTTATTGACCTGAAGGAACAGCTGAGCGCCCGAGGAACGGGCGTCGATCTCGAACCAGAAAGTCGCAGCGTAGCTTCCCGGTGGAACGTCGTAGTTGTAGGGGCCAGTCCACAGAAGGGTGGCGTTTCCCGGCGGCTCTCCATGACTATCGGTTCCCACTTCGGTCCCCGCGCTCGCGCTTAGTAGGGCGTGGGTAGCCATCGAGAGCACGCTCCCGGGAACGACGGTTCCCGCGGGGACCCACACGAGCGGAGGCCCGGACCAACCTCGCTCGTACAACAGCGCGCCGTCGTCTTCCGCGTAGAGACCAAATCCAGTCAGGTTCACGTAACGGATCAGCACCGCGGAGTCGAAGTAGTCGACGGAGAAGTCCAGGAGAATGTACCGGGATTCGTTGGTGTAGTTTTCCAGGGCATCAAGAAACGTGTACCCCGATCGGAAGAAGGACGAGGCCGGCACGACGAATGCATCGACTCGACTCGAGACCTCGGGAAAGATCGCGGAGACCGTGAGGACCGACGCCGCCGACGGAATCAGGTCGATCACGTCGTGAAGGGCGGCCTCCTGCGACGTGAGGGACGGGACTCCGTGCGCGAGTAGATCGTACGACCACAACGGAGCGGTGTTTAGGGGCGAGATGAGAACGGTGGTCACCACAACCGCCACCGCTAGCCCTCCCGCCGCGGCGAACGGGCTGCCACGCGCTAGCCTCCACGGGACCCTACGGCTCGGCCACCGGCGAGGTCGTGTCTTAGGAGCGGTAACGGGAGTTCGAGTCCTCCAGGTCCAGAGGCGCGAGAGTCCAAAGACTGCGCCGGCCGCGAGGAACGGGTATGGATACGCCGCGAACTGGATGCCAAACTGATAGAACCCACTGGCCGAGGAGAGCACGGCGAGACCGATCCAAGCGGCGGCAGGTAGCAGCAGTCGCTTCGGCCCGATCAACGGAAGAAAGGCTAGAGAGCCGAGCAGGACCAGTACGTACGCCAGTTTGTCGCCCCATTGGTAAGAGAGCGCGGCCGCGGCGCGAGTCGGGTGGACCAGTGCGTATGGGATTGCCGTGAAAAGGGTGAGATTCGGTCCGAGCGTGGTGTAGTCGCTCGAGTAGGAACCCCCCAGGTCCCCCGGGGTTCCCCCGAACAGCAGCAGGGAGCACACGAGCACTAGGAACAGCCACGCGAGCGGGGCCAGCGCGCTGATGACCAAGATGAGGCGTTCCTTGGCCCCGGGCCGGTCGCTTCGACGCCTGAGGATCGCATACACCCAAGCGATCACTCCGGCGGCGGCGAAGAGGAACAAGAACGGTGCGGCGGACTCGATCACGGAAAGCGCGACGACCAGCGCGATCGTGAACGCGAGCGGTCGCTGGGAGTAGTAAAGATAGAGCGCCCAGAGCACCGTCGCGGGGAGAAGGGCCTCGGCGTGAAAGTCGTACCAGCCGATGCCCATCAGCACCGGAGAGCACAAATAGCCAGCCCCGGCCACACCCGCCAACGGTACCGGAAGCCCGAGGCGTCGTCCGAGTAGGTAGAGGGGGATCACCCCGCTGGCAAGCGCAGCAGCCTGGAGCACGAGCAGCGTGGCCGGTCCCGGCGCGACCGCGTAGAACGGAATCAACGCGTACAGGAACGGGGAAAAGTGGACTGCGAGTAGCGATCCGGGGTTCGTTCCGCCCAGAGGGACCGACGGCAGGTCCGCGGTGTAGTAGAGCAGCCGGTGATGGACGAGCGTGGTGTACATCGCTTGGTTGTAGATCCCGAGGTCCCAGGCGTACGTCTGGAACGCTTCGTAGCGCTGGACCAACACCCAACCGTAGGCAGCCGTGAAAACCGCAGTCGAGATCAAAAGCGCCAGCCCGGTCCACAGCCGCGCGCGCCGTCCCGCGCGGGCCGAGAACAATTGGTACACCCGGCTCATCCGGCCCCAGAGCATCCCCATCCGGCCTGCGCCCGGACGCGGTCGTGCGGCGTCGCCCAGGACGCTCGACTCCGGTCCCGAGGAGCCGGAACCCGGTGGCCCCGGGCCGGGAGTCGAGGCACCCGCCGGGACCGGCTCAGCGGACATCGGCTCCTTGCCCACAGTAGCCGGCCCGGGCCGGCCCTGCCCGGGATTTAGAGCGACCTTCTCGCTCGACATGGCACCCCCCTCGCACCAGCGCGGAACGCAGCATAAACGGCTTTTCGTCGGGGTGTGTCATGCCGACCTCCCGAGTCCGCCCTCCCTTGCTCTGTCCTGGGCTTGGGGGAGAGCCGCCCCGAGGGGTCCGCACTCACGCCCGATTTCGACGCTCAAGACCCGTCCGATGAGATGGAGACCGGCTCGGTGGCCGCTCGTAACACTTGCTCGACTCGGGCGTTCGACGAACCCTCGGTGAACTCGTGCGCCACGCGAACCGCTCCTTCCGAGAGACGGGTCCACTCGTCGGGATCAGTGAGCAACCGAACGATGGCGCGTCGATACGCGCTGACATCTGAGAACGGAACTCGCACCCCGTTGAAGCCGTCGCGAAGCGAGTCGTGCGACACCCCTTCGTTTCCGACGCACGGGACGCCACTGAGACCCGCTTCAATGATGGTCCAGCCAAATCCCTCGATCGGGCTGTGCACTGTTAGGACTTTGGCTGTCGCCAGGAGGGCAAACTTCTCGACGTCAGTGGCGGAGACAAGGAAATGCACGGCACCTGCGAGGCCGGCGGACTCCGCCTTTGCTCGAAGGGCGGAGAGGTAACCGTCGTCCTGCGCGCGCCCGAGGATGACGAGTTCGGCGTCTGGCACCGTGGCCCGGACCTCGCGGAGGACGGACATCGCCTCTTCGAACCGCTTGCTCGGGCGCAGGTTACCGATGGTCACGATGCGACTCTTCCTCGCGGCAAACGGAGCCGGCGGTGCCGTGTTCGATGGAGCGGCGACGAAGGGGAACGACACCGCCACTCGCGACCGTTGGAAACCTTTCGTGACCAACCATTCTTCCGTGGCATGAGAGTTGGCGATCGCGAATCCACCCCGCCCGGATCGGAGCAGGCACGCTTGCACGACCCCGCCCAACACGGACGCCGGGCGGCCGTACATGGCCGCCACGAGCGGGCGGTTATCCTGGTACCAAAACCCGACGGTCGGGGACCCTGAGAGAAACCTGCCGAGAAACGGAGCGTGTTCTCCCCCCATGGCCTCCTC
Organism: Thermoplasmata archaeon; assembly: GCA_030037855.1. Taxonomy (GTDB): domain Archaea; phylum Thermoplasmatota; class Thermoplasmata; order Lutacidiplasmatales; family UBA184; genus Lutacidiplasma. The sequence continues at coordinate 4,495 of JASHPY010000107.1, read as the reverse complement.
GATCACGACATCGAAGCGACGATGGAGGGAGGAGAGTTCGAGGGTCCAAACGAGCGGGAACATCAAGCGAGTCATCGATAGGCGCCGGATCGAGAGCCGGCCGGTGGACTCGAGCCGCGGAATCGCCGGGTCGCCCGCGGAGAGCAGGGTAACCGAATGGCCGGCCTCCGCGAGCTCCTCGGCCAACCGAGTCATGTGGCGATCCCCTCCCGCGGCTCGGGGATGGGCGGAGTCCCGGGCGACGATCACCAACACTTTCATCGAACCGTCGGACAGGCGATTGACGAGCCCACGCTCTTGATAACGGTGAGGAACGACCCGCTCGCTCGCGTTGTCCCTTGCGTTCCACCTCTGGCCGAGACCGTCCTTCGCAGCCCGACCGCTGGGACCGGCGGGCCTCCCGCCAAGCCTTATCGCACTGACGAGGTTGAGACATCGTGCCCCTTCCTTCCCCAGCGGGAATTTTTGTCGAGCTCGCCATTCTGCCGTTCCTCACCCTTCCTCTGGGTGCCGCGGTGCTACGAGCGGGTGAATCGATCGCGCGTCACACGGTCCGTCTCACTCCCGTCGAACGTGCGCTTCTCGCGGTCTACGCCGGGGGCGCCGTACTTTTCGTGCTCGCGTCGATTCCCCTGCCGCTCTATGGGGCGCCGCTCGTCCTGGTCGTGCTCGTCGGGGGTCTGGCGGGATACACGGTCTGCGTAGGGCTGGACCGTGGCAGGGGCCTACGGGCCACGCTACGGTTCCTCGCGACCCCGCCGGGAATCCTGCTGGGTGCGCTCTTTGCCGGAGTGTTGGCCTTCGAGGTGCTCGGAGTGTCGTCGCTCACGTTCGGCAACATGCTCGACGGGAGTCTCTATTCGCTTTTCATCAATCTACTTCTCTCGCAACACACTATCGCCACGACGTTCCTGCCCTACGCCTCGGTCGGCGTCACCTATCCCCAGGGGGGCGCAGTCTGGATGAGCCTACCCGTCGTTCTCTTCGGCTGGCCCATCGTCAGCGCTCCTCTGCAGTTTCCCGGACTGTTCCTCGCGCTCTCTGTGCCGGCAGCGTACTGCCTGGGAAGCCGACTCGCGACCGGACATCCGCGGGCCTCCACCGCGTGGCTCGGCTTGCTGACCGCGGCGTTCTTCGGGCTCGTCGTGACATGGCCACGCCTGGCGATCGGCGGCTCCTTCGACTTTGCGATCGGACTGCCGCTGTTTCTTCTCACGCTCGGATGGCTCACTCCCTTCGTTCGCCGCCCGAGTCGGACCTGGAACGAAATCGGGGTGCTCGGACTCGTTGTCGGTGTCGAGATCAGCCTGAGCCTCATGCTGGGGCTCTGCACTCTCTTGCTCCTGGTGGGATACTGGCTGGCTTTTCGCACTCCTGGAGGCGTCGGCCCGCTCGGCTGGGCCGCTCGAGGGCTGGTGGTCTGCGGCATCGCCTCGGCGTTCCTCGTTCGCAGCCTCGTCGGCGTGGCCCTCTGGTTCGAGTACCCGGGGCATGTTCTGCTCCCGGTGGGCAGTCCTCCCCCCGCGCCTCTGTACTTGGCCACGATTCCGTCGTGGGGAACGGTGAACGGAGAACTGAACCCGTTCGTGTGGCTCAAGCCTAAGATCTCACCGTTCCCGGGTCTGACCGTCGAAATACAGGTGCTTCTGGCAGCGGGTCTGGTGCTCTCCGCTCTGGTCCTCCTGCGGCCGACGTCCTCGGTTCGACGTCATCTTCCGGGACGGATGGTGGAGCAGCTCGTCGTCGGAACGACCGTGATGGTCCTACTAATCGGGGGCCTCTTTCTGCTCGACGCGGCGTCGCTTACTGGTTCGGGGGCGGAATCGGTGACGAACCTCGACGAGCTGTCCGCCGTCCTGTTCATCTTCTACGAACTGATCGCCCTGCTACCCCTTCTCGCCGCCGCCAGTTACCTCTCCGCGAGCCGTGAGAACACGCGCGTTCGGGATGAGTCGAACGCCGGGGGGCGGGCCCGCTGGAACGGCGCTTCGGGCGCCAGCCGAAACCGAGCGCGCGCGGGCCAGGTCCTCGTAGCTCTGGTCATTCTGGTTCCCGTCGCGTCCGGGGTGGGCGTGACGTCGACCGTCGTTCCAGGGTACATCTCCCACCACATTCATGAGCTCGCCAACGTGAGCTCGGGGGATGTAGGAGCGCTCGAGTGGGTCGGCACGCACCTCCCCCCCTGTTCGCGAGTTCTCATAGCTCCGGGATCGATTGGTCAGTACCTTCCCGAATACGCGTCGGTTCAGATCGTGTACCCCGCTTTCCCGACCCCCGCGAACCTCTCGTACTACACGGTCGTGCAAAACTTGAACAGCGGCACGTATACCAACTCGACCCGGGCGAACCTGCTCCTGCTGGGGATCACCGAGGTTCTAGGCTCCGCTCAGAACACCGTGAGCTTCCTGCCATTCAAGCTCGGTCCGCTCGAAGCATCGGCCGACTTCCGCACGCTGTTCGCGTCTGGAGACGTGACGATACTTGAGTTCCTACCCGGGGTGAACGACTTTGCCTGCGCTCCTTGAAGAGCCGGGCCGTCGCGTCGCAGCCGGATTGGACTTCCGCTCGTCTCCGGGGCGCCGGGACTGAGCCTATCGCAAGGTAAACAAACCCCTACGTGGTGGCCGGTCGTCCCTATGAAGGCGACCGGGGTCGGCCTGAAAGCGAAGGTAGCAGCGGGGGTCGCGATCTTCCGGAACGACCAGATCCTGCTGCTCCACCGCTCCCCGCTCGCCTCGAACCCCGGTTCCTGGGATCTCCCGTGCGGCCACGTCGAGTCCGGGGAGACGCTCCCCCGCGCGGCCCGGCGCGAGGTCCGCGAGGAGACCGGCTTCGACGTTCGCATCGGGCCGTTGTTCCACGCCGAGGTATTCCGCTCACTGTCTAAGCGGGGAAAGATCCGGCCGACGGTCGGGGTCTACTTCCATTGCGAGGCGCCACGTCGTAAGAGCCCGCGCCTCGACCCCGGGGAGCACACCGAGTACGCGTGGGTCAAGATCTCCGAGCTGAACGAGTACCCCACCGTCCCGCACCTCGCCCGCACGGTGCGAGCGGCGTTCGAGTCCAAGGAGCACGGCGTACGTCCGGAGCCCGAGATCCTTACCCGGGCACTGTATCCGACGCTCGGACACCACACTGCGCTACCCGTTCCCGCGTGACCGGCGGCGCCCTGAGCGGGTCCGCTTCCGTTCCGGCGTAAGGGACTCACTCAGTGCGACGGCGCTTCCTCGTCGACCGTCGCGTCGTCGGCTGCGAGGTCCTTCGGGGATTTCTTGAACATCTGCTGGCTCATCCTCTCGAGCCGCTCGATCAAACGGTCGATGTCCTCGGGCTCGTTCCGCGGCGCTTCGGTGGGCAGGGAGGAAGCTGTCGGGGCTGTCGGGGCTGTCGTGCCGCTCGCGGCGGCCGCGACGGCCGGATGGGGCAAGGGCGGAGGGCCGGTCGCCGCTACCTCGGCCTCGCCCGGGGCGGCCGGAGCGCCGCTCGGGGTCCACGGCTGCACGGGGCCGCGTACGCTCGCCGGGACCGAGGTCGATCGCGGCGGGCGGCGGCGACGCCGCTGCTCGTAGACCAGCCCGATCGCGAGAAGGATCGCCAGAACCAGCGCCGCCCCGACCACGATCCACCAGGGGAACGAGGCGGCGGGCGGCCCCATCGACGGTCCGGTGACGGAGAAAGCGAACGACGGAGAGTAGGAACCCTCGGTGGTCGTGATGGTCGCGGTCCCGGGCGACGCGGTGGGGACGACGAACCCGCAGCTCAGCCCCCCGTTCGAGCTCGTGACACCGCTGCACAGGGTCTTCGAGCTGGCCCAGACGACCGTGTAGTTGCCGAGTCCCCCGAAGCCGGTGCCGGAGAGCGTCACAGACGTGCCGACCGGCCCGGTCGCCGGGGACGCGAGCACGTCGGGCACGATCACGAAGCTCGCGGAAGCGGTGACGTTGCCCTGCACGGCGGAGACGGTGTGCGTCCCGCCGGGCGCGGCGGGCACGACCGTAGACGAGCAGCGGAACGTCCCGTTCGGCGCGGACGTGGTGGTGCAGAGCATGGTCGTCGCGTTCCAGAAGACCGTGACCGCGGCCGTCGGCGAGAACCCGCGCCCGGTGAGGGCGAGCCCCGACCCGACGAAGCCGGTCGCGGTCGACGGGAACAGTCCCGCCGTCACCAGGAACGTGACGTCGACATCGACCGTTCCCACGACCGCGCCCACGGTACCGCTCCCCCCGGGAAGGATCGGGAACACGAAGTCGCAGGTGAAGTTCCCCGACGCGCCGGTCGTCCCCGAGCACAGGAGCAGGGTTCCCGCCCAGCTCACGTTGTACGCGACGCCGGCGAGGAATCCCGTACCGGTCGCGACGATCGGGGTCCCGGGCGGCGCCTGGTCGGAGCTGAGGACGAAGTTGGAGTCGACCGTGTAGGAGAGGGAGACGACGTTCGCGCCCTCCGTGGCGGTCACCTCATGCGGGCCCGTGACGGCCGACGGGACCGCGAACGT
>JASHPY010000106.1 GCA_030037855.1 Thermoplasmata archaeon | reverse complement strand
CCGACGACCTGCGGGATGTGCAGCCACCACAAGTCCCACACGGGACTCGCCCTGATCGACCTCACGAACCGTTGCAATCTGAAGTGCCCGGTCTGCTTCGCGAACGCGAACGCCGCGGGGTACGTCTTCGAGCCGACCCGCGAGCAGATCCACTTCATGCTGAAGACCCTCCGGGAGCAGAAGCCGGTCGGTACGGTGGCAGTCCAGTTCTCGGGCGGCGAGCCGACGCTTTCCCCGCTCTTCCTGGACGCGGTCTCGATGGCCCGCGACCTCGGCTTCAAGCAGGTCCAGGTCGCGACCAACGGTATCCGCGTCGCGAACGAGCCCGGGTTCGCCCAGGCGTGCCGTGACTCGGGTCTCCACACGCTCTACCTCCAGTTCGATGGACTGGACGACGAGATCTACCGGAAGGTCCGGGGCGTCCCGCTCCTGAAGGTCAAGCAGAAGGCGATCCAGGCCGCCCGGGAGACGCACTCGCCCGCGTCGGAGCTCGCGGTCGGGAAGCCGGACAAGCCGCTCTCGGTCGTGCTCGTGCCGACGCTGGTCGGCGGGTTCAACGAGAAGGAGATCTGGCCGACGGTGAAGTTCGCGATCGACAACATCGACGTAGTTCGCGGCGTCAACTTCCAGCCGGTCGCTCTAACGGCGCGCATTCCGGACAAGGACCGCTTCCAGATGCGGTTCACCCAGTCGGACCTCGTGCGGATCCTCTGCACGGAGGGGCCGTTCGAGAAGTCGGACTTCTTCCCGGTCCCGTCGGTCGCTCCGATCTCGGAGCTCGTGTCGATCATCCACGGCGAGGAGAAGATGACCCTCACGACGCACCCGGGCTGCGGGTGCGCGACGTTCGCCTTCATCTCGAAGGACGGACAGAAGATCACGCCGCTGCCGCGGTTCATGGACGTCGACGGCTTCTTCGAGAACGTCGAGTCGATGATCGAGAAGTACCGGGACGCGCGGTTCTCGCGGGTCCGGACGGCGGTCGCGGGGGCCCGGCTGCTCCACGATGTGTCGAAGTACTTCGACTTCTCGAAGTCGCCGGAAGGGCTGAGCGAGAAGAACTGCGTCAAGGTGATCGCGGGGATCTTTACCGAAGGGAACAAGGAAGCCCTCGCGAAGTTCACGTGGCGCACGCTCTACATCGGGAACATGCACTTCCAGGACGCGTACGACTACGATATCCAGCGCCTGATGCGCTGCGATATCCACTACGCGGTGCCGGACGGACGGGTCATCCCGTTCTGCTCGTACAACTCGGGCCCGATCTACCGGACCGAGGTCGAGAAGAAGTTCTCAATCCCGATCCCGGACTGGCAGGCCGCGAAGAAGCAGAGCGGCGCCCCGCTGCGGACGATCGAGACGATGGGGATCAACGGCGAGGTCGTCGTCGACCCCGAGTACTACAAGGTCCGCGCGCTGAAGGGCGCGCCCGGGATGTCCTCGGCGTAGGACGTTCCGAGCGCCCGCGCGTCAACCCCTTCTTCCGCCCCGCTATTCTCGAACCGGCTCGAACAGGACGGAGCCGGCGCGTCGCCATCGGCGACTGTCCGGACCCGGTTCCTGGGCCGAGCCAGCGAGCCGCTGGTCGATCCGGCGCCAGAGCGCGCCGGTGCCGGATCGGGCGGCCGCCCCGGGTCCCCGGAGCGCCTCGGGGTGCTCCGCCAGCCAGCCGAGCGCGGCCTCGATGTGCTTGCACGTTCCGAGCCCCCGGCGCGCGAAATCTGCGCACGTGCAAAGGGTGACGTCGCGCGCCGGGTACTCGGGGAGCATCACGCGGTAGGTCGAGCGGTGGATCGGGTTGCGCACCTCGAGCAACGGGTACGGGACCGCCGCGCGCAGCCGGACGTCGAGCGGCTCCTCGAGCGCCCGGGCCCGCCGCACGTCGACCGCCCGCCGGTCGGCGGCCGGATCCGGAGGCTCGCTTCGTCCGGGGGCACGCGCTCGCACGGCCGGGAGACGACCCGGCGACCCATTAGGCTGCGTCCCGCCGCGCGAGCGAACAAACGTAGAAATGGGAGCAGTCCTCCGTCCCCGGCCGTGACGGGGCTCCCCTCCGCGCGGCCGCCGCACCGAGTCCGCCGGCCCGCGGGGTCGGCGAGGCGGGTCCCGGGACCTCCGCGATGATCAGCGCGGCGACCGAGTTCATCATCGGGCTGTTCGTCCTGGTCGCGTCGGCGGTCATCGTCGGGGAGATCTTCACCCACTTCGGCCAGGCGGCGCTCGTCGGCCAGGTGCTGGTCGGGATCCTCTTCGGCCCCACGCTCCTCGGCCCCGCCCTCGGCATCACCAGCACGACCGTCTCCTCCGAGTTCACCGGGCTGCAGACGCTCGCGACGTTCTTCATCCTCCTGATGGCGGGGCTCTCGGTCAGCCCGAAGGAGCTCAAGGAGACCGGACTCACGTCCGCGCTGCTCGGGATCGCGATGTTCTTCGTCCCGTTCTTCGTCGGCGCCGGGGTCGTCCACCTGCTCTACCCGTCGCTCAGCGACCTCCTCGACCTGTTCTTCGCCCTCGCGATCTCGATCACCGCGCTCCCCGTGCTCGGCGTGATGCTCCGGGAGTTCGACCTCCTCGACACCCGGTTCGGCGCGACGCTGCTGCATGCGTCGGTCGTGAACGAGCTGTCCGCGGTGACGGTGTTCGCGATCCTGCTCCGCTTCACGACCCCCGGGAGCGACGCGCTCGGCAACGTCGCGATCGCCACGCTCACGGTCCTGGTGTTTCTTGGGACCGTCCTCGTCTTCTACTTCCTCCTCCGCTTCCTCGGCGACCTCCCTGCGTGGAAGCGGTTCGTGCGGCGGTTCCGCGCGACGTGGAACACCCGCGAGGCGGGATTCGCGCTCCTGATCGTCGTCGGCCTCGCGGCGGCGCTCTACTCCCAGTACCTCGGCCTCACGTTCGTCGTCGGAGCGTTCTACGCGGGGATGCTGATCACCCCCGAGGTCACGGGGGAGAAGGTCCACCGCTCGATCAGCACGATCTTCGACGCGATGACGTGGGGGTTCTTCATCCCGCTCTTCTTCGCCCTCGTCGGCTACGACACGGACTTTCACCTGATCGGCACGTCGCTCGTGAGCCTGCTCGCGTTCTCCGCGCTCGTCGTCTACGCGGTGGTCTCGAAGTTCCTCATCGGCAGCGCGGTCGGCCGGACGATCGGCTGGTCGCGCGACGAGGCATTCGCCGCCGGCTTCCTCGTCACCAGCCGCGGCGTCGTCGAGCTCGCGATGGCGGTCATCCTCGTCGACCAGGGGGTCTTCACGACGCTCGACTTCACGATCATCGCCGGCGCCGGCCTGATCACGACGATGATCTCGCCGATCGGGGCCCGGCCGTTCATCACCGCGATGAAAGCGGCCGCGCACCGGGGCCGCCGGGAGATCGGCGCACCGCCCGCGGCCTGGGTCGGTACGGACTACCTGCCGCCCCGCGCGGAGCCGGCCGAGCGGCCGCCGATGCCCGGCGGGTCGCGTTAGGCGCGCGACCGAGTCTCTCGCGCCCCGCGTCCCCCGGCACGGTTATCTCCCGGTCCCCGCGTCCCCCACGATGGCCGCCGCGAGCCCTGCGCCGGCGCCCCGCCCCCGCGGGCTCTCGAAGTCGACTAAGATCGGTCTCGGCCTCCTCCTCACCATCGGCGGGCTCGCGCTCGTTGCGGTTCTGCTGCCCACCGCCCCCGGTCGGTTCGCGACCCTCCTTCCGGTGGCCGCCGCCGGGCTGCTCCTCCTGTGGGTCGGCGGGATCCTGATGGGGATCGGGAGCCGATCGTAGGCGCGGACGTGGGATGCGAGAGGGCTCGTGGCCGCTCGTGACCGTCGACATCGACGGGACCCTCACGACCGTCCACGGCTGGAAGGTGATCGCCGCGGCGTTCGGGCAGATGGACGCGTTCGACCGGACCCAGCGCGACTTCTACGCGAAGGCGATCGGCGAGGACCAGCACCTCGAGAACATGCTTCGGATCGCGGAGGGGCGACCGCTCGTGGAGGTCGAGGCGGCGCTCGAGTCCACCCCGCGCCTCGCGGGGGTCTCGGAAGGGGTCGCGTTCCTTCGCTCCCGGGGGACCCGGGTCGCGCTCCTGACGCACAATCCGCGGTACGTATGCGAGTGGTACGTCCGACGGTTCGGCTTCGACGACTACGAGGGCGTCGAGGGCCAGTCGGTGGCGAACGGGCTCGTCGGGGCGCCCCACGAGGTCCGCGCGGACAAGCGCGGGGGTCTCGAGCGGCTCGCCGCTCGGGCGGGGACCCCCCGAACGGGCGTCGTGCACGTCGGCGACGGCTGGGCGGACGCGGTGCTGTTCCCGCGGGTCGGGCGGGGCGTCGCCCTCAACTCGAGGCTCGACGACGTGAACCGTGCGGCGGACGTCGTGCTCTCGACCGACGACTTCGCCGAGGTCGCGCGCCGGATCGCCGCGCTCGGCCCCCGGCCGTGAACGGTGCTCCTCGGTTCGCAGAATTCTTATAACGCGGCGCTCGCCTCGTCCGGTCGATGGAGTACGTGATCGTCCGGGCGGTCCACCCGAGCTGGCTCACGATGCAGCTTCCGCTCGAGGTCGCGGAACTGCTCCGCTTCCGGCCCGAGGAAGGAGCGGCGCAGGAGGCGAGCCGGTCGGTCTCGTTCCTCGCCCGAGGGGCGGGGATCGTCCGGGTGATCGCGACCCACCCCGCGCGCGAGGCGCTCGCGGTCGAGACCGTTCGGGGGCGCCTCCTCGCGACCGCACGACCCGGCGACCGCCACATCTTCAGCATGCCGACCGCGGTGCTGCGCCACCTCGGCGTCCAGGTCTACTCCCGAGGTCCGCGCGCCGGCCGGGGGACCGACGACCGAACGATCTGGTTCGTCCCGGCGCCCGAGTACTACGAGTACCGCGCGGTCGCGGAGGCCGGGCGGAGCTGGACCGGACCGTCGAGCGGGCCGTTCGCCCACGTCTACCTCGCGAAATCGATCTTCCCGTTCCCGCGGGAGTTCGGCCAGCTCGCCGAGCTCGAGCTCCGGATCGAGGAGGAGGAGTGGCGGCCCGGTATCGAGGCGCTCCAGAAGGTCGGTCGGGGTCGACGGGTCGTCCTGTGACGACCCGTCGAGCGATGACTATGAATAACCCGAGGTCGGAAAGAGAGGGTTTTCTCCCAACGTATTTATACCGTGAGCTAGGATAATCGAGCCCATGCGCGGCCCGTCCCCCGACGCGAAGGCGACCCCCCCGAGGTACACCCTCCGGAACCCGGTCCCCCTGCGGTCCGAGGCGGACATCCAGCGCACCCGCGCGGGGATCCCGACCGACGCGTCGCTCACCGACGTCGCGGGCCCGGTCGACTTCGATTCGCTCGCGAAGGCGATCCGCCGGTCCGTCGGCCACGAGGGGATGCGTCCGGAGGACGCCCGCTCGATCGCGGCGCACGTGCTCAATTTCTTCGGGTTCAACGAGCGGATCATCGACAACGTCCTCGAGCCGGACGACCGCGACACGTTCTACATGCTCGAGGACACGGGCATCCTCGAGACCGAGCGGGACGAGACGACGCTCTACGACGGCCGCGAGTGGCGGATCCATTACTGGATGTTCCGAAAGGACCGGATCTTCGAGCTCGCGCGCGAGGAGAGCGCGGCGATGGCCGCCGCGGGCGAGCAGGAGGTCGTGTACTCCTCGAACGCCGCCCGATCGGGCGGCTTCCATCTCCCCCACGGCGAGCACGGCACGGGCCTACCCGCCCACGCGGTCTACCACGAGCTCGGGGACGAGATCTGGCTCGAGCGCCGCCAGAACCCGGTGGCTCCCCCGACCCTCGGCGGGCGCGGCCGCCGGCGCGACGACGGCGAGTAGGGCGGGACCCTTAACCCTCCCGAACGGTTCGGCCGGCGCGATGCGCCGGTTCCTTCTCCTGGCGCATCGGGTCCCTCCGAGGGGGTCGTTCACGCTGAACGACCTCGCCGGCGGCGCCGGTCGCATGGACGAGGTTGCGCGCGCGGTCTCGACCGCGTTCACGCTGTCGAACGACCTGCGTCGGGACACCGAGATGACGGTCCTGTTCGTCGCCGAACCTCCCCCGGCCGCGCGGAAGATCGAGCTCGTCGGGGCCCGGCTCCGCTACTTGAACCCGGACGAGCGCTCGACCGCGGCGCTCCTCAAGAACGCGCTCGTGCGGTCCGTGAACTTCCCCCGGGAGCTCGAGTCGTCCCCCGGTCTCCGGGTCGCCGCCGCCGACCCCGCGGTGGAGCTCCGGACGTTCCTCGCGCGCCCCGGGACCGTGTGGCTGACCGAGTCCGGGCGCCCGCTGGCGGCGCACGCGATCCCCGAGGAGTTCGGGGCGGTGCTCTCGGACCCCTACGACCCGACCGAGGCCGAGGTCGCGCTGCTGGCGTCCTCGGGGGTCCCCCGTCTGTCGGCGGGGCCCCGCTCCCTCCGGAGCTCGCAGGTGATCGACCTCGTGCACCACGCGATCGACCTCGCGGAGGCGAGCCGGGCGGGGCGCCCAGGACCTTAGCGGGCGACGAGCGCCGTCGGCCGGCTCGGCGGCGGAGCGAGCGCGTCTCGGACGCTGCGCGGGCGCAGGCCGCCGATGACGGCCGTGAGCCGGACGACCTCGCGCGGCTCGGGTCGCACCCGCGTCCCGAAGACGAGGTGCTGGGGTTCCCCGAGGCGCTGGCGCATCGCGCGGAGGACGCGGTCGAGCGTCCGCAGGGTCAGGTTCGCCCCGCCGTCCAGGTGGACGATCGCGGACGCCGAGTCCGACAGGTGGAAGTCGAGCAGGGACTCCGAGAGCGCCTGATGGACGAGCCGCTCGGGTTCGGAGACGTGGTACTCGCCGACGACGAGCGTGGAGAGGCCGGCCTCGCGCAGGTGGTTCTTCAGGCTCGCGAGGTCGACGTTCAGCTGCGACGGGTTCTCGACCATGTCGACCAGGCTCGTGACGAGCGAGTGAAGGTAGGCGTTCCGCACGTGGAAGACGCGGTGGATCGGGAGCGACTCGAATCGGCGGAGCTTCTCGTTCGAGAGCGCGAGGAGGAGGCCGCCCATCTCCTCGAGCTCGCGGAGGGTCGCCTCCACGTTCTCCCGCCGGCCCTGGTTCGTGTCCAGTTCGACCTGGAACGGGAGGAACACGACCGGGACCGGGAGCGTCTCGGTCGCGCGCAGCTCTCGGGCGAAGAACGGGAGCAGCGCGCTCCCGGTGCCGCCGCCGAGGCCGGCGAGCAGGAAGACGATCTCGAACGGCGCGAGCCGACGGAGGACCTCCTCCTTGCTCTCCTCGGCGGCTCGCAGCACGCTCGCGCGGTCGCCTCCGCTGCCGCGGCCGCGGAGCTCGCGCGCGCCGAGGAGGATCCGTTCCTCTACCGCCATCCGAAGCAGGTGCTTCGCGTCGGTGTTGACGGCGAACGCGCGGACTCCGGGGATGCCGAGGCTCACGAGGTCCTGGACCGCCTCGCTGCCCGCCCCGCCGAGGCCGACGACCGCGCACGGCGGCGCGAGCGCGAGGGACGCCCAGTTCTCGGGCGGCTTGCTCTCCTGGGTCATCGGAGCCCCGACCGCCTAGGGCGGAGGGGAGCCCTCGGCGGCGACCGGCTCGCCCTCGCGACGGTGCGACCGGGCCGTGGGACCGAGCTGCTCGATCCGGCCGCGGATGTACTCGCGCACCGCCGAGCGGACCGCGTCGTCGACGCTGACCGAGTTGCCCTCGCGGACGAACTCTTCGAGCCGGCTGTTGTCCTGCCGGGAGAGCTCGACCACGACCTTGCGCACGTTCTGGGGCGGCAGGTTCAGCTCGATGTACTGCTCGAGACCGTCGCGGATCGTGTCCGAGATCGTCGGGGTCTCCTTCGCCTGCTGGATCTGCTTCAGCTTCTCGAGCAGCTCCTGCGGGATACGGACCGTGACGCGCTCCGACGTGTCGACCATGTTCGTCAGACAACACCCCTAATTTTGTCTGACGATTGACATATCGCATCGCTCGTATATGAATCACACTGCCCATCTCGCGGGCCCGAGGTCCGAGGGGAGGACCCGCTGCGGCCGAGCTCGCCCGACGGTCGGACGCCGCGAGCGACGGGAGCGGGAGGCGGCGCGCGCGAGAACTGCCGAGCGCTCGATAGTGACTTAACCCGAACCCACGCCTGTTCAGCGGGAGGGGCCCCGCGCCGGGGGCCGTTCGCACGCTCGGAGACGGCGGTTGAGCGCACTGATCCCCGCTTCGCAGGTCCCGCTCGCGGTCGCGCTGGTCGTCGCGACCGCCGGCGTCTCGCTCGTCTACGGATACGTCGGGTACCGGCTGCATCGTCGGCAGGTCTCGAGCGAGGCGCGCCTCGCGTCGACGCAGTTCGCGCTCTGGTGGGGCGGCCTGGGCGTCTCCACCGCGATCGGAGGGACCGAGCTCGCGCTGGCCCTGGCCGGGGCGCTCTCGTTCCCGCTCGCGCTGACGTTCTACCTCGTCGTCGTGCTGGTCGACTGCGCCTTCCTCTGGGGCCTGGTCGGGTTCCTCCTCTTCGTCTACACCGGCAAGTACCACCTGTTCGAACTCACCGCGTTCTACGCCTGGTTCTACGTGACGCTGCTCTACTACGTGTTCACCCAGGTTCCGTCGTCGGTCGCGGTCGTGGCGGGGTCGGTCAACCTCCAGTACGCCGCGCACCCGATCGCCGTGCTCGAGGCGGTCCTCGTTCTCGGTCTGCTGGGGCCCGAGCTCGTCTGCGGGATCCTGTACTTCTCGCTCCTCCGACGGACCGAAGACCCGGCGCGCCGCTACCGTATCTGGCTCGTGGCCGGCGGGATCCTGCTCTGGTTCGCGATCGACGTATTCGTTCCCTCCTCGACGCTACCGTGGGCGCTCGCGAAGGGCGTGGTCCAAGTGATCCCGGGGATCCTGAGCCTCTTCGCCTTCTACCCGCCGGCCTGGGCACGCCGCCGGTACGGGGTGACGAGCTGGGACGAGCCGGTCAGTCCACCCCCGGCCGCGGCGAGGAGCCCGTGACGAGCGGGGGGGCGGACGGGGTGCGACCCGGCCCGCGCGCGGCGGCCGCTCGCGGGCCCGCCCTCCCGCTCCCGTGGCCGATCCTGTCGTTCGGGTTGCTCGCCCGCCGGCCGGCGCCGCCGAGCATGATGGACGACCAGACGCGCCTCCTGCTCGACCTGCCGCTCGGGGTGATCCTCCTCCTCGACGACGACGGGACGGTCCGCTACGCGAACTCCGCGATCGAGCGGTTCTTGGGATACGCACCCCGCGAGGTCGTCGGTCGTTCGGTCCAGGAGCTGTTCGTCTCCGCCTCGCGGACCGACCTGCGGCGGCTGCTCGACTCCCACCTTCCCGGCGACCCCACGGCGTCGGGGGAGTTCCGCGGGCTCCGCAAGAACGGCTCGGTGATCCCGCTCCAGGCGGTCGTGCAGAGCGCGGTCGTCCCGGGCATGAAGGGCTCGAAGGTCACGGGCGTCTACCTGCGCGACTTCGCGGAGCGGGAGAAGCTGATCGAGGCGCTGGCGAGTCGCGCGGCGGAGCTCGCCCGCTCGAACCGCGAGCTCGAGCAGTTCTCCTACATCGCCTCGCACGACCTCCAGGAGCCGCTCCGGATGGTCGGGAGCTACACCCAGTTGCTCGAGCAGCGCTACGCGGCCCAGCTCGACGACGACGCCCGGGAGTTCATCCGGTACGCCCAGGAGGGCGCGGCGCGGATGCGCCAGCTGATCGATGCGCTGCTCGCGTACTCGCGCATCGACACGCGCGGGGAGCCGTTCCGCCACGTCGCGATGGACCAGGTCGTCGGGATCGCGCTCTCGAACCTGCGCGAGTCGATCGCGCAGGCCCACGGAGAGGTCACGGTCGGGCCGATGCCCGAGCTCGACGGGGACCCGGTCCAGCTCGGTCAGGTCGTGCAGAACCTCGTCGGGAACGCGATCAAGTTTCGGGGGGAGAAACCCCCGCACGTGCAGGTCTCCGCCGAGCGCCGGGGACCCGACTGGCTCTTCTCGGTACGGGACGACGGGATCGGGATCCCGCCCGAGTACCAGGGTCGCCTCTTCGTCATCTTTCAGCGGCTCCACAGCCGCGAGGAGTACCCCGGCACCGGTATCGGCCTCGCGGTCTGCAAGAAGGTCGTCGAACGCCACGGAGGGAAGCTCTGGGTCGAGAGCACGGGGCGGCCGGGCGAGGGCTCGAAGTTCCTCTTCACGATCCCGGCCGACCGGGCGGCGGTCGCCGCGCCGCCGGTGCCGAAGGCCGACGCGCTCTCGTCGCAGACGAAGGCCGAGGCGCTGACGATGATCGAGGCGCGCCTGAAGGAGCTCGTGTAGCGCTGCGGGCCGGCCCGCAGCATTTTAACGGGAGGACCGACCTCGTTGCCACCATGCCGATGACCCAAACGGCCGCCCCGCGTCCGGTGCAGATCCTGATCGTCGAGGACAATCCCGCCGACGCGCGGCTCGTGCGCGAGGTGATGCGCGACTCGAAGATCCTCAACGAGATCCGCTGGGTCCCGGACGGGGTCGAGGCGATGGCGAGCCTGCGCAAGCAGGGGAAGTACACCGACGCGCCCCGACCGAACCTGATCTTCCTCGACCTCAACATGCCGCGGAAGGACGGCCGGGAGGTCCTCGCGGAGGTGAAGGCCGACCCCGACCTCCGCCGGATCCCGATCGTCGTCATGACGAGCTCGCAGGCCGAGGAGGACATCGCGCGGGCCTACGACCACCACGCGAACTGCTACGTGCGCAAGCCGATCGACTTCGAGCAGTTCCATTCGGTCGTGAAGACGCTCGAGAACTTCTGGTTCTCCACGGTCGAGATCCCCACCCGTTAGGCGCGGGGTCGGCGCGGAGCCGGGCGATGACGGACTCCCCCGTGCGGGTCCTGGTCGTGGACGACAACCCCGGGGACGCGCGGCTCGTCGACTGGGCGCTCGCCCACGAGCCCGAGAGCCGGTATGAGTTCGCGCGCGCCGCCCGCGTTTCCGAAGCGGTCGCCGCCCTCGCGCGAGGTCCGGTCGACGCGGTGCTCCTCGACCTCGGCCTCCCCGACAGCAGCGGGTCGGACGGGCTCCGTCGCATCCGGGCCGAGTCGCCCGACGTGGCGGTCGTCGTGCTCACCGGGTCGGACGATCCCCTGCGCATCCGCGACGCGATCGCCGCCGGCGCGCAGGACTTCCAGGTGAAGGGAGTCTTTCCGAAGGGCCACCTGACCCGCGTCCTGCGCACGGCCATCCGGCGGCAGGGTCTCGAGAACGAGGTCCGTCGCGGAGAGCCTCCCCGCCCCGAGTCGCTCGCGGCGGCGAGCGACGCGGGGGACGCGCTGGTGCTGCTCGCCGACGGTTCCGAGCCGGTCGTCAACGACGCCTGGGTCGACCTGACCGGCATCTCCCGCGAGCGACTCCGACCGATCCCCTCGTGGCTCTCTCGCCTGGTCGCCGGCTCCCCGGTCGGCGACATCGTGCTCGACCGGCCGGGCGGCGGGTCGGTCGCGGTCGAGTACGTCGTCCGACGGTTCGGGGACGGCCCCGGCGCGCGCCAACTCGTTCGGCTCCGGGACCGGTTCCCGGCCGCGGGCCCCGGCGCCTCGCCCGACGTGGCCCGCCCGGCGCCGACCTCGGCCCCGTCGGAGGAGGAGGTCGATGCGGCCGCCTGGGAGCAGCTCCGGGAGCTCGCCGGCGACGACCCGACGTTCCTGGTCTCGCTGGTCGGGACGTTCGTCCAGGAAGGCCGGGCTCAGGTCGCCCGTCTCGAGGCGGCGGCGGCCGCGGGCGACCGGGGCGCGGTCGAACGGATCGCGCACAACCTGAAGTCGGGGTGCGCCCAGGTCGGCGCGCTCGGACTCTCTCGGAAAGCCGGCGAGCTCGAGCGCACTGCGCGCGGGGAGGACCCCGAGCGCACGCGCGAGGGGGTCGCCCGGGTCGCGGCCGGCTTTCCCGGGGTGGTCGCGGCGCTCGAGCGCCGCCGAGCGGAGCTTACCTCGTCGTCCGTCGGGCCGAACGCGCCGACCTAGCTCGCGCGCTCGGCCTGCACGGCGCGCAGGACCTCGCGGATCTGGGCGAGGCGCACCGGCTTCTGCAGCACTTGGAACGCACCCGCGTTCACGAGCTCGCGCACCCGTGGATCGTCCGCGGGGTTGCCGGTGCAGACGACGATCGTGACCCCGGGGCTCTTCTGGCGCATGTACCGCGCGACGTCGTTGCCGTTCTGGTTCGGGTTCCGCGGCTGACGCAGGATGTCGAGCACCGCGCTCGAGCCGGCCCCGGCGGTGCCTTCGGAGAGGGTGATGTCGAGGAAGACGACCTCGGGACGGGTCCGCTCGAAGACCGTGACCGCCTCGCTCGCCGAGCCGGCCTCGAAGACGTCCGAGGACGGCACCTTCTCCTGGTTGAGGGCCTGCCGGATCGACAGACGCACGGTCGGGGAGTCGTCGACGATGAGGTACCGCAGAGGATCCATACGAGAGGACCCGGTCGGAGGGACCGCCCCCGGGGGGTGAACCGAGAAAGAATGGTCGGAGCGGGTACATAGCTTCGCCGGTGACGAGGAGACGGGGCGGAGGGCCCCGGCGCGCGCGGGCGCCCCTTAGACGATCCGGAGCAACCCGTACGGCGCGTTGTCGTGGCCTTCGGTGAGCACGAAGGTCGGCGTCCACGGGTCGGAGCCGTGGAGGAAGATCCGCCCCTGGACCTGACGCACGTGCAGGCGCAACGCGGCGGTGGAGCGGAGCGGCTCCACGAGCGGGGAGTGGGACGGCCCGATCGCGATCGCGTGGATCGGCGAACCGCGGACCGCGGCCTGGATCTGTCCGGGAAGGCGCTGCGCGACCTCGGGCGTCACCGCCATCCCCATCGCGGTCGTGATCGCGACCAATCCCTGCAGGAACACGACGAACAGCCCGGGCGAGTCGGCGGTGGAGCCCGAGCGCAGGAACTGGTCCATCCCGATGTCGTCGGCCGGAGAGACCGGCATGCCGTCGGCGGTCCCCCCGAGGCGCACGATCGTCGAGTCGAACTCCGACTTGCCCTCGTTCGGGCCCGCCGGCGGGAGCAGGAAGCGCACCTGCGACAGGAATCGCCGCCGCTCGACGCTGCCGTGGAGGGCTTCCCAGACGTCCTCGGGGAGCGTGCTCCCGTCGGGGACGTAGATCACCCGGCCGTTGTGCTCGATCGTGTGCGCGAGCATCGGCGCGAGGAGGAGGTGCGGGATCTGGTTCGGTACGTCGTTCTCGACTTCGACCAGCGTCGACTTTCCGAGCGGAAGTCGACCGAAACTTTCAGCGAACGCACGCGACCCGGGCCAGAGAAGGCCGGGGAGCGCGTCCGGCGCCGGGTTGAACCGTCCGCCCCGCAGCTGGTGGTACGGTCGGACGGGGACGATGCACTCGAAGTGGGCCGACTCGAGGGAGAACGGGTAGAGGGGGTTCTCGATCCGGACCCCGCGCAGCTTGAGGATCGTGAGCCACCGCTCGAGGCGCCCCTCCACGACCTCTCGGCTCGTCACCGCGACGCCGTTCACGAGGTAGTCGAGCTGGGTCTGCTCCTCCCGTTCGAGCACGAAGAGGACGTGGGCCCGCACCTGGCCCATGCGACGCAGCAGCGAGCGCTCGATCTCGCCGCGGGTCGGGAGGTCCGGCGACGCGGGTCCGTCCCGGCGGCCGAGGTACCCCTCGACGAGCGCGTCCCAGGAGTCGATCACGAGCAGGGTGGGCTGCTCGGGGTCGAGTCGGCTCCACGCCTCCTGGAGCGGCCCCGGGAGCCAGAGGAACTCCTTCAGTTCGCGCGTCGCCTGGTCGTCGTCGCTGAGGACCGTCGGCTCCGATCGCATCAGGGCACGGGTCGCCTGCGCGAGGTCGGCGTTCGCGTCGGTGTTGTCGAGCACCTCGATCCCGAGATGGCCGTTCTCTCCGAGCCACGGGAAGGCGAGCAGCACGTCGTCGCTGGGCACCCGGTTGGTCACGAAGTGCCGGGCGCCCGGGAACGTCTGGAGGAGCGCGAGGGAGAGGCTGGTCTTACCCGAGCCGGGCGGGCCGCGGAGCAGCATCGACTGCGGCCCCGGCAGCTTGAGAAAATCGACGAGCTCCCGTGGGATTGGTAGTGCCGCACCCATCGCAGGGTATGATATGCACCCGCCCCATTAAACCGTGTTTCCGTCCCGCGTCCCCCTCGGGGGACGACGGGTCGGCCCCCGCCGATCCCCCCGATCCGGGGCCCCGAGGGGCGCGCAACCTACGCGCAGGGGAAGCCGTCGAGGAATCGCCACCACGCGCCGATCGCGTCGCGCGCGGACCGTAGCGCGACCGCGCGGGCGGCCGGCGTGCGCTCGAGCTCGGACTCGAGCAGACCGCGCTCCGCGCGCGAATGCTCGACATCCGCGCCGGTGTGGACGCGGAAGAACTCGTGCGCCGCGGGGTCGGTGATCCCGTACATCGCCCGGATCCCGCGTGACTTCTCCGCGGCGATCTCGGGGAAGATCGACTCGTAGGAGTAGAGAGCGGCGAGCGCGGACGCCGGGGCGCGGGACGTGAGTCGCTCGTAGGCGGCGAGCAGCGCCCGGGTCGGGGGCGCGGGGCGGGCGCTCCGCGCGGCGCGTCGGGTCAGACCGAGGCCTTCCGCGAAGTCGAGCCAGAGCTCGGGGTGGGTCGGGTCACGGCCTTCCTCGTCCACGAGGTTCTCGAGCAGGACGCGGCGGTCCCGCGCGTCGTGGAGGTGGGAGTAGGCCGCCGCGACATACCGCGGGAAGTTCGACTCAAAGTGGTAGTACTGACCCGCGTACGACCGCAACGTCTCGATCGAGAGGTCCCCCCGGCTCCACGCACGGTAGAACGGGTGCTTCAGCAGATGGTGTTCGCGGAGGAGTCGGTCGATCGATCGGACGCGTCCGGCCATGATCGAGGGAGGAAGAGGGTCTCTTTCTACGTTTCGGAACGCGGCGGGCGACATCGGCAGGATGATGAACCCGAGGTCGGCTCCTACGTCGTTGGTGTCGTCCTTCCGACCGGTCTCCGAAGACCCCGACTCGGCGCTCGAGCTCGCGCGCGCCGCCATACGATCGCGGAACGATCCCGAGAGCGAGACGGAGCCGTTCCTCTCCGCCGTCGAACGGGACGTGCTCGGCGGCGCGGCCACCGGCGTCCTCTGTACGGACGGGGGCCGGCCGATCGGGATCGCGCTGTGGAGCCAGTCGACCCCCACCGGGCTCACGGTGGAGGTCCTGCACCTGGCCGCGCCGTACCAGACGGCCGAGCGGTACCGTGAGTTCTATCGCGAGATCGGGAACCGCGTCGGACCGGTCTCGTTCGCCCCCGGCCACCTCGCGGGCCTCGGGGGCGACGAGGAGGACCGCCTGATGCGGAGCCTCGCGTTCGAGCGGTTCGAACGCTCGGAGATGCGCTACCCCGTCGGGGCGTCCGACCCGCCCCCGTTCCCGGTCGATGGGCTCCGGGGCCTCGAACGCTCGGACGAACCCGGACTCGCCCGGCTGCACGACGCCGCGTACCGGGGTCAACTCGACCGGTACCTGTTCCAGGTCGACGCGGAGCCGATGCGCGACGCCGAGGTCCAGGTCCGCGAGATCCTGTCCGGGCGCTGGGGTCCGATCCTCCCTTGGGCGTCGTTCGTCGTCCCCGCCGATGGGGCGATCGCGGCCGCGACGTTGGTCGTGCGCGCCGCCTACGGGCCGCTGATCGCGGACGTGATGGTCGAGCCGACCCGTCAGGGTCGGGGCCTCGGACGCGCGGTGCTCGTCGCGAGCGTGCGGGCGCTGCGAGGGCGCGGGGAGACGACGATCGTCCTCAACGTCACCGAGGGGAACGCGCGCGCGATCCGGCTCTACGAGCGGACCGGCTTCGTCCGGTCGCTCGGACCGTCGCACGGCTGGTTCTCGACCGAGCGGATCCCGCTCGCCCGCCCCCCGGCCTAGGACGCCGCGGCGCCGGAGCCGGCGTCCGCCTCGCGCGGGTGGAAACCGAGGCGCCGGAGCGCGCCGAAGCCCGTGATCATCACGAGACCGAAGACGACGATCGTGCCGCCGGAGGCGAGGTAGGTCCCCTGGACTCCGACCGCGCTCGTGAGCACGCCGCCCGCGGTCTGGCCGAACGGGACGAGCGCGTAGCTCCCGACCTCGTCCGCGGAGAAGACCCGCCCCATCATCGCGTCCGGCACCGTCGCCTGGACGGTCGACAGGAAGACGGTCATGATCATCCCCGGCATCATCCCGTAGGCGAAGATCAGCGGAAGGGCGAACCAGATCGAGTGGACGAGCCCGAGCCCGAGGAGCCCGGCCCCCATCGCGAGCGTGAGGAGGATGATCGCCCGGCCCGCGTGCGGTTCGAAGTGGAAGCGCGAGATCACGGCGAACCCGAGCGCGACCCCGAGCGTCGACGAGGCGACCATCGCCCCGTACCATATCCCCTGCGCGAGCCCGAGGTAGCTCCCGACGTAGAGACCGAGCTCGACCAGCGCGACGGCCGCGAGGAAGTTGACGACGAGGGAGGCGATCGTGATCTCGAGGAGCTCGGTGCGGCGGCCGAGGTACGCGAACCCCTCGAGCGCGTCGCGGCTCACGGAGCGCGAGCTCGGCGGGCCCTGGACGGAGAGGTCGGCGTCGACGCTGAGCAGGGCGACCTGGGTCGCGAAGAACAAAAGGAACGCGAGCGCGAGCGCATCGCCCGCGGTCGCGACCGTGAGGAGGATCCCGACACCCAGCGTCGCCGCCGCGCTCACGAGCGCGGCGATCGAGTAGATCAGCCCGTTCGCCCGCCCGAGGTCCCGCGCCTCGACCACCCGCGGGATCGACGAGTTGTACGCGGGCCGGAACAACGTCGCGCTCGCGACGACCGTCGCCCAGCACGGGTAGAGCAGGAGTACCGAGACCGGCAGGTAGAACCCCGGGGTGATCGGCAAGGAAACGCGACCGCCCGGAGCGATCGTGAGGTCGGCCGCGGCCGCCGCGACGCCGATCAGCGACACCAGGTTCACGACGCGCATCAGCCGGCCGCGGTCGTGGCGGTCGGCGAGCGCGCCGGAGAAGAACGCTCCGACGAACGTCGGGATCGTCGAGGAGAGGCCGAGAAACGTGAGGGCGTACGCCCCGTAGCTCACGCGTTCGCTCGCCGGGTACGCGAGCGTGACCGCGAAGAGGCAGACCACGAGCACCGCCGCCGGGGCGGCGAGCTGGAGCGCCCCGGCGGTCAGGAGCGGGCCGAACGAGGGCCGGCCGAACAGGTCCGAATAGCGACTCAGTGCGCTCCTCCTACCCAGCACGACCCGAGCCGGGTCTTCCGCGATAAGCCTTCCGAGCGAGACGCTCCGTCCGGATCGGGCAGCGCCCAGCGAAACCCGCTTGTAGGCGGCGCCCGTCCATCCCGTTCGCGGAGCCGGACGTGCGCCTCATCCACCACGACGCGTCGACCGGACGGTTCCGGCTGCGTCTGGAAACGCCGAGCGACCTCTGGCGCGTGGCGAGATTCGTCCGTCCCGGAGAGATCGTCGGGGCCTCGACCACCCGCCGGGACCCCGAAGCGCCCGCCGAGGTCGCGGGTGCCGAGCGGACGCGGCGGCGGATCTACCTCGCGGTGCGGGCCGAGCAGGTCGAGTTCCACGGGTTCTCGAAGCACGTGCGGATCACCGGCCCGATCGTTGAGGGGCCGTTCGACATCGGCCGCCATCACACGCTCGACCTCCGCGAGGGAGACGAGCTCACGGTCGAGAAGCCGAGGCCGACCGCCGCCGACCGCACGATCCTCGACGAGGGGCTGAACGGGACCGACGACCCGACGATCCTGATCGCGGCGGTCGACTGGGGGGACTCGTCGCTGGTCCGCGTGCGGGGTCGCGCGATCCTTCCGGTCGCGGACGTTCGTCGCACGATCGCGGGCAAGCAGTTCGAGCACGGTCAGGGCGAAAAGGACCGACGCGCCTACCGGGACGAGCTCGTGGCGCTGATCCGCCGCGAGGGCGCCGAGGCGACCGCGGTGCTCGTGGTGGGGCCCGGGTTCCTGAAGGAGGAGCTCCAGGCGCGGATCGCCGAAGAGGACCCCGAGCTCAAGCGGAAGCTCCGGCTCTTCTCCACGGCCGAGTCCGGCCGCGTCGGCGTGGACGAGCTCCTGCGCTCCGGGAAGGCGAGCGAGGCGCTGCGCGGGAGCGTTGCCGCCGAGGAGGCGGAGGCCGTCGAGCGGCTCGTGCGGAGCCTCGCGGGGGGCCGCCGGGCCGCGGTCGGCGCGAGCGAGGTCGCCGAGGCGATCGAGTCCGGCGCGGTCGAGTCCCTGCTCGTTTCCGAGTCGCTGCTTCCCGATGCGGCGTTCGCGGCGGCCCTCGACCAGGCGCGGGCATCGCGCGTCCGAATCTTCGTGGTCCGGGAGGAGGGGGAAGCGGGCCGCCGGTTGAGCGCGCTCGGGCGCGTCGGCGCGATCCTGCGCTACGACTGGGCGCCGAGTCGGGCGCCTACGGGATCGACTGGACCGCCTCGCGCAGGTCCTCGAACCGGCGCTTGAGTTCCTTCAGCGTGAAGCGGAGCGCCTCGCGCGGCGAGAGCGAGCCGTCGGTCTCGAACCGGAGGAAGTGACGCTCCGGGTCGGCCTCGATCCGGATCGAGCCGTGCTCGCACGTCTTCTCGCAGGCACCGCAGTAGATGCACTTGGTCTCGTCCGTCACCGAGAGCTTCCCGCCCGCGAACTCGAGGATGTTCACCGGGCACGAGGCGGCGGTGCGTTTCAGGCACGCGTCGGAGCAGCCCTCCTTGCGGGCGATGCGGACGTGCGGTCGCGGGTACATGCCGACCGCGTGGGCGACCTGCCACTTCGCGTGCTCGCGCGCCGAGCCGACGGTCGCGGTCGCGTAGGCGAGCAAGGCCTGCCGGGCGCCGAGGCGCACGATCGGGATGTCCGGCTCGAGGATCGCGAGCGTCGCGTCGCCGAGCGGGACGACGTCCTTTGCGTAGACCGTGCACGGCCCCTTGCGGTCGACCGAGTACATCACCTGGCAGTGGGGGCAGCCGGTGCCGCCGCAACTGCACTCCGACTTCCGCCGGAACTCGCCGAGGTCCGTGGGGATCGGGAGCAGGCCGAGCCGGAGCGCGACCGCTTCGTCGAACATGCTGGTCGACGAGTCGTAGTCCTTCCCGCTCGCCTCGTCCCGGATCGGGCCCAAGTGGAACTCGACATCCTCGATCGCGAGCTTCGGGACGTCGGAGAGCAGGGTCCGGCGGATCGCATTAACCTGCGAGGCGGTCGGCCCCTCGAACTCGAGGACGGTCGACCGGGGCTTCAGCTCCTCGATCGTGACCGGCATCCGCTCACACCCGCCGCCCGCGGCGGCCTCCCTTCGGCTTGGTCCCGTCGTGCGGCACCGGCGTCACGTCCTCGATCCGCTGGATCTTCACTCCGGCGCGGGCGAGCGCGCGGATCGCGGCTTGCGCCCCGGGTCCCGGCGAGCGCGATCGGTTGCCCCCGGGGGCGCGCACGCGCACGTGGAGGGTGTCGTACCCCTTTTCCTTGATCGCCGCCGCGACCTGGTCGGCCGCCTTCATCGCCGCGTACGGGCTCGACTCGTCCCGCGCGGCCTTGACGACCATCCCGCCGGTCGCCTTCGCGAGCGTCTCCGCGCCGGTCACGTCGGTGACGGTGATGTGGATGTTGTTGTAGCTCGCGAAGATGTGCGCGATGCCGATCTTCGCCATCGATTACGCGCCCCCCCCCTCGGGCACCGGGGCCGGGACCTCGGGCGGGGCGGCCTTCGCCGCGAGCCGCTCGCGGAGCGCCACGCGCATCGGGTGGTCGTCGCTCGCGAACGGGCTCGTGCCCGCGTAGGAGATCCGCGACTCCTCGTCGAGCCGGACGAGATAGCCGGGTCGGGTGACGCGATGGTCGCCCATCGTGAAATGTCCCTGGACGATCCACTTGCGCGCGCTCTCCGCGGTCGGCGCGAGCCCGTGGCCGAAGACGACGGTCTCGAAGCGGCGCCGCAGCACGTCCTCGGTCGTGAGGGCGAGCACGTCGTCCAGGCTCGGCGTCGCGACCGAGAGCACCCCGAGCCGGGTCAGCCGGGCGAGCAGGAGGGCCGTCTCTTGCTGCGCCTGGGGTTCCCCCGTGCGCAATCGTGCCTGGAGCTCGCGCGCCTGTCCGCGGATCCGCCGGAGGATCGACTGCGCCTTCCAGAGCTCCTTCTTGTTCTTGAGGCCGTACTTGTCGAGAAGCTTCCGCTCCTCGTCCATCCGGGTCGCCTCCCACGGATGCTTCGGCGTGTCGTACGTCCGCCGGAGGAACTTCGGGTCGCCCATCGATCGACTACTCCTTCTTCGGCGCCGGCGCGGCCTTCGGGGCCGCCGGCGCCGCCTCTTCCTTGCCGGCAGCGGCTGCCGCTTCCTTCGCCGCCTTCTTCAGCACGCCCGCCGCCATGCCCGTGCGCCCGTTCGAGCGCGTCCGTTGACCGCGGACCTTCTGGCCCCGCTCGTGGCGGACGCCGCGGTAGCTCCGGATCATCTTCATCTGGTTCACGTCGTCGCGCCGTCGGGTGTCGAGGTCGGGGCCGACGTAGTGCAGCGTCTCGCCGAGGAGGGGTTCGTGGCGGTGGTTGACCATCCAGTCGGGCACCTTGGACGGGAGCGTCGTGAGCGTCGTCTCGATCACCTCGACCGTGGGCTCGGGGAGGTTCCCGATCCGCTCGGTCGCCGGGACCTGGGCGAGCTGGCAGGCGACCTCCGCGAGACGCAGCCCGACCCCGCGGACGCCGGTGAGCGCGAGCGCCACCGGGCGCGTGCCGTCCAGGTCGGTGTCGGAAACGCGGACGATGTAGCGGAAGTTCGGATTGTCGGGGACGTACTTGGCCGCCTTCCCGGTCGCCCCGGGGGCCCCCGCCTTGGCCTTCTTTCCCTCCTTGGGCTCCTTGGCGTCCTTTGACTTGCCGCCCTTCTCCTTCTTCGGGGCTTTTTCGGTCGAGGCGTCCGCCCCGGCGTCCGCGGCCGGCGCCGCTTCCTCGGGCTTCGGCTCCTTGACGTCCTTCGGCGCGATACCCACTTCCTCGGAGAGCGCTCTCGGAGCGCGGGACGTCGAGCGCGAGCCGTGGCCCGCCGTTCGACCCCCGGTCCCGAGGGCGCGGCCGCCGAGAAAGACCTTGCTTTTAAGCACTTCGGCGAGCTTCGAGAACACGATAGCCCGAGCCGCGACCGAGCACGGCCACCGTGCCCGGCCAACGGGATTCGAGCCACTCCTGATAGAACCGGATCCCCAGGCTCCCCTTTCCGACCAAGACCAAGCGCCCGCGCGGACCGAGATGGTGCGGAGCTCGCTCGAGCAGCGTGAGCACGTGCGGTCGACCGAGCCGGTACGGCGGATTCGCTGCGATCAGGTCGAACCGCTCGTCGCCGACCGGCTCGTACAGGGACCCGACCCGCACCTCGGCGTTCGCGACCCCGTTCCGCTCGAGGTTCCGCTTCGCGAGGTGCGCGGCCCGGCGGTTCACGTCCGTCAGCACGACGTGGCCCTCGGGCGCCGCCTTCGCCGCGGCGACTCCGACCGCGCCCCATCCGCAGCCCAGGTCGAGCACGCGGTCGGTCGGACGGACCACGAGATTCTCGATCAGGAGCGCCGTCCCGGGGTCGAGCCCGTGCCCGGCGAAGACGCCGCGGTCGACGACGAACGTCAGGAGCTCGCCTCGGTAGAGGAAGCGGAGGGTGCGGGGGGCCGATCGCGCCCGGGGCTGGGCGCTGAAGTACTGCTCGCTCTCGGGCGGCGAGTCCTCGTCGTCCGCCACGCGCGCTAGCTCCGGCGCCGGAAAAAGCTCTGGCGCCCGGTCGCCGTCGGTGCGTCCGAGCCGAGCGCCTCGCGCACGAGGTCCTTCTCGTGCCCCGAGAGCGAGCGCGGGATCTCGACGTGCAGCGTGACGACCAGGTCGCCGCGCGTGGACCCGCGGAACCGCGGGAAGCCGAGCCCCCGCATCCGGAACTGCGTCTCGGGCTGCGTGCCGGCAGGGACCTTCAGTTCGGCGTGGCCGTCGATCGTGCGGACCTTCGCGGTCCCGCCGAGCAGCGGGATCGCGAGCGGCACGGTCGCGTCGGTGTAGGCGTCCGTCCCGTCCCGCCGAATATGGTCCGAGGGCTCGAAGACGACCTGAACGTAGAGGTCGCCGGCCGGTTCCCCCTCGAGCCCGCGGCCGCCGTGTCCCCCGACCCGGAGGACCGCCCCATCCTCGATTCCCGGCGGGATCGTTACCTCGATCCGCTCGACCGTCCGCCGCCGGCCCGCGCCTCCGCACACCGGGCACTTCTCGAGGATCCGCTGCCCCCGGCCGTGGCAGACCGGGCATTGACCGACGGTGATGAACTGCGTGTAGCCCCGGCTGCGACTGCGGCGGACCTGCCCGGAGCCTCCGCACTCCGGGCAGACCTCGAGCGCGGTCCCGTTCTTCGCGCCCGTGCCGTGGCAGTCGCGGCAGGGACCGACGATCGGCACCTCGAGTGTCGGATGCGCGCCCTCGATCGCCGCGGTGAGCGGAAGGCGGACCGCGACCTCGACGTCGCTGCCGCGGGTGAGGCGACCGGTCGGACTCCCCATCCCGCCCATGAAGCTCCCGAACAGCTGCTGGAACAGCGGGTTCGACCCGAGGAGGTCCTCGAGGTCGCCCTGGTGGGTGAAGTTCTGCCAGGTGAACCCGCCGGGGCCGAAGTCGCTCTCGACCGCGTCGAACCCGCGCTGGTCGTAGTTGCGCCGCTTCTGCGGGTCGGCGAGGACCTCGTAGGCCTCCGAGATCTCCTTGAATTTCGCCTCCGCGGCCTTCGGGTCCTCCTTCGCCACGTCGGGATGGTACTGTCGCGCGAGGCGGCGGTACGCGGTCTTGATCTCGTCGGGCGAAGCGGTCTTCCCCACCCCGAGGACCTCGTAGTAGTCGCGCTTGGCCATGGTCGGCCGGGCACGGAACTGCCCGCTCGGACCGCTGCTACGGCCGCGCGTATTTACCCTATCGTCCGCGCGCGCGGCCCCGCGCCCATCGCGCGACGACCGATGCCCCGACCCCCGCGTGGAACCGCCGGGCCGCGCTGCCCTCGGCGACCGCGACCTCGAGGAGGCCGAAGCTCGACCCGAGCAGCCCGGCCGCCCCCCGGCCGAGCGACTCGTAGCTGCGCGCGAGCGGAAGCCGGCGCGCCGCACCGCCGCCGAGGCGCACCTCGACCGCCGGGGACGTCTCGGGCAGCCAGTCCGTCGGGATGTTCGTCACGAGGTTGCCGAACCGATCCTCGTGCAACACCTCCCCCTCGGCCCCGACCGAGGTCCGGCGGGCGCTCGGCACGGCGTACCGCTTCGGCTCGAGCCGACGTCCGAGCCGGTGGGCGGGCACGCCTTCGGCGAGGGTCGCGGCGGTCGGTGCGAACAGGTCGCGCCCGTCGAAGGTGGTCCCCACCCGCTCCCCCTCGACGACCCGGGCGGGGTCGATACGGTACGCACGGGGGCGCCCGAGCGCCTCCGCGAGCGGTATCAGCACCCCATTGTCCGGACCGACGAGCGTCGACCCGTCCGCGCACTCGACCGCGATCGGCGCGCGCCGCCCTCCGACGCCCGGGTCGATCACGGCGACGTGCACGGTGCCCGCCGGGAACCCGACCGCCATCGCGCGGAGGAGGAACGCCGCTTCCCCGATCCCGTGCGGCCGAA
This sequence comes from Thermoplasmata archaeon, assembly GCA_030037855.1. Classification (GTDB taxonomy): domain Archaea; phylum Thermoplasmatota; class Thermoplasmata; order Lutacidiplasmatales; family UBA184; genus Lutacidiplasma. The sequence goes on along the minus strand of JASHPY010000106.1, from coordinate 5,737 downwards.
GGTCGTGGGCGAGGTCCACGACGTTCCCGGGACGGAGCCGCCGCGCCAGGACCGCCTTCATCTGGGCGGCGTACGCCGAGCCGATGTCGCTCGTGAGCGTGATCAGCCGGGACCCGCTACGTCGCGGCACCGCCGCCGACCCTCCTCCGGGTCGACCCCGCGCGTCCGGTCTACGACTTCATGATCGCGATCAGGAAGATCCCGACCGCGATCAGGGCGCCGATGACGGCGGCGACGATCACGAGGAACGACTCCCAGAGGAGCGAGCCGAGCTGACCGGTCTGTCCCCCGAAGCTTCCGTCGTGGTAGAACAGGCCCGTCAGCAGCCCGACCACGAGCCCGACGACGAGGAGCGCGACGCCGATCGTGCGGCTCTTGCCGCTGCCGAAGTAGGCCGTGAAGATCCCCGCGAGGATGAGGAACAGCCCGAAGACGAGCAGGAGGATCGTCAGGAACTGCCATCCGCCAATCGCCACCGTGGACGCCACCAGATCGAACATTGCTTCCTTTCAGAACTTGATGCCCGTGAGGGTCTTCGTGTCGATGACGCCGGGCACCGACCGGATCTTGTCGACCACGAGCTGGCCCAGCGCGTTGAAGTCCTCGGCCTCGACCTTCGCGATCAGGTCGTACTCCCCGAACAGCGGGTGGAGCTCCACGATCCCCTTGACCCGGAGCAGCTCCGTATAGACCTCGTGCTCCTTCGCGGGGGCGGTGCTGATAAGGACAAAGCCGATGGCCAAGCTCGAACCCTCTCGACAGGCGGCGGACAACGACCTCCCTTAATAAGCGTTGAGATTCGAGGGCGACGCGCCGCTATCGGTAGACGCTCGTCCGACACGCGTCTCCACTCCACGCGTGGCCGCTTAAGTAGGGTCCCCGTAGCGCCGGGCCCGAGCGATGGCGATCTCGATCCGGACCTGGCCGACCCGGCTCGTCGCCCGCCCCTGGTTGCTCGCGTTCGTGCCGATCAACGCGGCGACCGCGGGCTTCGGCGTCGTGCTCCCGCTCTTGATCCTGATCCCGCTCCACGGTAGCTGGGCCGACGTCGCGCTCGCCGCGACCCTGTTCAACTCCGCGGTCATCCTCTCCTCCGTCGTCTGGGGCCATCTCGCGGACCGCCACCCGGGTCGACGCGCGTTCCTCGTCCTGAACTACGGCGGCTACGCTGCCCTGTACCTCGGGCTCTCCCACGTCGGCTCGCTGCCTCTCCTCTACGGGCTCTACACCGTCGTCGGGCTGATCGCCCCCGCCGGCGCGAACGCGGCCAACCTGCTGATCCTCGAGAAGTTCTCCGAGACCGAACGCGCGACCGCGTTCGCCTCGTACCAGGAGATGACGATGATCGGCTCGGTGGCGGGGCTGCTCGTCGGCTACTTCTGGACGGTCGCGAACGACGCGCTGCTCGCGCTGCTCTACGTGCTCGCGGCGCTCGCGGCCGTGAGCGCGGTCGCGATCTGGTTCGGGATCCGCGAGGCCCACCGGAGCCTCACGACCGCGCACGTCGCGAAGCATCCGGAGAGCCTCGCCTCCCGCCTCCGCGTCTCCGCGTCGCTCCGGATCTCGATCCCGTTCTTCCCGCGCCGACCCCGTCTCGGCCCGGCGCCGCTCGCGCGGTTCCGGCTCTGGGTCCGGGAGGAGCTCCACCACGAGCTGCCGCTCGTGATGGGGGCGATGTTCCTGTTCAACCTCGGCTCAAACCTGTTCAACATCTCCTACACGCCGTTCCTGTACGCCGCCGGCCTCGGGGTCGCCGCGATCTTCCTCGTGAACTTCTCGAACAACTTCGCCCAGCTCGTGCTCTACCCGCTCTCGGGCCGGCTCGCGAGCCGGTTCGGCCCCGACGGCCTCGTTCGATGGTCGACGTACGTCCGGAGCCTCGGCTACCTCGCGACCGCCGGCTTCACGTTCGTCGTCCTCGGCCGAACCGGAGCGTTCTCCGCGAACCTCATCGCGTTCGGGGCGCTCGGCGGGGCGATCGCGATCTACACCACCGCGAGCTCGCTGATCCTGTTCCGCGGGCTCGCGCACCGGGACGCGGGCGGCCTGCTCGGGGTCAACAGCTCGCTCGGCGGCGCGGCGGCGGTGCTCGGCGCGGTCCTTTCGGGCGTGCTCTCCGTCTTCGGGAGCTACCGCCTCGTCTTCCTCGTGGCCGCGGGCGCGCTCCTCGTCTCGGTACCGATCTGGACCGCCGCGGGGGTCGCCTACCGCCGACGGCGGCACGGCACGGAGACGCCGGCGGTCGCGACGGGCCCGCCCGCGAGCGTCCCGACCCGCGCCCCCGAGCCCGCGGCGAGCGCAAAACCGCATTAACCCGCGTCCTTCTCGCGGGCCCGAGGTCCGACGGGAATGGCGGCGCCGGGAGTTCAGCGGGGGCTGGAGGACGTCGTCGCGCTCGAGTCCCGGATCTGCTTCATCGACGGTCACCGCGGCCGCCTCATCTATCAGGGGTACGACATCCGCGACCTCGCCGCGCAGTCGACGTTCGAGGAAGTCGCCTACCTGCTCTGGTACGGCCGCCTCCCGACCGCGAGCCAGTCGAACGACCTCCGCGCCCGCTTCGGCGCCCTCCGTTCGCTCCCCCCCGCGCTCGTCGAGCGGATGGACACGATGCCGGTCGAGAGCAACCCGATGGACGTCCTTCGCACGAGCGTGAGCGCGCTCGCGCTGTTCGAGCCGGACGAGGCCCGTCCGGGTGCGAGCTCGATCGGCGGCGCCCAGCGCCTCACGGCCGCGCTCCCGACGATCATCGGCACGTTCCATCGTCGGCGCTCGGGTCTCCCGACGATCCGCCCGCGACCCGAGCTGTCCCAGGCGGCGTACCTGGTCTACGCGCTCCTCGACCGCGAGCCGACCGAGCTCGAGACGCGCGCGGTCGACGTCGCGCTGATCCTGCACGCCGACCACGAGCTCAACGCGTCGACGTTCGCGGCCCGGGTCACCGCGTCGACCCTCTCCGACCTCTACAGCGCGGTTACGAGCGCGGTCGGGACGCTCAAGGGTCCGCTCCACGGCGGCGCGAACGAGCGGGTGATGGAGTTGCTCGACGAGATCGGGACGCCCGAGCTCGCCGAGGAGGTCGTGAAGTCGAAGCTCTCGAAGCACGAGCGGATCATGGGCTTCGGCCACCGGGTCTACAAGGTCGAGGACCCCCGCGCCACGATCCTCCGCGAGTGGTCGAAGAAGGTCGGGGAGGCGAAGGGGAACCTCCGCTACTACGAGCTCCTGCGGAAGGTCGAGGAGGTCGTCCACCGGGAGAAGGGGCTCTACCCGAACGTCGACCTCTACTCCGGCTCGATCTACTCGCTCCTCGGCATCCCGCACGATCTGTTCACGCCGATCTTTGCGTCGAGCCGGGTCGCGGGGTGGACCGCGCACGTGCTCGAGGAGTACCAGGACCTCCGTCTCATCCGGCCGACCGCGAAGTACGTCGGCGCGACCGACCTCGCGTACGTACCGATCTCCGAGCGGACCGGTTAGGGGTCGCGCGCGGGCGCCGCCCGGCGCGGACGACGCTCATCAAGGGGTAGCGGAGGTCGGGGCGGTGGGCGAGGCGCGCCTCGACCTCCTCCGCTCCGTCCCGCAGCCGAACGGTCACGTCGATCATCTCCGGCGTCAGGTAGCGGTAGGCGAATCGGCCGCGTCCGAGCGGGCCCCCGCGCGCGGGGTCGATCGTCGCACGGACCCCGACGACGTACGGTTGGAGCGCGACCGCGCGCTCGATCGTGCGCGCGAGGCCGGCGGCGGTGCGGGCCGAGACCGGCGTGCCAAAGTACTGGTGGAAAAGGCCGCCGAGCTTCACGCCGGCCTCGAACAGGAGCGCCTCGCGGCGACTCAAGTCCGCCGCGTGGATCGGTCGGGATCGCGCCATCGGTCAGGCCTCCGGCGTCGGAGACGGGGGGTGCCGGTCGACCGTGAACGGGCCGAGGAGATAGTACGCGGCGACCCCGAGCAGGAGCGAGTACGACGCGCCGAGCGCGACGAGGAAGAGCGGGGAGCCGGTCGCGGGGTGGAACTGGAGGAGCACGAGCGCGATCGCCGCGGCGACCGCGGTGATCGCCATCGGCGTGCGGAGGATCGAGCCGCGCCGGATCTTCGGGTACGGCACCGGGACGACCATCATCACCGAGATGATCGCGACCCCGATGAGGACCGCGAGCGGCTGGACGGTCTGGAACGCCGGCGTGTCGTGGAACAACAGCGCGACCGTGAGGGCGAGCGCCGCCTCGGGGGTCGGGACGCCGAGGAAGTACGGCCGCTGGAAGCCGCGCCACGTGAAGTAGACGAGGCGCCCGATCGCCGCGGCGAAGTACGCGCCGGCGAGCGCGACCGCGAGCGTCTCCCACGGCGTCCAGAGCCCGGCGTTCGAGGTGTGCACCGCGATCAGGAACGCGGGCGCGAGGCCGAACGTGATCCCGTCCGCGACCGAGTCGGCGGTCCGGCCGAACGAGCTCCCCGAACTCGCGCTCCGGCGCGAGAGAAGGCCATCGAGTCCGTCGAACCCGATCGCGGCCGTGATGAGGAACATCGCCCAGAGCTTGTTCCCGGCGAGCACGTAGGCGATCGCGCCGACCCCGCAGAGCGCGTTCGCCAGCGTCGCGAGGTTCGCTCCGACCCGCCAACGGTCGGTCACGACACCTCGCGCGCGATCGTGCTCTCGCCCGCGCGCACCCGGTCCCCGACCCGGACGGACGGCGCGGTCGTCCCGGCGGGCAGGAGAACGTCGACCCGGGAGCCGAGCACGATCATCCCGAACCGATCGCCCTTCTTCCGCTCGCTGCCGGGTCGGACGAACGAGACGAGGCGGCGCGCGACGACCCCGGTCATCTGGACGACCTCGACCGGTCCGAGCGCGGTCGCGAGCCGGTAGGAGCGCTGCACGTTGCGATCCGCGTCCGGCCGGTAGGCGGCCCGATAACCGGACCCCGCATCACCGACCGCGTCGACCCGGGCGTCGAGCGGAAGGCGGTTCACGTGGACGTCGGTGACGTTCATGAACACCGAGACCCGCCAGCGGTCCCCTTCGCGGTCCACTGCGCGCACCCGGCCATCGGCGGCGGAGACGATGCCCGCGCCGGGGGAGCGTTCGGGGTCGCGGAAGAACGCGGCGAAGAAGGTCCAGAGCACCGCCGCGACCGCGAGCGCGGCGATCGCGGCGTACGGGTCCGGCACTCCGCCGACGACCACGAGTCCGGCGACCAGGAGGAGGATGACCCCGATCGCCACGAGCGGTCGGCCGGCCCCCGGGGCGAACACGCGCCGCCTAGCCGGTCAGGACGATCTCGATGTTGACGCCGTCCGGGACCTGGATCCGCATCACCTGGCGGAGCGCGCGCTCGTCGGCATCGATGTCGATGAGGCGCTTGTGGATCCGCATCTCCCAGTGGTCGATCGTGCTCGTCCCGCCGCCGTCCGGGCCCTTCCGCACCGGGACCCGCAGCTTCTTCGTCGGCAACGGGATCGGTCCCGCGATCGCGACGCCGGTCTTCGAGGAGATCTCGCGGATCTGGCGGCAGATCGAGTCGACCTTGCGGGAGTCCGTGCCGCTCAGGGAGATCCGGGCCTTCTGCATCGATAGCCCCTCCCCTCGGTCGAGCGCGCCCGCGCCGCGCTACTGCGCGCGCTTCTTCACGTCGACGACCACGCCGGCCGCGACGGTCTGGCCCATGTCCCGGACCGCGAACCGGCCGAGCTGGGGGAACTCCTTGTACTTCTCGATCACGAGCGGGCGCTTCGG
>JASHPY010000105.1 GCA_030037855.1 Thermoplasmata archaeon | reverse complement strand
CACCTCGCCGCGCGCGCCGGCCCCGCGGGCTCCGGCGGGCCCGGCCGCTGGCCCCCGGTGCGGGGCGGAGGGAGCGGATGAGATGGTGGACCTCCCGGACGGGCCGCCGGTCGTCCCCCTGCCCGAGCGGCTCGACCGACGGCTCCGACTCGGGCCGTTCGCGAGCGCGCGCGACGCGCTTCGATTCGTCACCTACTCGGCGGTCGGGGCGGTCGTGGCGCCGTTCACGAGCCCGTACGTCTGGCTCCTGTTCGTCGCGGGAGGCTTCGCCGCGTGCGTCGTCCGGTCCGACGGGCGCGCGTTCGACGAGCGGGGCGCCGCCTTTCTCCGCTGGAAGCTACGCGCCGGCTTCGAGAACGGCCGCATGACCCGCGTTGCGGTCCGTCGGAGCGTCGGCTCGGGGCTCGTCGCGGTCGGCTCGTCCCGTCTCGTCGCGATCCTGCGGAGCGGTGGCACACCGGTGACCTACCTTCCCCCGGCGGAGCTCGCCCGCCGGTTCGAGCAGTTCCGGGACCTGCTCCGCTCCGTGAAGGGCGGCCTCGGCCTCTTGATCGCCTCGTCGCCGATGGCGTCCGGCCCGGTGCTCCCCCGGACGCCGTCCGACGGCCGCGGCGACGGGGCCGCCCGCGCGGGCTACGTCGAGCTCGTCACCCTCCTCTGCCGCCGCCGGCAGGTGCGTCGCGTCTACCTCGCGCTCGCGGTCGAGCGTACCGGCGCGGAGGGGATCTCCGACCTCGAGCGGCGAGTCGCGTCGCTCACGGAACGGCTCGATGCGCTCGGCCTTCGGGTCGCGCGCTTGCGCGACCGGCGGCTGCGGGACGCCGCGCGACGCTGGGGGTGGACGTGACCGAGCGCGGGCCCGAGCGGGGGCTGCCATCCCTCGGAGAGCTCGACACGTTCCGCGTCGCGGTCGGCCTCGCGGTCGTGGCCGGCGGCCTCGCGCTCGTCGCGCCGTACCTGGACGCGCTCGTCGCCGCGCTCGCGGCCCTCGCCACGGCCGGGTGGGCCGCGGGTCGGGCGCGGACGAGAGAGTCCGGCGGACCGGCGATCGACGGGGCTCGAGGAGCCGCCCTTGCCTGCGTCGCGGTCGGGGCGGTCGCGTTCCTGACGCTGCGGGGCCCGGTCGGCGCCGCCCGGGGGCTCCTGCTCGCGCTCTCCTGGCTCCCGCTCTGGTGGCTCGAACGACGGGCGGCCGCGCCGGTGCGGCCGGCGATACGGGGGGCCGCATGACCGGCTCGGAGTCGGGAGCACGCGACCACGAAGGCCCCACCTGGTGCCGGGTCGGCCGGAGCTTCCGAGCGCCGGTGCTGGTCGCTCAGTTCCCGCCGGAGCTCCCGTTCGGTTTCCTCGGACGCGCGCTTCCCACGACCGAGCCGATCGAGTTCGGGGTCGAGCTCCAACGGCTCGGACCGGAGCGGGCCCTCGAGGTCCTCCACGGAGCGCGGGCGGTCGCGGACGCGGAGCTGACGGGGGGAGGGGCCGGGACGCGCACCGCGGAGCTCGAGGTCGAGCGGGCGACCGCCGAGGATTTCGGCCGGGCGGTCGCGCGGCGCACCCAGGAGCTGTGGAAGGTCGGGCTCCGGTTCGTCGCGCTCGCACCATCCCGCCCGAGGGTCGAGGCGGTCCGTGCCCGCTTGGTCGAGCGGCTCGCCACGCTCGGGTTCCGAACGCGCCTTCCGCGCTACGAAGTGCGCGCGACGCTCGAGCCGCCCGCCCTCACCGGAACCGAGGCGCGGCCGGACGGCTACTGGCAGCTCCTGCCGACCGACGGGGTCGCGGCGCTCTACCCGTTCGTCGACGAGAGCATCGTCGAGCCCGGCGGGGTCCTCGTGGGGCTCGCGCTATCGGACGCGAGCCCCGTGTTCCTCAATCGCTGGGACCACGCGAGCTACTCCTGGGGGATCTTCGGGACGACCGGCGCCGGCAAGACGTTCGCCGCCGCGCTCCTCTCGCTCCGCACGCGCTGGCTGCGCCCCGAGGTCGAGCTGACCGTGCTCGACCCGCTCGGAGAGTTCTCGGGGTTCGTGCGGGCGATCGGCGGCGCCGTGGTCGAAGTCGCCGCGGGGCGCTCCGGCCGGCTGAACCCCCTCGACCCGGTGACGACCGGCGGGGACCGGCGGGAGAAGGCGGCGCGCGTCGGAGGGATGCTCCGCGCCCTGTTCCCGAGCCTCGCCGACGAGGAGGGCGCGGCGCTCGATGGCGCCGTTTCCCGGCTCTACGGGCGCGGGCCGGCCGTCCCGACCTTCGACGACCTGATCGCCGAGGTCGGCCGCGGGCCGGACCCGGGCGGACGACTCATCACGCTGCTCGACGTGTTCCGCTCGGGCTCGCTCGGGGCGCTGAACGGGCCGACGACGGTCGGACCGGAGTCCGGTCCGGTCTCGGTCGACTTCCGGGGCGTGCCGGACGACCAGCTCGCCTTCCACCTCTCCTACCTCCTCGACTGGGCGTACGGCCGCCTCCGCTCCCGACCGGGCGAGAAGCTCCTCGTGATCGACGAGGCCCACCTGCTCGTCCGCACGACCGCGACGGCCGAGTTCCTCGACCGCGTGGTGCGGCACGTACGGCACTTCGGGGCCGGGGTGCTGCTGCTGAGCCAGAGCCCGGAGGACTTCCTCGCACGGCCCCCGGGTCGCGCGACCCTGCGGAACCTCTACGCGACCGCGTTCTTCCGGCTGCCCGAGCTGTCGGCCGAGGCCCGAACGTTCTTCGGACTCACCGCGGCCGAGGCCGAGTGGCTCCCGAAGGCCCGGCTGCCGCGCGAGGCGGGGTACTCGGAGTCGCTCTGGCGGATCGGGGAGCTCCACCTCCCGCTCGCGATCGTCGCCTCGACCCCCGAATACACGTTCCTGACCGGCGCCCTGGGACGGTCCCGGACGACGGTGCCCGGTGCGAGTCCACAGCCGGTTTTATAGCCCGACCGACCGACGGACGATCGTGGACGCGGAAGCGACCGCTGCCGGCCCTCCGCGCCGCAAGTCGAGCTGGAACCTGAAGGCGATCGTCGAGGACGTCGCCGGCCGCCCGATCTCCGAGCTCCAGGACCCCGACCGCCCCGTGCACCCCTACCTTCACTCGAAGATCCCGCCGCTCGAAGAGGACGGCCGGCCCCGGTGGGCGTCGCCCCCGCGACGCGTCGCGCCCGAGAGCGTTCCGTACGACCCGGTCGGCCACGTCTACCCGCCGCTCGTCGGCCCGGTCGGTCGCGAGTACCACGGGAGCGAGCACGAGCACCACCAGGAGACGCTCGAGCGGCACCGGCCGTCGGCCGAGCCCGCTCCCGGCATCCCGGCCCGGGCGCCGGGTCCGAGCCACCGACCCGAGCGGCTCTACCTCCACTACCTCCTGCTCCACCTCGACCGGCTCAGCCCGTCCGCGCTCCAGTACCTGCGGCAGGCCGTCGACGACGAGGTCGCCCACCGCGCGCGCCCGTCGCTGCCGCCGGCCGAGTGACGAGGCGCCATCCGAGCGTCCGCCCTCGCGCGACGAGCTCCCGGTAGACCTCGGGGTCCCACTCGACCCCGACCGCGTTCCGCCCCCAGCGGACCGCGGCGTCGAGCGTCGTGCCGGTACCCGCGAACGGGTCGAGCACCGTCTCCCCGACGAGCGAGAACATCCGCACGAGCCGCTCGGGGATCGCGAGCGGGAACGCGCCGCTCCGCCCGCCGGGGGTCGCTTGGGGCGCCCCTCGGACGTCCGACCAGACCTGGCTGAACCAGCGGTCTCGCTCCGCCCGAGAGAACCGGCTCTGCGCGCGCGCCGGGTCGTGTGGAGGGAGGCGGCGGAGCCGCCCCTTCCGGAAGAGGAGGACATACTCGCAGTCGAGGGTGACGTACGCGTTCGGGGGGACGAACCCCGAGCCGAGGAAGGCGTTCGGCTTGTTGGTCGGTTTCTTCCAGAGCACGTAGGGGAGCGGGTGGAAGCCGACCCGCTCCGCGTCGGCGAGCGTGTGCGCGTGATTCGGCCAGAGCCGGAACGCCCCGTCGACCGTTCGGAGCGCATCCCCGATGTTGACCGCGAGGATCCCGCCCGGCACCAGCACCCGGTGACACGCGGCCCAGGCTTCCGCGAGGACGCGCTGCATCCCGACGTAGTCGTCTGCGCCGAGCGCGCGGAACAGCGCGTCCCACTGCGGGATCATCGGGTACGGCGGCGACGTCACGACCAGGTGGACCGAGCCGGCCGCGACCCCGTCGAGCCGGCGGGCGTCGCCCCGGAGGAGGCGCACCGTGGCCCCGCCGTGTCCGAACACCGCGCGGGCGCACGGAGCGACGGTTAATACGGCCGGCCCGCTCCGAACGCCATGCGGCTCGACCGGCCGGTCCTCCAGGTCGCGCTCGACTTCGAGAACCTGTCGCGCGCCCTCCCCGCGGCCCGCGAGGCGGTCGAAGGGGGGGCGGACTGGGTCGAGGCCGGCACGCCGCTCATCAAAAGCGAGGGGCTCGACGCGGTCCGGCAACTGAAGAAGGCGTTCCCGCAGCAGCGGGTCGTCGCCGACATGAAGGTGATGGACACCGGGGCGTTCGAGGTGGAGATCGCCGCCAAAGCCGGCGCCGACCTCGTCACGGTCCTGGGCGCCGCGGACGACGGCACCATCGCGGAGGCGGTCCGCGGCGGGGAGCTGTACGGCGCCGAGGTCGTCGTCGACCTGCTCGGGGTCGCCGACCCCGTCGCGCGGGCGCG
>JASHPY010000018.1 GCA_030037855.1 Thermoplasmata archaeon | reverse complement strand
CGCCAGCCGAGCCTGAACGCGCAGCTGATGAGCGAGAAGCTCGCGTCGACGCTCGAGCGCGGCTGGCACTTCCGCCGGGCCGGCCACTCGACCGTCCGCCGGATCATGGAGTCGGGCGCCCGCGGCTGCCAGGTGATCCTCTCGGGCAAGCTGACCGGCGAGCGGCACCGGACCGAGCGGTTCAAGGCCGGCACGATCAAGTACTGCGGCGAAGCGGTCCACCTCTGGATCGACAAGGGGTTCTACCAGGCCCGTCTGAAGCCCGGGGTCATCGGCGTCAACGTCTGGATCATGCGCCCGACGGCGAAGCTGCCCGACGAGATCGTCGTGAAGGGCGTCGAGGAACGGCCGAAGCCGGTCCCCGTCGAGCTGCCTCCGATCGAGGACGCGCCCGGACCCGCGCCCGCGGCGGAACTTCCCGAGGCCACGGGGGCGCCGTGACGCTGCTGCGGATGAAGGAGCTCCGCGAGCTCTCGGACGACGACCTGAAACGCCGCGTCTCCGACGCCGAGAACGACCTCCTGCGCGAGCGGGGCGTCGCGGCGATGGGCGGCGCGCCGCCGAGCCCGGGCCGGATGCGGGCGCTCCGAACGAACGTCGCTCGGGCGCTCACGGTCCTCAACGAGCGGTCGATCGCGGCCGCGGCGCGAGGCGCGCGCCACCCGTAGGGGGACCCGAGGTCGACCGATGCCGAAGCACGCGGGGACCCCGGTCGACCTCTCTCGCGCCGAGCGCGAGGCGCTCGCCGGCGAGATCCTGGGCGCGTCGGTCGCGATACCGGCCGGCCCCGGGCGCGCCGCACCGGTCGAGGGCACGATCGTCGACGAGTCGCTCTCCACCCTCGTGATCCGGGTCCCGGGCCGCTCGCGCACCGTCCGCCTCCCGAAGGCGGGCCTGACCGGGACGATCGTCCTCGGCGCGGGAGAGTCACCGTTAAGAGGCGACCTCCTTCGCGTGCGTCCCGAGGACCGCACCAAGCGGATCTTGACCGGTGGTCCTCGGAGGTACCGATGACCCCGACCCGTTCGTCCGCGGCGCGTCGCGCCCGCGACATCGGCCTCGACGTGCGCGCGCCGAAGGCCCGGTGCGACGACCGGCACTGCCCGTTCCACGGCCGGCTGTCGCTCCGCGGCCAGGTGCTCGAGGGGACGGTCGTCTCGACGTCGATGCAACGGACCGCGGTCGTCGAGCGGACGCTGCTCCACTTCGTCCCGAAGTTCGAACGGTACGAGAAGCGGCGGCGGCGCTACCTCGCCCACTCCCCCGCGTGCCTCCACGTCCCGCTCGGCCACCGGGTCCGCATCGCCGAGACCCGACCGCTCTCGAAGCTCGTCTCGTTCTGCATCGTCGAGGACCTCGGCGAGGCGGCGTTCCGCGTCGACAGCGAGGAGGCGGCCCCGCCGATCGCCGCGCCGTCGCCGAAGGAGGAGGCCGCATGAAGGGGCTCGCCGGCCGCCGGGGTCGCCACCTGCCGAAGGGCGCCCGGCTCGACTGCGTCGACAACACCGGCGCGAAGGTCGTCGAGATCATCGCGGTGCGGAACTGGCACGGCACGCACCGTCGCTACCCGCGCGCTGGCCTCGCGGACCTCGTGGTCGTCTCGGTCAAGAAAGGGACGCCCGAGATGCGGAAGCAGGTGCTGCACGCGGTGATCGTGCGCGCGCGCGCGCCGTTCCGACGCCCGGACGGCACGCGCCTCCAGTTCGAGGACAACGCCGCGGTCATCACGACCGAGACCGGGGAGATCAAGGGGTCCCAGATCAAGGGACCGGTGGCGAAGGAGGCCGCCGAGCGCTGGCCGCGGATCGCGGCCGCCTCGTCGATCATCGTATAGGAGGGCCGAACCGATGCGTTCCTCTCCGCACTCCCCCCGACGTCAGCGCAAGGCGCTGTACACCGCCTCGTCGTTCCAGCGCCGGCGCCGCATGACGGTCCCGCTCTCGCGCGACCTCCGCCGCCGCTTCCATGCGCGGAGCCTGCCGCTGCGCAAGGGCGACACCGTCCGCGTGCTGTCGGGTAGCTTCGTCGGCCGCGAGGAGCGGGTCGCGAAGGTCGACCGCCGGGGCTACTCGGTGATCCTCGACAACGTCACGCTCAAGACCGGCGAGGAGAAGCTGAAGCCGCTCCCGATCCGCACAATGCACCTCGTGATCACGCGCCTGAACCTCTCCGACCCCTGGCGCCGCCGGGCGCTCCGGGTGGCGGACGCGGACGTCACGCCCGAGGAGCGCGGAGAAGCTCCGGCGGACGAGGAGAGCGTCGAGGCGCTCCCGGCCCCGACGGCCGCGCCCGACACGCCGGCCACGAAACCGTCGGCTCCCGCTCCGGCGACCGACGACGCGACGGAGGACGCATGACGTTCCGCCTGAAGCGCCGCGCAGCCCCGCGCAGCTGGACGATCCCCCGCAAGGGGACGAAGTGGGTGAAGCGCCCGGGACCCGGGCCGCACGCCCAGGACCAGTCGATCCCGCTCCTCCTCGTCCTCCGGGACCTCCGCCGCGTGGTCACTAGCGCCCGGGAGGCGCGGATCCTCCTCCGCTCGGGCGTCGTCCGGGTCGACGGGAAGGTCGCGAAGGACCTCGACCGCGGGCTCGGGCTCATGGACACGCTCTCGTTCGCGCCGCCGCTGGACGCGCACTATCGGGTCGTGAAGGACCGGCACGGGAAGCTCGTGCTGGTCGCGATCCCGGCCGCCGAGGCGACCGTCAAGCTCGCTCGGGTACGGTTCAAGCACGCGGTCCCGAAGGGCAAGGTCGAGGTGACGCTGCACGACGGGCGGAACCTGCTCGTGGCGCCGACGAGCGCCTGGCATGTCGGCGACTCGTTGAAGCTCGAACTCCCCGGCCAGAAGGTCGTCGACCACCTCCCGCTCGCCGCGGGCGCCCTCGCCTACGTCGCGGGCGGGTCGCATGTCGGGGAGCTCGCCCGCGTCGAGCGCGTCGAGGTTCGCAACTCCTCCCAGCCGAACCTCGTCCACTTCAAGGAGGGGTTCGCGACCGTCAAGGAGTACGTCTTCGTCGTCGGGCAGACCCGCCCCGAGGTCACGCTCGCCGAGGGGGTCGACCGATGAGCGCCGCCCCCGCGACCGTGCCCCCCGCGTCGCCTCCGGCGGCGACGAACCCGCATCGGGCGATCCGGATCATCAAGATCGTCGTCAACGCCGGCGTCGGGGAGTCGGGGGAGAACCGCTCGAAGGCCGAGAAGGTCCTCCAGATGATCACGCGCCAGAAGCCGATCGCGACCCGGGCGCATTCGACCAACCGCGACTTCGGCATCCGCCAGGGCCAGGAGATCGGCGCGAAGGTCACGCTTCGCGGGACGGTCGCGGTCGACTTCCTCGGGCGGGCGTTCGAGGCCCGGGACCGTCAGCTCGACGTCGACTCGATCGACCGGTACGGAAACTTCTCGTTCGGGATCGCCGACTACACCGACTTCACCGGCATGAAGTACGACCCCCAGATCGGGATCCACGGGATGGACGTCGCGGTCGAGGTCGGCCGCGCCGGCTTTCGGGTCCGCCAGCGCCGGCGGGAGTCGCGTCCGATCCCCCGGTCGATCCGCTCGACCGCCGCGGAGACGCGGCAGTTCCTCGAACGGGAGTTCCACGTCACGATCCTGGAGTGAGCGATGTCGAAACCCAAGAAGCAGTTCGGACGGAAGGAAGGCTGCCTGCGCTGCGACCGGAAGCGCGGGATCGTGCGCCGGTACGGCCTCCACGTCTGCCGCCAGTGCTTCCGCGAGGTCGCGGTCGACCTCGGGTTCCGCAAGTACCAGTAGGAGGAGGGCATGCAGCACGACCTACTGAACGACGCGCTCGTCACGCTCCGGCACGCCGACCGGGACGGGAAGCCGAGCGTCGAGCTCGCGCCGACCTCGAAGCTGATCGCCGAGGTCCTCCGGATCTTCCGCGAGCACCACTACATCGACGAGTTCACGTTCGTGCCGACCGGCCGCGGCGGCAAGTACGACGTCCGGCTCTCCCGGCGGATCAACTCCTGCGGCGTCATCAAGCCGCGGCTCGCGGTCCCGCACGACGGGCTCGAGCGCTACGAGGCCCGGTTCCTACCGGCCCAGGACTTCGGGCTCCTCGTGCTCTCCACGAATCGCGGCGTCCTCTCGCACCAGGAGGCGCGGGAGCTCAAGATCGGAGGTCGGCTGCTCGCCTATGTCTACTGAGTCCGACCGCTCCCGCGAGGAGATCGAGGTGCCGGGCGACGTCGCGTTCACCGTCCGTCCGGGCCGCCTCGAGGTCCGGGGGCCGCTCGGTCGGGTCGAGCGCCCGTTCCCGTCCGATCTGATCGCGATCACCGCGACGGCGGGTCGCGTCACGCTCGCGCTCCGTCTCCCGTCGACGCGGAAGCGCTCCCAGGCGCTCCTCAAGACGTGGTCCGCCCACGTCCGCAACCTCGCCCGCGGGCTCACGGTCGGCGTCGAGGCCCGGATGAAGGTCGTCGCGGCGCACTTTCCGATGAAGGTCTCGGTCCGGGGCGAGGAACTCGTGATCGAGAACTTCCTCGGCGAGAAGTACCCGCGCTCGACGCGCCTGCGGCCCGGCACGAAGGCGGTCGTCGACGGCGAGTTCGTCGTCCTCACGGGGATCGACGTCGAGCAGGTCGGACAAAGCGCCGCGAACATCGAGCGGGCGACCCACATCCGCGACTACGACCCCCGGGTCTTCCAGGACGGCATCTACCTCATCGAGCGCGCGCATCTGAAGGAGGCGAGCTAGTGGCCGACGAGCCCGAGACTCCGCCGTCCGCGACCGCCGAACCTCCCGCGCCCGCCCCGACGCCCGCGCGGCGACGGCGACGCACCACCGCGAAGCCGGACGACGCCCCGAAGACGCCCGCGAAGAAGGCCCCGGAGCCCGAGGCCCGGGCACCGCGCCGGGGAACGCTCTCTCCCGAGCGGCGTCGCCTGCTCGACCTGCGTCGCGTCATGGACCAGGGACGACCGATCTTCGGCCGCCAGGCGGCGAACCGGTACTGGCGGATCGGGCGGGACGGCGCGTGGCGGCGGCCGCGGGGACTCCAGTCGAAGCAACGGCGACACTACGGCTACCGGGCCGAGATCGTCAGCATCGGCTACCGCTCGCCGGCGCTCGTCCGCGGGCTGACGCCGAGCGGTTTCCGGCCGGTGATCGTGCGGACGACCGAGGAGCTCGAGCGGGTCGACCCGGCGACCGAGGCCGCGATCGTCGCGCGGACCGTCGGCACCCGTCGGCGGCTCACGCTCGAGGAGACCGCCCGCCGGCTCGGCATCCACCTCCTGAATCCGATCGTGAAGTCCGAGCGGGAGGCCTGAGCCGATGCCGGATCTCGCGAACCAGCGGCGCCTGGCCGCCGCGCTCCTGAAGTGCGGCGAGGGACGGGTCTGGATCGACCCGACCAGCCAGGAGGAGCTCGCGGACGCGGTCACGCGCAGTGACCTGCGGAGCGCGATCAAGGCCGGCGTCATCCGGCGCCGTCGGAACCCCGGCACCTCCCGCGTCCGCGCCCGGGCGCATGCGCTCGAGCTCGCGAAGGGGCGTCATGCGGGCCCGGGCTCGCGTCGCGGCAGCCCGCGCTCGCGCCTACCGAAGAAGGACCGGTGGATGCGCCGGATCCGCGCCCAGCGGGACCTGTTGCGCGAGCTCCGGGACACGAAGAAGATCCCGGCGGCGGTCTACCGCCAGTTCTACCGCCGGGCGAAGGGCGGCATGTTCCGCAGCCGCGCCCACCTCCTCGTCAACCTGCGGCTCGCCGGCCACCTGAAGGAGGAACGCCGATGAGCACCGGACCGAACTACCGGGTGCCGTTCCGCCGGCGCCGCGAGGGAAAGACCGACTACCGCGTCCGCCTGCGGCTCCTGAAGTCCGGTACGCCCCGCGCGGTCGTCCGCCTCTCCGACCGCCGCGTTCGGGTCGCGCTCGTCGCCTACGACCCGACCGGCGACCGGGTCCTCGCGGCCGCCGA
>JASHPY010000104.1 GCA_030037855.1 Thermoplasmata archaeon | reverse complement strand
TCGTGCTCCGCCTCGAGCTTCCTCTACAACGCGGGCCTCTCCTGGTCGCCGGATTTCTTCGCGATCAGCGGCGGCGTGGACGGTGCCCAGGCCGCGGGGTTCCTTCCTCACATCTCGATCGGAGGTGCCTGGCAATCCGGCGGCGGTTTCACCGGCATGCTCACCGGCATCGGGATCCTCGTCTACCCCGCACTGATTCTCGCCGCACTTCGCTGGCCCCGCCAGCTCGCCCGAGGCAACGCGACCGCGAGCTGGCTCGCGATCCTGGTCGCACTCAGTTACACTGCCGTGGGGGGTGTCGTCTACTACGACAACCCGAACGCGCCGCGACTCGCGTTCGCCGCCGGGTTCTTGGTTGTCTTCATCGGGTGGCTGCTCCTCGAGGTCGTGGACTTTCTGGTTGGTCTAGGCCAGCGTTGGATTCGATCGGCGCGACCGGCCGCAGCCATCTCGCACGCCCCCGCTACTCGGATGCGGGCGGTCGCCGTGGCGGTCGGCGTGGCTTTAGTCATTGCCCCGGCCGGGGGGGCGTACCTGTACGACTACTTCGAGGAGTTTCCGAGCATCTCCTCGAACTACTTTTACCCTCAAATCCAGGAGGTGGGCGAAATGCTCTCGGCGGACCAACTGTGGTCGCACCCAATCGTCGTGCAGTGCCCGAGTGACCTCATCTACATACTTCCCGCGGAACTGGCGTTCTACGACCCGGTGAAGCCTCCCGCGGGCAATATCTACGTCTTCAACGGCTCGGTCGCATCGAACACGGGTCCCCTCAGCGCGCAACCCGCCGGTCAGGTGTTCGTTTCCATGGTCGATACCGGAATCAACGAGTTGCGGACCTCGGGCATTCCGGCTACCACGCTCACTTCCGTCGACGGCATCTCCATCTACTGGATTTCCGGGCAGTCGTCCTCCCACGAGACGCTCGATTCCGTCGCGGGATGGGTTAACGCACCGGGCGAGAACTTCACCGCCTCGACTCTGCCGTGGAACATCACACAGTCACCGGCCAATGGGACGATCGGAGCGTCCACCGTCCCCGGTGGCTACGCCGTGCTCGCTCACCTTCCACAAAACGCCTCCGCCTCGACGTGGCAGATCACCGCCGCGCTGCCCGAACGCCTCGGACTACCTCAGTACAATTTTCTATCGGTCACGTGGAACTTCTCGACTTCCAATTCGAGCGACTTCGCCTACCTGCAGCCCCTTTACTGGAACGGGACGTCGCTCGTGCCCGGGGCCGCGCGCGCCGTCTTCCCTGACACCGTGGTGAATGTCGCGCCGATCGCGAGCACCAACCTGACGCTCGCGGGCGTTCGAGTCGGAGCCAACATCTCGGCCGGGACGTCCCAACTGCTCGTGATCTCCAACGTGTCGGCTCATGGCGTCACGGCGGTGTCGTCGACCACGTGCACGAGAGGTCAGTCGGTCGTGCTCGGCTCGCCCCAAGACGTGCTCGTTCCGCAGGGGACGGGGCTAAACTACACTGACGTGAATTCGACCCTGTTCACAACGCTCTGCCTCCCGGCCGATCCCCCCAACAGCCCGGCGACTTTCTACGCCGAACTCTCCGTTATGTTCATCAGCAACCTCACTGCGCCGGTGACGTTCGCCGCGACCGCTTCCGGGTACGAGACGACCCTAGTCGGCGGAGTCACGGGCCCACCGGGTACGGTCGCGACGATTTACGCCGGTCTCACAGGACCAGGTCCTACCTATCCGGTGAACGTACGAGTTGCCGTCAACTTCGCCGGTCAGATTCTTATTCGTGGCCTCAGCCTCGTGGCGTTCACCGCCGGGCCTCCCCCTGCCGCGACATGAGCGAGATCTAAACCGAGCCGCCTTAGTTGCGAGAGACCGGGCGACGTGCGAGGAGCGTCCGGTAGTCGAAGTCGTCGCGAAAGTAGTCCCGGGGTCGCGCCCGCAGCAGGCGGTCGAGCAGCGCGAGGCCCGCGATCTGTCGCAAACGTCGGTCGTCGCCCCGGCCCAGCGTCCCGCCGCGCAGCTCCCCAATCCGGTAGTTGACGAACCCACACCGTTCGGGATGCCGCGAGAGTCGAAGCGAGAGCTCCACGTCGCCGCTCTCGCCGAGCGAGAAGGACTCGTTGAAGATAGCGCCGTTCCGAGCGCCCACGTAGGTCGCGCTGAAGATTCCGAACGAGGCGAAGCTCAGATGTTCGTATCCGGACCCGAAGAAGTGAGATTCCCATCCCTTGACCCGGGCCGCGTGAAGACTGACCCCGAACTTCGACTCGGTCCGCACCACGGCTCGTTTCGTCGGGGAAAGCGAGTAGGCCACGCGTCGCAGCCATCTCGCGGGGGCCAGCTTCGAGAGAAGCGAGTGGTAGTACCCGGGCGGCCGGGTGAAGACGGTGTCGACCGCGTCCCGGTCCAGGCGACCCAAGCCCTCCGTCAGCACCCGAGGCGAGTCAACCAGGAGCGTGTCGTCGCCCGCGACTGCAATCCAACTCGGACCGAGCTCGAGGGCCCGACGAAATCCGGCTCTCAAGTACGACTCCGGGTTGAAGAACGGATCCGGACTTGCGGGGCTCTCGACGAATATCAGGTGCTGTCCCTTGAACGTCGTGTCGCGGCAACGCCGCGCCATAGGGCCGTCGTAGCTGGCGGTCGGAATCACGACGATCAGGTCGGCGGCTCCCGGTACCTCTCGGAGGCGGGGGGTGCTGCTCGGTCGATGGATGAGCCAGTCACAGAGTTCTGCGGGGGTCGAGAAGTGGTCGTAGAACCTCGCCACGACTTGGGGGTCCTGCGAAGTGAACTCCTCGCTGTATGGGTAACTCAGAGCGTCCTCGCCCATCCCTCGTCGGTCTTCGCATGCCGGGGAGCCGTCTTAAGGCTCCGGTCGCACGACCCGCCCCGGCCGGGTTTCCCTCCGAGGCGGGGGTTCATTAACTGCGGTGGCCGACTGACGGAGAGGCGTACTGTGCAGCAGAGCGCAACCGAGTCGCCCTCCCCACCGACGCGGCCAATCGGGGTGGGATACGTAGGTGGTCTCGCAGGCCGTTACGTCATCGGGCAGTGGGGATCGGGCTTCGTGCTCGCAGCAGCCGAACTTCCCCAAGTCAGTACGGTAGACGTCTTTTGCCCGACGCTCGACGCCGGGCTGACGACCGACCCGGTGCCCTACCCGAACAAGGTACGACTCCGCGCGGTCTACGACGTGACGCGGCCGGGCTCGCTTCTCCGGCTGCTCCGAGCCCTCCGCGACTGGAAGGGCGATCTGCTCGTGTTCAGCTCCAACACTACCTCGTTCGGAGACAAGCCGGCGAGCGCCGTTCTCGGGCTGATGCTTCCGTTTCTCGCGAAGTACGTGGGAAGAAAGCCGACCGTCGTAGTGTACCACAGCTCGGTGCTTACCTCTGACGCGGAGCTCCTAGGTTACAATTCGCTTTTTGATCGCTTTCGAGGCGCCGTAGCGGGTCGTCTCGAGCGTGCGCTCTTCCGGTCCGTTCCGACGTTCGTTCTCTTGAGATGTTTTCGGGAGCGGCTAGCCGAAACCGCGCCCGGAGCGAGGGTGCGCGTTTTTGCGAACGAGTTCCTCGAGGCGATCCCGACCATTCGACTCAACCGGCTCGAGGCCTCGGAGCTGGTACCCCGTCCGAAACGACCCCCACACGAGCGACCCACGGTTCTACTGCACGGATACTGGGGTCCACAGAAGGAGCTCGAAGGGGCGCTACGGGTTCTCCGGGATCTCGGTCGGCAGGGCGTTGCGTTCCGTCTCCTGTTGAGTGGGGCCGTCAATCCGCACTTCCCGGAATACCGTGCGACGCTGGAGCGACTGTGCGTCGAGTACGGGACGATCATATCGGCTCGAACCGGCGCGACCCCCGAAGCCGCCATCGCGGACCTGATGACCGAGAGCGATGTGCTCTTGCTCCTCTATCGCGCGAGCGGCGGTCAATCCGGTGTGCTGGAGATCTCTTCGTGCTTCGAACTCACGACCGTGGTCTCGGACTTTCCGGAGTACCGCGAGAAGGCCGAGACGAAGCCCTGCGTGGTCCTCGTTAGCACCGAAACCGTGGAGGAACGACTCCGAGCACTACTCACCGGAGAACAGTCACCGGACGCGTCTCGGACTCCGATGCGGGACAAGCTCACGAGATCCGCGCGACTCGTCGCTGAATTCCTCTTCGAGGCGCAGCGCGTCGCATGAGGATCCTCCAAGTCTGCCCGGACTATCCGCCCTGGGGTCTGGGCGGCGCTCCGCAGATATTCCGTCAACTCGCCGAGTCGTGGACCGCTGCCGGGCACGAGGTGACCGTCGCCTGTTCCCGTCCTCTGAGCCGCTCGAGAGAGGTGCCACCGCGCGGACAGGTCCGCGTCGTCGTGTTCGACCTCTGGACCCTTCCCGCGCGACTCTACGAGGCGCGTTACTTCGCCCCGATGACGCACTCGAGCCACGGGCGGTTCCTCGAACTGGTGCGGGAAACCGGCCGGGACTTCGATCTCGTCGTGCTACACGGGCTCCTCGAAACGATGCCTCGGGAGTTCCTCCGGCACCGGCGACCGACGGATCCGGCGCGGGTCGTCTCGCTTCAATACGGCATCCCGTCGGCGGACCAACGACGCGTACTCGGAGCCATTTCCCGGGGGTTGTACCGGAGCTACGGACGGCGGCTAAGTCGCCGCACCGCTCGGGTCGTGTTGTTCAGCGATGAAACGGAGCGCGAATGGCACCAGTACTTCGGTCCGGGCGAGGGGACTACCATTCTGCGGTCAGGTCTCGGGCTCGACACCGCCGAGCTCGCGCGCGAACTGGCGGAGGTCGAGTCCCAGTCGTCGATGGTGGACGCGTGGCTCGCGGCGCGGGGCGTGCGCGAACCGTTCGCCCTCGCAATCGGACGGAACGATCAGGCGAAGGGGTTTGATGTCGCGATTGAAGCGCTTCGACTCCTGGCCCCCGACCGGCCCGCACTTTCTCTCGTCCTCGCCGGCGAATCTACGCCCTTTACCGCGCAGCTCGCTCGGCAGGTCCGCGAGGCAGGACTCGGTTCAAGCGTGGTAATTCTGGGAAGGGTCTCGGGTTGGGAGCGGCTCGCCTTGCTCTCCAGGTGCCACGCGTTCTTGATCCCCTCGCGCAAAGAGGGGTACGGCCTCAACGCGGTCCTTGCGAGGAGCCTCTCGAAGCCGACCGTCGCGACCCGTACCGGCGCCCACGGCGAGATCCTCGCGGGGGACACGCGGAGTCGGATTGTTCCTCCGTCGGACCCGCGACAGTTGGCGGATGCCTTGCGGAGTGTGATGGACGCCGGGCCTTCTCCGCTGATCGTCGACCCGGTTCAGCTGATGCGCTTCGACATTCGCGGCGTGGCCGCGGCCTTGGTCAAGGTGGGAGTCGATCCACCGTAGTCGGGTCGTCGGGCCCTTCTCAGCTCTCGCTTTCTAATACAGTAGGGCCCCGAGCGACCGGACTCCCTTCGGACACCGCGGGGGGGCGGGGCCGTGCGGTCGACCGCCCACGGGCATCCAGTTCGGTCCGTTTCGCGGCCACGAGCTGCGTGAAGAACACGCGGAAGAATGAGAAGCCACGGATGACCTTGCTGTCGCCGTTGCGTCTCTCCCGGAACACGTACGGCACCTCCGAGAGTCGGGGCCGTCGCATCATAGCCAGAACGAAAACAAGGGTCTCGTAACCCCGCAGGTCACGCGTGAACGGCACGAGGGAACTGCGGCGAACTGCGAAGAATCCCGAGGTCGGGTCGGAGATCGACCGTGTGTTGCCGATCGTGACCTTGATCATCGCCGCCGCGACGTGCGATACGAGTCCTCGGAATGCCGAGCGACCCCCGGTGCTCCCACCCGGGCCGAACCGGGTCGCCACGGCGACATCCTTCCCGCGGCTAAGGGCGCTGAGCAGTTTCGGGATGGTTTCGGGCGGATGCTGACCGTCCGAGTCCATCATCACGATGTAGGGAGTCCGCGAGTTGGTGATTCCCTGAATGTGCGCTCCGACGATCGTCTGGGGAGCCGAATTGAACAAGTATCGAAGGGAGCCGTTGAGGTTCGCCATCTGTTCGAGATACTCACGGGTCCCGTCCGAACTCCCGTCGTCAATCACGACGATTTGCACTCCCGACCCGCAATACCTCTCAATCTCCGCGAGGAGGCCGGGCAGGCTCGCCCGCTCGTTGATTGTGGCCAGAAGCACGGTCACGTCGCGCGGATCCACGCTCAGTCGCGCGGTTGCGCCTGCCGCCCCTAGGGGCGCGGCTCGAACGTCCTCCGGCCCTATCACGAGGCGGGAAAATGGACCCGTTCCGTCATAGCGGTCCGACCGGGAGACCGGAGCGTCGTCGACCGAAGGATAGCTCACGGGCGGGCTAATCGACTCCGCCATCAGCCCTCCCGGCACTTGGCTGATCATCGTCTCCACGCTTAAGCGTACGAAGTGGGTATAACCCCACCGGTCGACCGCACGACCGGCCGGGTTACGAAGTTTCCTCCCGGAGCCGACGGAAACGGCGGATGTCCGCCGGATGACCCGGCATTGCTTTCGACGCGCGCAAAGTCAAGGCTTAACGAGGCCGTCCCCTTCCGCGATCGTGCTTGCCTCCGACCTACCGCTTGCCCCCCCCATCCCGCTCCTGGTGCTCGAACTGATCGGGCTGCTCGTTGCGTTCGTTCCGACGGGAGCGTTGCTCCTTCGGCTCGCGGAACGACTTCTCGGGCGACCACTTCCATTGCAAACAGTGGAACGGACGATCCTCTCATTCTACGTCGCGGGCGCGCTGTTGTTCATTCTCGCATCGGTTCCCGTCCCAATCTATGGGTCTTGGCTCGTCGTCGGCGTGCTGGCCCTAGGGGCGGCCGGATACGGCTGGCTCGTGTATCGGGAGCGAGGCTCGGGCCCGCGCTCTGCACTTGCGTTCGTCCGTACGAGTCCGGGCGCACTGCTCGTGGCCCTCACGGTAGGGCTGCTCGCGGTTGAAGTCGCCGGCGCGGTGCCGCTCGTGATCGGCAACACGCTCGACGGAAGCATTCACTCGTTGTTCGTCCTACTGCTGCTACGGAACCATACCCTTCCTTGGACGCTCAGCCCGTACGCGTCCGTGGGGGTGACTTACCCGCAGGGTGCGCCCGTCTGGATGAGCGCACCGGTGGTGCTTTTCGGCTGGCCGATTGTTTGGGCTCCGATTTACCTTCCACCGATTTTTCTCGCCCTGTCCGCCCCGGCCGGATTCTGCCTCGGCAGCCGCCTCGCCCAGGGAGTGCGGGGAGTCTCGGCGTCCTGGGCGGGTCTCCTGTGCGCCTCCTTCTTTGCCCTAGTGGCGAACTGGCCCCGCCTCTGGATCGGAGGTTCGTTCGATTTCGCTTTCGGCCTCGGTCTCTTCCTAGTGCTCATCGGACTCATCGTCACGTTCGCTCGGGCGTCCCCCCCTCGTTGGGGCGAGGTGGTCGCGTTCGCCGCGCTCGTCGGGATCGAATTCAGCCTCAGTCTCATGCTCGGCGCCGCGGCGGTGCTGCTCCTCGCGGCGTACATCCTGTTCTTTCAACTCGGTCGCGGCTCGATCGTTGCACGATGGTTTCCGCGGTGGCTAACGGTGGTGGCCATCTCCGCTGGCTTTCTTACCCGAAGTCTTGTCGGCATCGCGGTCTGGTTCTCGTACCCCGGCCACGTCTTGACCGCGGCCGGTCAACCGCCCTACGCGCCGAGTCAGACGTTGCCGACGCTGTCGTATCGGTACTCAAGCATGGAGCTGAACCCGTTTGTGCTCTTCAAACCCAAGCTCTCTCCCTTCCCTTGGGTCAGCCTCGAAGTGGCAATTCTGCTCGGCGCGGGCCTGGTCCTGGGGCTGATGGTTGTCGTCTCGCGGACGGCCGAGCGCCGATCCGGCCTCCCTCGAGACCTCGTCGCGATCGTGTTCGTGGGTACGCTCACGATGGCCCTTATGACCGCGGCGATCCTGATAGGGGACGCGACGACCGGTGCCTCGGGAATCCTCACGGTCTCGAACCCCGATGAGGCTTCCGCCGCGCT
>JASHPY010000103.1 GCA_030037855.1 Thermoplasmata archaeon | reverse complement strand
TTCCCGATCATGGTCGTCGCGGCGACGCTCTTCGGCGTCTCGTTCCACCTCTCGGCCGTCGAGTGGGCCGCGTGGGTCGGCGCGCTGTTCCTCCTCGCGATCGGGTTCTCGAGCGTCTTCCTCGCGATCACCGCCTCGTCGACCGACTGGCAGACGCCGGGCGTCGTGTCGAACTTCGTCACGATGCCGCTCATGTTCGCGAGCACGGCGCTGTTCGGCGGCCAGTACTTCCCGTCGTGGATGCGGGCGATCTCGTCCGTGAACCCGATCACGTTCTCCGCCCTCCTCGGCCGGTCGTTCGTCCTCGGGACGCCGGTGACGTGGATCTACCTCGCCTACCTCGCGATCTTCGGCGCGGCCGCGGTCGTGGTCGGGTGGGCGGTCTCGGCGCGGTGGCTCAAGGTCGACTGACGGGGGCGTCCCGGCGGGCCGCCGGCGCGTCGACCGCGTCGACGCGGAAGTCGCGGCCTTCCCAGCGGTCCTCCGCCGGCCAGTAGAACGTGAACCTCCAGCAGCGGCCGGCGGCGAGCGGCAGCAGGTCGACGTACCACAGGTCGAGGGTCGTCTCGGTCGCGTCGAGGTCGACCGGGCTCGCCCAGTCGTCGTCGCTGGCGTGGAGACGGAACGGGCGGTCGACGATGAGCCGGAGCGTTTCGTCGGCGCGCACGGTCCGGACCTGGCGGTTGAACCGCCATACCTCGAACGCCCGGCGAGGGATCCGGCGCTCCACATACCGCTCGCGCGCCTCGGGTACGCTGTCGAACACGGCGCCGTCCGCGACCGACCTGAGGAGCGTGATGTACTCGGCGTGCGCCCACGCGAGGGGCGTCGCGGATTCGGTCGGTCGGCCGAGCTCGAGGTGGAGCGCCGGCCGGTCCTCCTCGTCCCAGACCTGTTCGGGGAGGAGCCCGGTCGACGTCGCGAGACTCTCGAGCGCGCGCAGGTACGGCAGGGGGTCGTGTCCGAGCGCGAGTTCGTAGTGGCCTCGCTCCCCGGTCAGGAGCGGCCACGCCCGGCCCTGGCCCCAGTCGGCGTACGCCCCGCCGTCCTCCCGGTCGCCGTAGCCATCGTGGTTGTACCTCCGCCAGACCGGGCCGTACGGCGTGCGCACTTTCAGGACCCGATCGATCACGCGGACCGAGTCCCGGATCAGGGGGTCATCGGCCGCGCGCACGCCGAAGCGGACGAGGCCGAGGAACCCGCCGTCGACGATCTCCCCGGCCGGGTAGGAGTTCGGCTCGTCGGGCGAGAGGTTCGGCAAATGGATCGTCCCGAGGTCGGGGCCCTCGTCCGGGACCGGCTCGTCGACCGAGGCCGGTCGGATCCGGACGTAATGGCGCGGGATGCCGGGCACCAGGGTGCCGGACTCGGTCACGCACCAGCGCTCGATGTGGCTCTCGAGGAAGTCCGCGTACTCCGTCACGAACTCGGCCGCGGCGGGCCGGCCGTGCTCGCGCGCGACGGACGCCCCCGACGTGAGCGCGGCGATCACGACCGCGAGCGTCGCCGGCGAGTACCCGCTCACCTCCTCCCATCGGTCCTGCTGGGTGATCGGGCTGTGCTCGATCAAGAACCGCACCGCGCGGCGGATCATGGGGTACGGGTCGAACTCGGCGAGCGCGCGGCCGTGGAGCAGTCGCCGGGCGAGCAGGACCGGGAACGCGACCTCGTCGAGCTGCATCCCCTGCCAGTACGGGGTCCCGTCGACCCAGAAGTTCTGAGCGAACCCGCCGTCCGGCCGCTGCCGAGTCGCGAGGTAGACGAGCGCGCGGAGCGGCGCGTCGGCCGAACCGGACGCGCTGAGGGCGTTCGCGACGTGGTAGAGGTCGCGCGTCCAGACGAGGTGGTAGCCGCCGCGGTCCTCGTCGCCCTTGCTCGCACCCCACGGGATGGAGAGGGAGGCGATGAACGCCCCCGGGTAGACCTTGTCCTCGTGGGCCAGGAGGATCGAGCGGCTCGCCCGATAGAGCCGCCCGCCGTCCCCCTGCGACTCCGCGATCGGGAGCTGGTGGGCGGACGTGCGACCCCACTGCTCGACGAACCGGCGGTAGTGGACGTCGAACGGGGTCGAGAGCGACTGGAACAGGGTCGTGATCGCGGCGGGGATCGTCTCCCCGAACGCGAGGCCGACCGTGAACTCCGGTGCGGTCCGGACCGGGAGTTCGCCGATCAGCGCGACGTTCCCGTTCGGTGCCTGGTCGAACTCGTAGGTCATCCCGAGGTGCGCGGCGACGTCGGTCCACCCGTCGCTCGCGCCGACGAACCCGACCGACGCGCGGACGAATGGCGCGGTCGCGCCGAGCGCGAGCGCGACGCCCCCGCGCTGGGCGACGAGGATCGGGCGATTCAGCACCTCGACGACGCTGGCCGAGTTCCCCCACCCGCCGACGTCAAGGTGCGGGGCGGCGAGCAGGTAGAGGCGGAGCCGCTCGGAGACCGGCGGCCCGTTGGCCTCGACGCGGACGTGCTCGAGGAGGCACGGGAGGTGCGGGTCCCCGATGACCGACTTCTGGATCCGGTAGCGCCCCTCGGGCTCCTCGGACCGGATCCGGTAGCCGAGCGCGTGGTCGTTCGGGCGGTCGGTGGTCGCGCTGAGCGCTCGCTTCTCCTCGTGGAAGAACGTCTCCCCGTCCGTGAGGAGGAACTCCATGTCGCGCAGCTGCGGCCGATCGATCGTCGGGTAGTAGACCTCGGTCACGATCCCGCGCCAGAGCGTGTACCAGAGGCGCGAGTCCGCGGAGTACGCGGTCCCGACCCCGTCCTTGTTGCTGTGGGACCAGCGCGGCGCGATCCCGGGGCCGCCGAACGCGATCCGATCGCCGCGGGGCTCGCCCGACACCGCCTGCTCCTCGCGCGCGCACGGACCCCTCCCGTTTGAGGTTTCGCCGGCCCGCCCGCGGGCGGGGCGCCCCGCATCCGTTTTCCCTCGCCGCGGCTCGTGCCCGCGACGTGGAACTCTTCCTGTTCGTGCTCGCCCTCGCGCTGGTCGCGGTCGCGGCGGGCCTAGTCGGTTCGCTCACCGGCCTCGGCGGCGGGGTCGTCGTGATCCCGGTGCTCCTGATCTTCTTCGGCGTCCCGTTCCCGATCGCGGTGGGGACCGGCTCCGTCACGATCCTCGCGACGTCGGCGACCTCGGGGGCCGCGTACGTCCGCGACCGGCTCACGGACCTTAGGATCGGCATGTTCCTCGAGATCGCGACGGTCCCGGGTGCGTTCGTCGGCGCCGTCGCGACCGTCCTGCTGACGCACGCCAGCCTCGACCAGGCGCTCCTGATCGCGCTGGGATGCGTGCTGCTCGCGATCGTGCCCGGTGCGATCGCCCGGCGCGGGGAGGAGCTCCCGAGCGGCGTGGTCCCCGACGCGCGCTCCGAGTCGCTCGGGCTGTCGGGCGAGTACCACGACGCGGCCACCGACCGGTCGGTCGCCTACCAGGCCGCCGACACCGACCCCGCGCTCGGCGTGATGTTCGGGGCCGGTGTCGTCTCGGGGATGTTCGGGATCGGGGCCGGCGTGTTCAAGGTCCTCGCCCTCGAAGGGTACCTGCGGCTCCCGATGAAGGTCGCGACCGCGACCAGCAACTTCATGATCGGGGTGACGGCGTGCGCCGGGGCCGGAGTGCTGCTCGCGGCCGGCTACATCAACCCGTTGATCGCCGCGCCGGTCGCCGCGGGAACCGTGGCCGGAGCTTACCTCGGCAGCCGACTGCTTCCGGGGCTCCGGAACCGCACCGTCCGGTTCCTGTTCCTCCCGGTCGTGGTCGCGCTCGCCATCGAGACGATCCTGCGGGGGTTCGGTCTGCCGTGACCGCGTCTACCGTGGCGGGGCGTCGCCCGCCGGCCCATCCGCTTCCGGACGAGGCCTATCGTCGGACGTCGTGGGTGCTTCGGGGCGGGCTATTGATCGCGGTCTCGCTGCTGGTCGCGGCGCTCGCCGCGTACCTTCTCGAGCATCCGGGCGCGACCTCCGCGGGCGCGATATCGCTCAATCCGATCGCGCCGTATCTCACGCTCGGAGGTCTCGCGCACGGGCTCGCCGTCGGTGCGCCGGAGGCGTACCTCGCGCTCGGCGTGTTCGTGCTGATCGCGACGCCGATCGTTCGGGTCGCCGCGGGCGCCTACTACTTTCACCGGGTCCACGAGCGGACGATCGGGTGGGTGACGGTCGCGGTGCTCGTGCTGCTCCTGTTCGGCGTGCTCCTGCTCGGCCCGTGGATTCACTGACCCCCGCCGGGAAGACAACGGCGCACTCGGCGGGGACCCGGTACGTCAGGAGACCGCTCGGATCGCGTCGCGAACGGCCGTGAGCCCCGCGTCCGCGAGGGCGCGCGCGCGCGCCGGGTCCTTCGACTCGGCGAAGACCCGGAACAGCGGCTCCGTTCCCGACGGGCGAACGAGGACCCAGCCGCCGTCGCGGTAGGCCTTCACGCCGTCGATCGTGACGACCCGGTCGCTCTCCCGCGACATCGCCTCGGAGAGCCTCGCGAGGACCGCCTCCCGCTGGGCGACCGGACAGGGCGCTTTTTCCTTCAGCAGGGTGTACCGGGGGAGCCCGGTCAGTGCGTCGGCGAGGCCCACCCCTCGGCGGGCCAAGAGGTCGAGGACCGCCGCGGCCGTCATGCCGCCGTCCCGGGCGAGCTGGAACGACGGGAAGATCAGGCCGCCGTTCTCCTCCCCTCCAAAGACCGCGTGCCGGGCCTGGATCTCGTGCGTCACGGTCGGGGATCCGACGCGGGTGTACACGACCGAGCCGCCCGCCGCGGTCACCGCGTCCTCCACGCTCTGCGACGCCGTGACCGGCGTGACGACCACGCCGCCCGGATGCCGCTGGACCGCGTCCTGCGCGAGCAGCGTGAGGATCTCCTCCCCCGGAACGAACCGACCCGACGCGTCGACGAACACCGCGCGGTCGGCATCGCCGTCGTGCGCGATGCCGAGGTCGGCCCCGACGGCCGGCACCATCTGGCGCAGGTCGGCGAGGTTCTCGATCGTCGGCTCGGAGAGATGCCCGGGGAACGTGCCGTCGACGTGTCCGTTCAGCGACACGACCCGGCATCCCAGGCGGCGGAGGAGTCCGGGGCTCGTCGGGATCGACGCCCCGTTCCCGCAGTCGAGAACGACCGTCCACCGGCGCGCGCGCACGCGGTCGACCTCGACCTGCGCGAGGATCCCGTCGACGTAGTGGCGGCCGCCGTCCGTGCGCGCCGAGATTTCGCCGATCCGGTCGAACGGGGCCACGGCGGCGCGACCGGCCGCGACCGCGGCCTCGATCGACGCCTCGGTCGCTCGAGTGACCTCGAGCCCGTCGGCGGCGATGCACTTGAGCCCGTTGAACTCGGGCGGGTTGTGCGACGCGGTCACGATCACCGCGAGCTGCGCCCCGAGCCGCGGCACGTTGTACTGGATCGCCGGCGTCGGGAGGAGCCCGAGCTCGACCACGTCGTGGCCCCCGGCCGCGAGGGTCGCGCTGACGATCCGCGCGAAGGCCGGGCTCGAGGTACGGCCGTCCCACCCGACGGCGATCGGTCGTCCCACCGGAGTGACCGCGGCGATCGCGGTCGCGACGCGCGTGACGAACGTCGCGGTCATCGTCTCGCCGACGACCTCGCGGATCCCGTTCGTGCCGAACAGCCGCATCGACCGGTCCCCGCGTCCGTCCGAGGGTCCGTCCCGTATATTACGCGAAGCGCACCTGCGGCGCAGCGGGTTCGGGACGTGGCGTCACCGCGGCTCCTCGCCGACGAGATGGTCGGGCGACTGGCCCGCTACCTCCGCATGCTCGGCTGCGACACGGTGTACGCCCGCGGCTGGTCGGACGAGGCGATCGCCCGATGTGCGGCGACCGAGCAGCGGGTCCTGGTGACCCGCGACCGGGCGCTCGCGCGCCGCGCCGCGGGCTCCGTCCTCCTCACGAGCCCTCGCCTCGAGGATCAGTTCCGGGCGGTGCGGGCCGCGCTCCCCGACCTTCCGACCGACGTCCGATTCGACCGATGCACTCGGTGCAACGGAACACTCCACCGCGAGGACCCGCCGGCCGCCGCGGAGCGGGCGGAAGGCGTCCCGTGGGACCGGGTCGACCGCGGACTCCCGCTCTACCGGTGCGGCGAGTGCGGCCACCGTTATTGGGAAGGAACGCACACGAAGGAGGTCCGCCATCGGGCCCGCGAGTGGGCGGCCGGCCGGGAGGGATGACGAGGGTCTACGTCGAGGTCTCGGGCGAGAGCGTCGCGCTCGCGGCCGCCGAGGTCGCCGCCGCGGCCGAGGCGCTCGGGGGCCGGCGGGCGAGCGACGGCGCCGGACCGAGCGGGACCGTCGCGGTCGACCTTCCCGACGAAGCGTCGGCGGCGGCGCTCGCGGGCCGGCTCGCTCTCGCGCGTCGATGCCTCGTGCGACGCGCCTCCGGGTCCGAGATCGAGCCGTGGCTCCGGCGCGCTGCCACGGACGTCGGCTCGGCGTCGGTCCGCCGGATCGGCCGCCCTTCGTCGGGCACCCACGACCCGGCCGTGCTTCGGGCAGGGCGGGCGTTCGCCGCCGCGGGGGGCCGGGTCGAGCTGGACGCGCCGGACCGGCGGTTCTGGATCCACTCGAGCGGCGAAGGCGCCGAGGAGCTGTTCGAGGAGGTCGCGGCGGTCGATCGGCGTGCGGCCGCGGCTCGCCGGATGCCGACGCTTCCGTTTCAGCGCCCCGTGAGCCTGCCGCCCCGGCTCGCTCGGGCCGCGGCGAACCTCGCCCGCGTCCGCCCGGGCGACCGCGTGATCGACCCGTTCGTCGGCACCGGTGCGCTGCTCGCCGAGGCCGGGCTCCTCGGAGCGCGGATCTTCGGCATCGACCGAGACCCCGAGATGGTACGCGGCGCGCTGCGCAAC
Source organism: Thermoplasmata archaeon (assembly GCA_030037855.1). Lineage (GTDB taxonomy): Archaea > Thermoplasmatota > Thermoplasmata > Lutacidiplasmatales > UBA184 > Lutacidiplasma. Next base: position 6,201 of record JASHPY010000103.1, on the reverse strand, counting down.
CTCGCGCACCTCGGCGTGGGGGCGCAGGAGCTCCTCGTGGGGGACGCCGGGACCGTCGAGTTCTCCGGCGAGGCGAACGACTTCGACGCGGTCCTCACCGACCCGCCGTACGGACGCGCCTCCAGCACCGGCGGCGAGGGGAGTGGGGCGGTCGTCGCTCGCGTGCTGCCCCGCTGGGCGGCCCGGGTGCGGCCGGGCGGTCGGCTGGTGGTCGTGGTGTCGGGCCCGACCGACGCGCCCGGGCGCGAGTGGACCGAGGTCGTCCGGGTCCCGATCCGGGTGCATCGCAGCCTGACGCGGGAATTCCGGGTGTACGAGCGCGCCGACGTCACGACCACGCGGTCGTGAAAGTCCAGCTGGCCGTTCCGCCGCCCGAGACCGCGCACAGCTCGTCGGTCGACCCGGCGATCTCCGTCTCGAACGCGGACCCGGTGTTCGAGAACGTCAGCACGATCGTCGCGGTCTGGCTCGCGTTCAGCGTGACGAAGTTCGCGCTCGAGAGCGAGAACGAGGCCCCGGTACCGGTGACGGTCCCGCCGCCCGGCACGTAGAACACCCAGCTCGAGTTGTTCGCCCACGAAGTCAGGGCGGCGCCGGTCAGGAACGTCGACGAGCTCCGATTCCCCACCGAAACGTTCGTCACGGAATAGCTGAACAGGAAGCCGTGGGCCACGGGGTCCTGGTTCTGGACGACGATCGTGAGGTTCGCCGCGATCGCAGCCCCGGGCGGGGGCGTGATCAGCTGGCTCTCCGCCGAACCGACCCCGATGTCCCCGGGCGGCGTCGCGAGCGGGGTCAGGACCATGCCGCTGAACAGGATCCCGGCGACGCACGCGCCGATCACGTACCGTTTCACGTCGAGCGGCGACGCGTCGTTGAGCGGCGGCGGGTGGCGCGCGCCGAGGACGAGGATCAGGATCGCGAAGAGGATCCAGCCGTAGTAGAACAGGAGGCCGATCGTGAGGAGGAGGAACACGATCGCGTAGCTGAGGTAGCGCGACCGGTCCCCGAGCAGCGCGCGGAACACGTGACCTCCGTCGAGCTGGCCGGCGGGCAGGAGGTTGATCGCGGTCACGAGCACCCCGACCCATCCCGCGAGCGCGAGCGGCGACAGGCTCACGATCGACGGCGGGAAGAACAGCGTCAGGACGTACCAGAACGCGCCCTCGCCGATGAGGAGGTTCGCGTAGCTGATCCCGAGGTAGGACGGCCCGCAGTACGTGAGCGGCAGCACCGGCGAGTGTCCGCTCAGGTACAGCCCCGCGACCGCGATCGGGATCGAGACCACGAAGCCCGCGAGCGGCCCCGCCGCGCCGACGTCGAAGAGGGTCTTCTTGTCGGGGAACGGCTCGCGGATGCTGATGAACGCGCCGAACGTCCCGAACGGGAACGGCGGAGGCACCGGGAGGAAATACGGGAGGGACGCCTCCACGTGGTGCCGTCGCGCGACCACGTAATGCGCCAGCTCGTGGCAGGCGAGGATCAGCATCACGGGGAGGCCGAAGTAGAGCGCCCCGTACGCGAGGTCCGACCAGCCGAGCGCGGTGCCGCCGACGTACGAGACCCAGATGATCGCGCCGGCGAACGCGGTCGAGGCGATCGTGGCGGCGAGCAGGATCAGGTTCACCCAGATCCGGGACTTCGACGCGGGCGGCCGGCGCACGACCTCGATGAACTCCTCCCCGGACTGTCGCCGGAGGAGCGGGACGTACTGGAGCGGCCAGAGCTGGCGCCGCAGGGCGTCGAACTTCCCTTCGAGCGTCGCGGGGTCGGTGTGGACCGCGAGGAGCACCGACTGCGGTCCGAGCCGCGTCTCGTAGACCGGGAAATAGGCGCTGACGATCGTTCGCAGCCGGTCGAGCTCGCTCGAGCCGGTCGCCGCGCCGGACGACGGTAGCGGACCGGCGCCGCGCGACGCCATCCGTCAGTCCCCGGAACCCGCGGTCACGGCCTTGCGGAGGCGACGCGCGCGCTCCTTCGCCCCGTACCCGGTCGCTTCCTCGAGGAATCGGTTGTACCGGGCGATCGTCTCCGCGGCGACCCCCTCCGGCACCTTCGGGTTCATCGTGAGGTCGATCGCGAGCTCCCGACCGTCCGGGCGGGCCGAGAGCCGCTCGATCGCGCCCCACCGGGCCGTGACCGCCGTGCCGTCGATCGCGGTGTCGTCGAAGTGCGAGCGGGTGATCGCGGCGAGCGCCGCGGGTTCGAGGTTCCGCCGGTGGCTCGGGCGCACGGGATACTTTTGCACGGCGGTCGGTCGAACCCGGGGCTCGATAAAAAGCTCTCCGGGGACGCGCGCCGCCGGTGCGGAGTTAGACGGTCTCGATCTCGATCCGGACGCGGTAGCCGCGCAGCCGGCGCGAGATCTCGTCCGACAGGTCGAGGATCTGCTCGCGGTCCGCGGCGCCCTGCCAGTCGTAGACGAAGTCGTAGTTCCCCTGGGTCGGCTGGAAGCCCGAGGATCGCAGCCGGTCGGCGATCTCGGACGGCTTCGCCCCCTCGCTATCGAACGTGATGCGCAGGTACGTTTCCATCGGGGCTCCTAGCGGCGGCCCTGCTTAAATCCGTTCGTTCCCGCCGCCGGCCCGAAGGCGCTCGCGACGGCCGAGGCGAGGCGTTGCGGCGTCGCCCGCTCGACGCGCAGGGGGGGCAGCGTGAACGTCCGCGTCGCCACCACGATCCGTCGAGCGGCGCGGCCGCGACCCGTGACGCCGAGACCGAGCTCGGAGCCCTCGGCAGCGCGCCGCGCCGCCGTTTGCGCGCTCTCGCGGCCGCCCGTCCGCGATCCGACCGACCGGACCTGCGCGCGGGTGAACCGACGGTCGATCCCGGCGATCACCGCCCGACGATCCGGCGCCGACTCTACGGCGAGGCCGATCCGGATCGAATTGACCCTGCGTCCGACCCGGTCGATCTCCCCCGCCCGGATTCGCCGGGAGCTGACGGGCCCGAGGTCGTCCGCGAGGACGATCGGGACGACGAGGAGCGGCACCGCCCGGCGTCCGAGCCGGCGTCGTTCGCGGTTCACCGCGCGACCCCCCGCGAGCGTGTCGGCCGAGATCACGAGGGCGTCCACTCCGTCCTCGACCGAGCGGCCGAACGGGTTCTCGAGCGGCGCGATCGTCCAGCGGCGCGCGGGGTAGCGGGAGCGGAGCCAGCGGGCGAGCGCCGCGCGACGCGCTCGGAACGGGGCGATCCTGCGCGCGCCGGGCTTGGGATGGCGGTCGAGGTAGCCGTCGGTCGTGAGACCGATCGCGACCGTCCGGCCCGCGCGGAACGCCCGCGCGAGGAGCGCCTCGTGCCCGACGTGGAGCCGGTCGAACGTGCCGCCGAGGACGACCCGCCCGTACCGCGGCACCGTTCGGCCTCCGTCAGTGCAGCGTCAGGAACAGCACGATCGCGAGGAAGACGATCATCCCGTAGAGGAGGTAGGTGTAATTCCGGCGGCTCTGCAGCGACCGCTCGCGCCGCTCGCGACAGGCCTTGCTGCACGTCTCCTCCCCCGGAGCGCAGACCTTGCCGCAGACCTTGCAGTGTCGGTGATCGTCGGGCACGGGCGCCTCGCGAGGCGGTCCCGGAGGTAAAGCGTTCGCGGGCGGGGTCCCGTCAGGTCGCCCGGCGGGCCCGGCGCCGCTCGAGCGGCTCGGTCTCGCCGCCGGTGCCGCGGGGGTCCATCGGGTTCACGGGGTCGTCCTCGAGGGGGTCGAACGTCGGGCGCGGCCGAAGCGGGGGCACGACCGAGTCGGGCGGGGGCGCGCTCACCGCGGCGCGCGAGGCGCGGCGGAGCGAGCGGGCCGCGGCGTCGGTCGGCGGGGCGTCGACGTCCTCGGCGATCGCCATCTGACGGACGAAGTTGAGCCAGATCCGGCCCTGGTGGGCGATCGCGCCCTCCATCCGATCCCGAAGCTCGGTCGTCTGCTCCAGCATCTCGCCCTCGAGCCGCCGGAGCTCGCGGGAGAACTCCCGACGGAAGTCCTTCAGGCGGGCGTCCGCGGCGGCCGACGGGCCGCCGGAGCGCGTGATCTCGTCGACCTTGAGCCACGTGTTGCGCACGAGCGGGACCATCCGGTCGGCCATCACCTGGAGGCGCCGGTCGAGCTCCTCCACGTCGCGGCGGATGTTCTGCTCGACCTCCTGGATCGCGCTCTCCCGGGCGCGCAGCCGGGTCTCGACCTGGGCGAGGCGGCTCGCGCTCGATTCGTTCTGGGTCTCGAGTCGCTTCGCGACCTCGGCGACGCGGGCGTCGAACACCTTGCGCTCGGCCCCGCGCGCGGTCTCGATCCCGCGCGTGACCCGCTCGAGCACCGCGCGGTCGAACTCGGCCGAGCCGATCGTGTGCGCGAGGCCCTGGTCGACCTCGGCCTTGAGCCGCGCGAGGAGCTCGACGTACTTGTCGCGCTCGCGCTCCTGGTCCTCCCGCATCCGCTGGTCGAAGTACGACTGGAGTCGGACCTGGAGCCCCGCGAGCGCCTGCGTCTGCGACTCGACCGCGGTCGCAAGGCGCGCCTCGTGCGCGACCTCGAGCCGTCGCTCGAGCTGGGCGAGCTCCTGCTGGCCGACCTTCGAGAGCGCGTCGCGCTGGTCCTTCGTGACGAGGCTCAGGCGCGACTCGAGGTCCTTCGCCCGGCCGTCGATCAGGAGGCCGAGCTTCGACTCGAGCTCCCGGACCTCGCGGGCCCGGCGCTGGTCGGTCTCGGCGAGCCGGTCCTGGAGGATCTCCCGGACCCGGGCCTCGATCTCCTCGCGGAGCGCCGAGCCCTGCTCCTTCGCTTCGCGGAGCTCGAGGTCGAGCTGGGCGATGAGCGCCGCGCGCAGCTCCTCCTCGGATTTCGTTCCCCGGCTCCGGAACTCCTCCATCGAGTCGGCGACCTCGGCCCGGAGCTGCGCCGAGGCGCCGTCGACCGACGACTGGATCGCGGACCGGGCCTTCTCGAACAGCTCGCCGAGCTTCGGGTCGACGACCTCGCGGAGTTGGCGCGCGACCTCGTCCTGGAGCGCGTGCGGAGGGAGCACCGGCCGGGCCTCGACGGCCGCAAGGCGGGAGCTGAGATCGGTGTGGACGCCCGTGAGCGCCCGGTGCTGCGCTTCGCTCGCCTCCCGGAGCTTGCGATCGACCGCGGTGTTCGTGCGGGACTCGGCGTCGAGCGTCGCCGCCGAGATGCGGCTGTCGAGGAGCTTCGGGTCGGCCGCGGGCGGGATCCGCGCGGTCACTTCCTGGATCCGCTGGTCGACGTACGCGCGGGTCCGGGCGTCGCCCTCCGGCGACGTCCCCACGGCCGCCGGCGCGATGCCCCCGATCGGGGGCGCGCGCGGCGTCGCCGCGTCGGGCGGCAGGATCGGGGCCGGGGCGGTCGCCCCCGCGGGGAGCGTGGACGGATCGTCGCTGACCGAGACCGGAACCGCGAGGGGTCCCGGTGGCGGGAGCGTGACCTCGGGCGGGCGCTGCAGCCACGGCGGCACCTGGCTCACTCCGGCCACCGCCATCGGCTCCGCCGCGGCGAGCGAGGCCGGGGCGGGCGGCGCGGCCTCGGGCTCGGGGTGCGCCTGAAGATACTGGCTCGCCCGCTTCGCCGCCTCGCCGGTCATCGGGATCTGCCGGCCGCGCGGGCGGGCGAGCAGGAGCGCCGCGCTCTCCATCGCGGTGCCGATCCGCCACATCTCCTTGCGGCGGTCCTTCCCGCCCTGGTGTTCGGCATCCTCGAGGTGGGTCCGGAGGCGCGCCGACTCGACAAGGTCGACCCGGCGACTGACCTCGCGGATCTTCTCGTCCGCGTGCTCGCGGACGTACTGGAGCACGAGCGGCAGCGTCTCCTTCGTGCGCGCGCTCGGCGCCTTCGTGAGGTCGCGCAGCGACACCGGCGCCTCCTCCCAGCTCTGGAGCCGCTTCGCGTGACGGTCGCCCATCGCCTCGCGCTCGGCGACGCGCATCACGGCGAGGGCGAGCGGGATCTGCTCGGAGAACTCGTGGAGATTGACCTTCCCCTCCGGGAGGAAGTACGGGAATACCAGGAACGCGCCGAGCGCCACGAGCGACGTCGGGAGGACGCGCAGGAGCTCGACGATCGCGTCGGTCGCGCTGTCCCACTGGTCGGCGGCGACGATCACGACCGGCTCGGTCGTGCCGCGGTGGAACAGGAACCCCTCGCCGACGGCCTGGTAGACCGAGAGGTCCGGCTCCTCGCGCGGCCGATCGGTCGTCGG
>JASHPY010000102.1 GCA_030037855.1 Thermoplasmata archaeon | reverse complement strand
ACCGAGGACCCGCTCGGGGGGCCGGCGTTCGCCCCCGACCCCTCCCGGCACCGCGGCGCGGACGCCGACGCGAGCCGCCGGGAGGGTTAGCCCGCGACGACGTCGGCTCGCGCGGATTCTCGGGGAGACCGCCTCCTTCCGCAGGCGAGCAGTTTAAATACCACCTTAAATAGTCCCGCCGCCGGGGATTCCTTTGGTCAAAATTCGGATCGAGAACGTCGTCGCGTCGACCTCCCTCGGAGATGAGCTCGACCTGCAGTCGATCGCCCTCGGGCTCGACGGGGCCGAGTACGAGCCCGAGCAGTTTCCGGGACTCATCTACCGGCTGAAGCAGCCGAAGACCGCGATCCTCCTGTTCCGCTCCGGGAAGGTCGTCTGCACCGGCGCGAAGAGCATGCACGAGGTCGAGGAGTCGATCCACACCGTCGCCGCTCAGATCAAGAAGGGCGGCCAGAAGATCAACATGAAGCCGAAGATCGAGGTCCAGAACATCGTCGCGAGTTCGGACCTCGAGAGCGAGATCAACTTGAACGCGATCGCGGTGACGCTCGGCCTCGACCGGGTCGAGTACGAGCCCGAGCAGTTCCCGGGGCTCGTCTGTCGGATCGACGAGCCGAAGGTCGTCGTCCTGCTCTTCGGCAGCGGCAAACTCGTCTGCACGGGCGCGCGCAAGCCGTCCGACGTCGAGGTCGCCGTCAAGAAGATCACGAAGGAGCTCCAGGGCGCGGGCCTCCTGCGCTGATCCGGAGTCCGGGACGGCCCGCGTGCCGCTGCCGCGGGACCTGCCGATCGTCGACCACCACTGTCACCTCTCTCCGTCGGGGGAGGGAGTGACGGCCGCTCGGCGGTTCCGCGCGCTCGGGGGCACCCACCTCTTCCTCGCGACCCAGAACTACACGCCGAAGGTGCCCCGTTCGCTCGACGACTATCGGGCACAGTTCGAGACCACGGAGCAGCTCGCCCGCCGGGTCCGGGAGGAGACGGGGGTCGTGGTCTTCCCGGTCGTCGCGCCGTACCCGATCGACCTCGTCCACGCGGCGGCCGAGATCGGTGGGGCGGCGGCGACCGACCTCCAGGTGCGAGCGCTCGACCTCGCGGGGACCTGGGTCCGGGAGAAGCGGGCGGTCGCCCTCGGCGAGGTCGGGCGGCCCCATTTCCCGATCTCCGACGACCTCGCGCCGCTCGTCGACCGCGCGCTCCGCCACGCGTTCAGCGTCGCGCACGACGTCGACTGTCCCCTCGTCATCCACTCGGGCGAGCTCGACGAGGAGGGGTTCCGGGAGCTCGCCGGCCTCGCACGGGCCGCGGGCGTCCCGGCCGAGCGCGTGGTAAAGCACTATGCGCGTGAGCGCGTGTCGGCGACCGAGCGGGCCGGGGTCGTTCCGTCCTACCTCGCACGTCGGGAGCTGGTGCGTGAAGTGAGGGAGGATCCGGGCCCGTGGTTCCTCGAGACCGACTTCCTCGACGATCCGGCCCGGCCCGGCGCGGTACTCGACCTCGGAACCGTACCCCGTCGGGCGCTCGCGATCGCAGAACAAGGTCCCGAGGCGACGGCGCGGCTCGTCGTCCCATTCGTCGAGTCGGTCGCCCGGGTGTACGGGCTCGAGCTTCGACCCCCGGAGGCGTCCGGCCCATGACCGCGCGGACCCGGACCCGGGGACGCCTGATCGCGGTCGAAGGCATCGACGGTTCGGGAAAGTCGACGTTCGTTCGCGCGCTCGGCGCCCGACTCCGTCGGAAGGGATGGAGGGTGGCGCTCCGCCGGGAGCCGGCGGACCGGACGCTCGGTGCGCTCGCCCAGGCCGCGAGCCGCGAGGACGCTTGGGTCGGCGGGGTCTACTTCACGCTCGACCGGTGGATCGCTCGCTCGAGCCTCGAGAAGGACCTCCGCTCGCACGACGTCGTCCTGTCCGACCGGTCGTTCTACTCCACGCTCGCCTACCAGGGAAGCGCGCTCGCGCCCGCACGGCAGCGACGCCTCGCTCGGCTCCAGCGCATCGCCACCGTCCGACCCGATCGCGTGATCCTCCTCGACCTGCCCCCGAGCGACGCGATGCGGCGGGTCCGAGGGCGCGCGCGGGGACACGAACCGCTCGAGCGCGCGGCGATCCTTCGACGAGTGGCGGGCGCCTACCGCCGGCTCGCGACCGCGCCCGGCTGGATCGTGCTCGACGCGCACGAGCCCACGACGGTTTCCGTCCGAGACGTCGTGGGACCGCTCGAGCGATGGCTCGGCCCGGTACCGCGCCGACAGCGAACGTGATATCACCGGGCCTCGTCCCCGTCCGACCCCCATGAGCCCGTCCGCCCGGATCCTGGCCAACGAGGAGACGCTCGACCCGTCGTACGTTCCCCCGCGACTCGTGCACCGCGAGACCGAGCTCGCGCTCCTCACGAAGCGCTTTCGCGAGGCGCTCGCGAAGGGGATCCCGTACCACTGCCTCGTGACCGGGGGCGTCGGGAGCGGCAAGACGGCGCTCGTGCGCCGCCTCGGCGCCGACCTCGAGCGCGCGGGACGGCTGCGGGACCTCCCGGTCCGCGTCACCTACGTGAACTGCTGGCGGCGGGCGAGCGACCGCACGGTCATGCTCGACCTCCTCCGCAGCGTGAAGGTCTCGCTCCCCGACCGGGGATACAGCCTCTCGGAGATGCTCGACGTGTTCGAGCAGGGCATCCGTCGGACCCCCCAGCACCTCGTGATCCTTCTCGACGAGGCGTCCGCGCTCGTCAAGCAGGAGACGAAGCTCGTCTACCTCCTCTCGCGCTCGCACGAGGTCGAACTGGGGTCGATCTCGCTCGTGCTGGTCGCGTCCGAGGACCTGTTCCCATTCCTCGACGCGGCCAGCCGCTCGAGCTTCGGCGTGACCCACCGCCTCGCCCTGTCACCGTACGACCGAGAGGCGCTCGCCGACATCCTGGAGGAACGGGCGCGGATCGCGCTGCGACCCGGGAGCGTCGATCGGGACGTCCTCGAGCAGATCGCGCGGATCGCGGCGCCGAACGGCGACGCACGGTTCGCGATCGAGATCCTCGGAGGAGCCGCGCACGCTGCCGAGGACGTCGGCGCCGACTCCGTCCTCGCCGAGCACGTGCGCCGGGCGAAAGGCTCCTTGCTCCCAACGATGGCGGAGTCCCACCTCGAGTCGCTCAGCGTCAACCAGCTCGGGGTCCTCCTCGCGCTCTCGCGCTCGTTGAAGCGGCGGGGCGTGGCGGTCCCGAGCCAGAAGCTCCGGGCGAACCACGCCGCGCTGGTCGAGGAGCTCGGGGCGCCTCCGATGAGCCGAACGACGTTCTGGCGCACGCTGAAGGAGCTCGAGCGCGACGGGCTCGTGACGCTCGACCCGGGCGCCTCCGGGGAGTCGAGCCAGGTCGGGATGGACGAGCTCCCGGCGAGCCTCCTCACGACGCTGCTCGAGGAGCGCACCGGCGGCGCGCGCTCTCGCAAAGCCTAAAACGAGCGCCCGGGTCGGATGGCCGTGGCGAGCTCGGTCGTGCCGCTCCGGCCGGCATCGCCCGCGCACGGGCTGCCCGACTGGATCCGGACCCGCCCGCCGAGCGGCCCGGTCTACGCGGAGGTCCGGGGGCTGTTGGACCGACTCGCCCTCGGCACGGTCTGTCGCGAGGCGCGATGTCCGAACCTCTCCGAATGCTGGTCGGCGGGCGCCGCGACCCTCATGCTGCTCGGGACCGACTGCACCCGACGGTGCGCGTTCTGCGCCGTGACGACCCACTGGCCGAACGGCGCCGTCGACCGAACGGAACCGGAACGCGTGGCGGAGGCCGTGGCGAGCTGGGGGCTGCGGTACGTCGTGCTCACTCAGGTCTGCCGCGACGACCTCGCCGACGGGGGCGCGGCGATCCTTTCGGAGACCGTGCGCCGCCTCCGCGAACGTTCCCCGACGACTCTGGTCGAGCTCCTCATCGGCGACCTCGCCGGAAGCGACGGGGCGCTCGCGACGCTCCTCGAGGAGCCGCCGGACGTTCTCGCCCACAACCTCGAGACGGTCCGCTCGCTCTCCCCGGCGGTCCGTGACCGCCGGGCCGGTTACGACCGGTCCCTGAAAGTGCTCGCCCGGGCCCGCGAGCTCGGCCGTCCGGGCCTCGTGACGAAGAGCTCGATCATGCTCGGCCTCGGCGAGGAGGACGCGGAGCTCACGACCGCGTTCGCCGACCTCCGCCGGTCCGGAGTCGACCTCCTGACGCTCGGTCAGTACCTCCGTCCGAGCGCGACGCACGCGCCCGTGCGCCGCTACGTCCCGCCCGAGGAGTTCGAGCGGTGGAAGACGACTGCGGGCCACCTCGGCTTCGCCGGGGTCGAGGCGGGGCCGCTCGTCCGAAGCTCCTACCACGCCGAGGAGCTCTTCCGTCGCGCGCGCGCCGCGCAGGGGGCCTAGCCGTGGCGAAGAAGGTCCGTCGCAAGCCCGAGGAGGAGGCCGCCGCCGCGTTCGAGTTCCCGCACTTCGACGAGGACGCGTTCGCGGTGAAGGAGTTCGAGCTCGGTCGCGGCCTAGCCGTCATCGGGGTGATCACGCTCGGCCTCGGACTCCTCTCGTGGGCGATCTCGACCGCGGGGACGTCCGTGTGGGTCCCGCTCGGGATCGGGATCGTGACCCTCATCCTCAGTCCGTTCCTCCTCCAGCGGGTCGTCTCCCGTTCCGGGCTCTACACGAAGGGAGACTGGGCGGGGCTACTCGCGATGGAGTTCTTCGGCTGGTTCGGGCTCTGGTTCCTCTTGCTCAACGTCGCACCGGCGATCCACTAGGTCCGGTCGAGCCACGGCAGCCGCTTTCCCAGGAGGTCGCGGAGCGCTTCCTCGAGCGCCGGGGACTCGGGAGCGCCGGAGAGAGCGGATACTTCGACCGTCGTCGGGTCGCGCGGCGTCAGGTCCTTTCCGAGCGCGAGTCGCGGCAGGAAACCACGGACGACCGCCTCGGCTTCCCGCTCGGCCCGTCGGCTCTCGACCGCGAGGCTTCCGTCGGGCCGGACATACGGGCCCTGGAGGACGGGCGCGTCCGACGCGGTCCACTTACCGAGGAAGTGCCCGACACGATCGAGACCGGGGGGTGGGCCGTCCTGAGTTCGGACGGTGGATCGTCGGGCGTGCGCGACCTCGAGCGCGACGATCACCCGGTCGCGTCCGGCGACGCTCGCCGAACCGAGCAGCTCGAAGCCGGAGCGGGCGAGCTCGTCCGCGATCGCCCGTTCGGCCTTGCGCAGCTGGGGGTAGAGCGTGTCGTCCACGAGGTCCGGCCGGGGAAGAACGACGACCGTGACGTGGCTCGCGCGTTCCGCAATCCGGGCCAGCGCGTCGTTCCGCGGCATCGGGGCCGGGACGCGCGGCTCGAACCAATCGCCGCTCGGCCGGTCGAGGTAGGCGGCCGCGCTCAGGATCACGAGCGCGAGGTTCCTTCGCGAGAGCGCGCTCGCGACGTTGCGGTGGGGATCCACGGGGTCGGCGAGGATCAGCGCGACCTCCGCCGGGAGGCGGGGCGGTTCCTTTCCGGGTTCCGCGAGTCGCACCGGTAGGCGCCAGCTCCGGGCGGCCGAGAGGAGCGCTCGGAGCGAGCCGAACCGGAGCACGAGGAGCTCGACCAGGTATCCCGAGAACCCTTCGGTCCTCGCCTCGGACCCGTAGACCCCGAGCGTCCGGAAGAATTGCTTCGCGAGCCGCACCTGGTCGACGATCTCGGGCGTTTCCCGCCGAGAAAGGTACTCCTGATGGAACGGGGTCCGATCGACCGGCGAGAGCGGCGCGGACGGGTCGGAGACCGCGAATCCCGGGACCGCGTCGACGCGGAAACCCTCGAATTCGCCGCGAAGGTACGGGTGCTCCGCGTAACGTGTTTCGGGGTTCGAAAGCACCGCTCGGCCCAGCGCGAGACCCTCCTCGCGGAGCCGCTCGCGCGCGAGCTCGGGTGGGAAGAGGAGAAAGAGGTCAATATCCAGTCGGTCGGTAAGGAACGTTCCGCGGGCCGCGCTGCCCGCGACGAGCGCCCGGACGAGCGGGCTCGACCGAGCGCGCGCCGCCGATTCCACGGTCTTGACCAGCGCCTCGCGCACGGTCGCGACCCTCGCGAGGAACTCCGGTGACGGGGCGAGCCGTTCGCTCGCCTCCGCCTCCACCCGGTCCGCCGCGGGGTTCGTAACGGCGGGCGGGGCACGCTCCGGCATGCGGAACGGGACGCCGTCGGGAAGATGAACCTTCGGCCCGGACCGTCCGGGGAGGGGAGGCTTCATCGGAGCCTGCGACCCTCTAGGTGCGGGGGCCCATGGCGATTGCATCGGCGCATCCGGCGACGCTGTTCGAGTCGCTTGACGGAACGAAGGTCCGCTGCACCGCGTGCGCACGATACTGCACGATCCCCGAAGGGTCGCACGGCTTCTGCTTCGTCCGAAAGAACGAGGGAGGACGGCTCGTTCTCCTATCCTACGGTCGTGCGGCGGCGACCCAGGTCGATCCGGTCGAGAAAAAGCCCCTCTCGCACTTCCACCCCGGGGCTCGCGTCTACTCGATCGGTACCGTCGGGTGCAACTGGCGGTGCCTCTACTGCCAGAACGCCGAGATCTCGCAAGAGCACGAGGTCCAGGGCCGCGCGCTGTCGCCGAGCGCCGCGGTCGCGGGGGCTCGACGTTACGGCTGCGAGGGGATCACGTTCACCTACAACGAGCCGACGATCTTCATCGAATACGCCCTCGACGTCACGCGGGAGGCACGACAGGCGGGGATGTTCACGAACTTCGTGACGAACGGCTACATGACCCCCGAGGCGGTCGAGCTCCTCGGGCCGAACCTGGACGCGGTGAGCGTCGACTTCAAGGGTAGCGGGGAACCCGGATTCCTGCGGAAGTACATCACCGCGAAGGGACCGGAACCGATCCTGTCGACGATGCGCGACCTGCAGCGACGCGGAGTTCACGTCGAGGTGACGGACCTCATCGTCCCCCAGGTCGGCGAGTCGGCCGAAGCGACGCGGAAACTGGCTCGGTACGTCGTCGACCAACTGGGTCCGGCGACCCCGTTCCACCTGCTCCGGTTCCACCCGGACTACAAGATGATGGACCTGCCCGAGACGCCGATCCGCACGCTCGAGAAACTGCACGCGATCCTCAAGGAGGAAGGCCTCGAGTACGCCTATCTCGGGAACGTCTGGGGCCACCCGCTCGAGCACACCTACTGCCCCGGTTGCGGCGCCGTCGCGGTCCGCCGCTACGGCTTCACGATCCAGGCTTGGCACCTCGACGCGCAGAATCGCTGCCGCGAGTGCGGTCACGCGATCCCGATCGTCGGGCAGCTCTCCGACGACTACGTTCCGACGTTCGCCACGCCCGTCGGGTGAGCGATCGGGGGATCGGTCCGGACGGCGCCGTCCCAGAGCAGCCTACGGGCGATCGGGGGCCAATCCGCCTCTTCGAGAGGCGTCGAGACGGGTCCGAAGGGGGCGCCCCATCGGCGCGCCCCTGTGGGTCCCCCCTATAAGCCGCCTCGCTCCAGTACGGGGAGAGGGACCCGCGTCGACCATGAAGATCACGATGATCGGCTGTCCGTTCAAGACCTCGTACGGCTACTATGCCGAGTCGCTGAAGGCGGCGATCGAGAAGAAGACCGGCGGCTCGATCGAGTGGGTGGCGTCGAACTGCGGATGCGGCGACCCGGCCGCGACGAACCATCTGTTCGAGATTCCCTGCGCGAAGTACTTCGAGCAGGCGCACGTTCACAACTACGCCTACGCGCCCGGGAACATGGCCTGGACGCACTGGCTACGCGCTCGGGCGAGCCACGCGACCTACGCCTCGCGCTCCCGGAAGTACGCGAAGCTCTCCGACGGAGCCGAGCTCGTCCACTTCCAGCAGATCCTGAACGCGTACGGGTTCAGCGTGGTCTACCACTGGTTGAACCGCCCGGCGACGGCCGCCCGGGTCGTCACCGTCCACGAGCTCGACGCCTACCAGCTCGAGTTTCCCTCGAAGTCCGTGATCTACAATCAGGCCGACGCGGTCCACGTGCACTGCGAGGAGATGAAGCGCCAGCTCATCGATCGCAACGTTCGCCCCGAGAACATCCACGTGGTCCCGCTGGGGGCGAACGTGCCGGAGTCGCTCGGGGACGCCCCGCGGGAGGGCATCGTCTTCTACGGCGGCCACCACCTCATGTCCGGTAAGGGGATTCCCACGCTCTTCGAAGCTCAGGCGATCCTGAAGCAACGCCTCGGCCCGAACGCTCCGATGCTGAAGATCCACGGGCATTACACGGAACGGAGCCCCGAGGACGCGAAGCCGCTGGCCGAGAAGCTCGGGATCGCGGACCGGATCGAGTGGCTCCCCCAACTCTCGACGGACCAGACCGCCGAGCTCTACCGCTCGAGCCGGGTGTGCGTGTTGCCCTACACGGGGAGCTTTGCGGGTCTACCGGCCGCGACGGCTGCCGCTAACGGACTGCCGGTGGTCGCGACTCGAAAGGCGGGGATACCGGACCACCTCGGCGACGCTGGGATCTGGATCGAGGAGGGCAACGCGACGCAACTGGCCGACCGCGTGATGGAACTGCTCGGTGATGCGGCGCTCTGGCAGCGCACGTCCGAGCGGCTGCGGAAGCGTGCGAGGGAGTTCCTGAGCATGGACGTCATCGCCGAGCAGACCCTCGGCGTGTACCAAAATGCGCTGAAGCACCGGGCGGGATGAGCCGCCGCGGGCCCCCTCGGGACGACGAGCCGCCCCCGCGCGCGCCCGTGGACGGTGGCGCGCCGCTCGTCAGTTCCCGAGTCCGCGGGGGCTGCGAGCGACTCAGCGGAGATCGTCGCCGCGCTCCGACCTTGCGAGAGAACTAATGGCCCGGTAGCCCCTCTCCGCGCGCGTGCGGCTCTCCCCCCGAACTCGGAAGTGGCTCACCGGGAGGGAGGCCGACCCGAGCGTCCGCTGGCGGTTCTGGAGCGAGGTCGACCACCGGCCCGCGAGCGACCCCCGGGTCCGTGCCGCACGTCGCGCGATCGGACGCACGGGATGGGCCGCGTGGGTACTCGACCGTCAGTTTCCGGACGGCCGTTGGACCACACCGGGCTCTTCGGACCCGGAGCTCTACCGACCGAAATACGTCTCGACCTACTGGCACTTCCTCCTCCTCGCCGACCTCGGCATGACGCGACGGGATCCGCGGATCCGGCGGACCACGGAGTTGATCCTTCGACGATGGACCGAGAAGGGCACGGACCTGCTCGGCGGACTCGAATCCGAGATCTGCCTCATCGGCAACGCCGTCCGGTCGCTGATCCGGTACGGATACCTCGACCACCCCGTGGTCCGGCGGTCAATCGACTGGATCGTCCGAACCCAGAAGTCCGACGGTGGATGGTACTGCTGGCCCCACCGAACCGGGTCGTTGGACTGCTGGGAAGGACTGGAGGGCCTCGCCGAGATACCGGAGCGTTCGCGCGACGAGTCGGTGCGTCAGTCGATCGAACGAGGGGCGGAGTTCTACCTGCGTCACCGGCTGATGAACGAAGGCCGGGTCCGATATCCCCCGTGGTTCCGAATCCACTACCCCAACCACTACTTCTACGACCTGCTCGTCGGACTCCGGATCCTCACCCGGCTGGGATACAGCTCGGACCCGCGGCTCCGACCCGCGCTTCGATGGCTGCTCGGCAAACGTCGACCGGATGGCACGTGGGCGATCGATGCGGACCACCCGGATCTCGACCCGCGGCACGGCGGCTACCTGTTCGACGAAGGGCCGGTCTGGCCCCTGCGACTGGAGCCCCCCGGTGAACCGAGTCGTTGGGCGACGGTCGAGGCGCTGAGCGTTCTGTCGCGAGCGGAAGCAACGGGAACGTCGAGTCGTCCCTCCTAGCGTCCGCCCCCTGGACGCGAGAGGCCGGACGCGTCCCGGCGCTCCATCCCGTCCGAGACGGTCCCTGCGCGCCGGTCGCTGCGGAGCACGCCGTAGTGACGCCGAATCCTGGCGGCGAGTGCCCCCGGACGCTTCGAAGGCACCGCCACGACCTCCGTCGTTGCTACTCCCGCCGAACGACGTTCTCCTCGAGAAAGTGGCCGTACGTGGGCGCCCGGGTCGATCGCCCCGAAGGGGGTGGAACGAGTCCCGAGCAGCGGCACCCACGACACGAGCCGGGCTTCGGGTGCCGGGGCCAGGATTCGAACCTGGGAACTCCTGCGAGAGCAGATCTTGAGTCTGCCGCCTTTGGCCGCTCGGCCACCCCGGCGCGCCCCCGACGAGGAGCCGCTCCGCCTTAACCTTCTTCCGTTTCGTCCTCGACCTCGTCGCCGGATTCGTCTTCCGTGGGGAGCTCCGCAAGCACGACGTCGTCGCGCGGCACCGAGGGGCGATCGGACTCGACCGCCGACGCGACCGCCGGACGGGCCTCGCGCGTCGGGCTCCGCCGGGTGCGCCCGCACCGTAGGCATGTGCGAACCCGGCGCCCGGAACGCAGGCGCGTTCGCACGGTTCTCCCCTCGACCCAGAACGCGGAGCAGCCCCGGCAGTAAAGCTCCCGGAACTCAGGAAGCAGCCGGACGTTGTACCGCGTCCCGACCCGGCGGGCCAACCCGACGTACCGGTCGGCCAGCTCCGGTTGACCGGTCGCGGCCTCGCGTTCCGCGAGCGCGAACAACGTCGCGATCCGCTCGCGCGCGATCCGTACCATCCCGGCGGTCCGGCGCCCGCGACGGCCGCCGTGCCTTACGGGGTCTGCGGTTGCTGACATACCGGGCAGTAGACCGCCGCGCGGGAGATGACGGTGCGGCACCGGACGCAGTACTTACCGGACGGAGGCGGCGGGATCGGTCCGGTCGGCACCCCGGTCGCGCCCGCGGGGACGACGTAGGTCGCCGGATTGCCCGCACTGACGCGGGGGGCGATCGGCGCCATTCCGGGCGACGCGACGGGGGCGATCGGCGGAGCCGTCGGCGGCGCGGTCGGGGCCGTCGGCGGCAGCGACGTGTCGATCTGCGGGAGCGTGTAGCCGCACTTCGTGCAGAAGAGCGCGCCGTCGGGCGCCATCTCGCCGCAGTGAAGGCAGACGGTCACGACGGCGACAAGATTATTGGCCTATATCACCGTCTGGTACCACGTTGAGACATCGGTCGGTCGCACTCGTCACTCGGGACCCGGCTCTCTACGGAGAGCTGGCGGGTTTCCTGCGCGAACGCCGGTTGCCCTCGGTGAGCCTGCTGCCGGGCCAACGGATCCCCGACCGCGTCGCAGTCGTGCTGACCTCATCCGAAGAGGCCCGGGAGATCTCGCATCCGCACGTCCTGGTCGTCGCCGAGGACGGGGACCGACGCGCCCTCGGCGCGGCAGTGGAGCACGCCCTCGAGGTCGGTCGACCCGAAGGAGACCTCGTCGTTGGAATCGACTCCGGGCCGCGTCCCGGTTACGCGATCTTTGTCGGCGATACCTGCATCGGGGAAGGGATCCTCGACTCTCCCGAAGCGGCCGGCGCGTTCTCGAGCCATCTCCGCCACCGCTTCGCCTCCCGACACGTGCTGTTTCGCGTCGGCGCGGGCGATCCGCCCCGGCGCAACCGCATCGTCAACTCGCTCCTGGCCCACCATCGGTCGGTCGAGCTCGTGGACGAGCAAGGGACGACCCCCCGGGGCCACCGCCGACCCCGCGACGCCCTCGCGGCCCGGTCGATCGCGCGGGGCGTCGGGCGATCGGTGCGCGATCGACTGCCCACGAACCCGACTCCGGGAGAGATCTCCAACACCCAGCGGCTGAGCCGGGAGGGGAGCGGCGGACTCGTCACGATCTCCCGCTCGTCCGCCCACCGCGTGCTACGAGGCGAGATCTCGATGGCCGAAGCGGTCGCCGACGCACTCTCCTCCCGGAACGGCCCGCGCTCGAGAGCGGACGGCCCCGACCGGGAACCCCTTTAATCCGAGCGGCCGTCGGTCGAACGTGCCGCCGCCGGAGGACCTCGCTCGCCGCGCGCGCCGACTGGCGATCGAGAACGCCCTCGCGCACGAAGGGGCTCCGCTCGCCGGGCCGATCGTGGGCCGGCTCCTGGCGACCGATCCGGACCTGCGGGCCCACGCGGACGAAGTTCGGGCCGTCGTGGACGCCGCGGTCGCCGAGGTCTCGCGGATCCCCCGGGCGGAGCTCGCGTCTCAGCTCGCGAGCCTCGGTGGCCCGGAGGCGGAGCGGCCGCGGGAGGCTCGACCGGCGGGCGGCGACTTCCCGGATCTTCCGGGCGCCGTGCACGGAAAGGTCGTGCTCCGCATGGCACCGTTCCCGAGCGGCGTGTTGCATGTCGGCCACGGGCGGATGCTGTACATCCATCAGCACTATCGCGAGCGATACGGGGGCCGGCTGCTGCTCGTCTTCGACGACACCGTCGGTTCGGAGGAGAAGCGCGTCGAGTCCGAGTTCTTCGACCTGATCCTCGGCGACTGCGACCTGGCCGGGGTGAAGCCCGACGAGGTCTTCTACAAGTCCGACCGGGTCCCCCAGTTCTACCCGTGGGCGCGGCGGCTGGTCGATCGAGGGGCCGCCTACGTCTGTCGTTGCGCCCCCGAGCTGTTGCGACGGAACCGGGCGGCCGGCGTCCCCTGCCCGGAACGCGCGCAGTCCCCGGGCGAGGCGTCGGACGAGTGGGAGCGGATGCTCACCGGGGGGTATGCGCCGGGCGAGGCCGTCCTGCGTCTCAAGACCGACCTTCAGGACCCGGACCCCGCGTTCCGCGATCGCGTGCTGATGCGGATCAGCGACATCGACCACCCGCGCGTCGGCCGCCGATATCGCGTGTGGCCGATGCTCGAGTTCTCCTGGGCGGTCGACGACATCGAGCTCGGCGTCACCCACGTCCTCCGGGGGAAGGACCTCGTGATCGAGGACCGGATGCAGCGATACATCTGGGACCTGCTCGGGATCACGGGACCTCCGTTCGTTCACTGGGGGATCCTGCGGGTACGGGAGGCGAAGGTCTCGAAGAGCAAGTCGTACCGCGAGGTGCGAAGTGGCGAGTACGACGGCTGGGCGGACCCGCGCACGTGGTCGCTCCGCTCGCTCGACCGTCGCGGCATCTCGATGGACTCGTTCCGCGAATTCATCCTCTCGTTCGGCATGTCGCTCGCCGACATCGAGGTCCCCGCGGAGACCCTCTACGCGGAGAACCGGAAGCGGATCGATGCGACGACCGTCCGGCGCTCGTTCGTCCCGGATCCGGTGCGAGTCCACGTCGCCGGGTATCCGAGCGACCTCGCGACCGTCGAGCTCCCCAACCACCCGGACCGCCCCGAGCTCGGAACCCGGACCGTTCCCGCCGGTCCGGATTTCTTCCTGCCGCTCCGGGATCTCGTGGCCCATCCGGGCGAGGAGGTGCGGCTCAAAGAGCTCGTCAATGTCCGGCTGCCCGAGAAGATTCCGCCGCACGCGAGGCGGATCACGGCGACCTTCACGAGCCGGGAGAACCGACGCCTCCCCCGGTTCCAGTGGGTCGCGGTCGAGGGGGCCCGCGCGGTCGACCTCCTCGACGTCGACGGCCAGCACGCCCGGGGAATCGGCGAGCGCTCGCTCGGCGACGCGCGGCCCCGAGAGCTCTTCCAGTTCGAGCGGGTCGGCTTCGTTCGGGTCGACGACCGCAAGATCGTAAGGTCGAAGCCGCTACCGGTCGTCTACGGCCACCCGTGAACTCCGCGCGAAGGTTTAGAAGGCCGACCGGGCATCGTTGCGTCGGCGCTCCATGCGATTCCTCCACACCTCGATCACGGTGCGCCGGATGGAGGAGAGCCTCGAGTTCTACACGGAGGTGCTCGGCCTCGAGTTCGAGCGACGCCGGACGATCCCCGAGAATCATGCGGAGATCGCGTTCGTTCGCGACCCCGCGTCGGGTGCGCGTGTCGAGCTGACGCACTGGGACGGGAAGGACGACTTCGAGGCCGGCGAGCAGCTCGACCATCTCGCGTTCGAGGTCGCGGACCTCGATCGGTTCCTGCTGAAGGTGAGGGCGAAGAACGTCCGGGTCGCCAAGGAACCGTACCGCCTCGCGGGCGGGTCGTCCCGCATCGCGTTTATCCTCGACCCGAACGATGTCTGGATCGAGCTCATCGAGCACGCTCCGGGCGCGGGCTGACCCGAAGACCGTGGCGGAGGCTCTCTCGGACCCCACCGGGGCCTTCCAAGCCCGGTCCCTTTTCGCGGTGTTCGGGGCGACGTTCTTCGTCCGGTTCGCCTTCGGCATCACGCTCGCGGTCTTCGCGACCTACATCACCGGTAAGCTGACCGGCCTCAGTGGGGGGGACGAAGGGACCGTCGGTCTCGTGGCCGCGATGGCTCCCATCGGGGAATTCACGACCGTTCTCCTCTCGGGGCTCGTGACCGACCGGGTCGGCCGGTTCCCGGTCCTGTTCTCGGGGATGGCCGGGGCGGCGGTGCTGTTCTCCGCGGTCGCCCTCACGCGGAACGTCCTGCTCCTCGGCGCGCTGAACTTCTGCTTCGGGATCTCGAGCGGAGCGATCCTCGCGTCGAGCCTCGCGGTCGTGGCGGACCGGTCGCCGCACGACGCGCGCGGGCTCGAGATGGGTCGCTTCGACGCCATGAACCTGGCCGGGTGGCTCGGCGGGTTCGCCTTCGGCATCGCGATCCTCGGGCTGATCCAGGACGGTCGGCTCTCGATCCCGTTCCTGCCGTTCGTCTTCGTCCTCGGCGCCGCGACGCTCCTCGCCGGTCTCGGGCTCGCGTGGTACCTCGTTCGGCACGTTCCGCGGCCCGCCCCCGTCCGGGGCTCGCCGGTCCTGTCGATCCTCCGGGCCGCGTTCTCGCGGAGCGTGCTCCTCGTCACGCTGCCGTGGCTCGTCGTCTACGTACTGATCGGCTACGTGCTCGTGTTCGTGGGGACCGCCACCGCCTCGGTCCACTTCCCCGACACCTACATCGCCGCGGCGATCGGGGCCGGCGGGGGAGTGCTCGTCGTCTCCCAGCCGCGCTTCGGCCGGCTCGCCGACCGCTACGGGCGGACCCGGATGATGAACCTCGGGGTCGGGGGGTTCGTCGGCGTGATGCTATTCGCCTCGCTCGCGATCGCGTACGGCCCGCTGATCGAGATCCTCGTGCCCCTCGGGATCTGCGTCGTGGCCGCGCTCGGCTACGGCCCCGCCGCGCTCGCCGCGCTCGCCGACCTATCCCGCGCACTGAGCCGCGGGACGACGATGGCGATCTACTCGCTCACGATCTCGCTCGGGATGATCCTCGGGCTCGTGGTCGGGACGCAGTTGGTCGCCGCGTTCGGCGAGGTCGGCTACTTCCTCTTCTTCGGGGGGGTCGCGGTCGCGTTGGTCGTGCTGACGGCGCTCCGATACTGGGACGTCCGCGCGGCCGAGTCACCGCGCGTCCCTACGACTCCGGCTCGATGACGATGTGGCGCAGGACCGGGTAGGCGGACCGCAGGGCCGCCGTGACCTGGTCGATCGCCGCCTCGAGCTGGTCGGTCGTCATCCCGTCCTGAAAGTTGATCCGGAGCGCGAGCAGGGCGTCCTCCGGCCCGAGCAGCATCGACTGGAAGCTGCGGACCTTGGCGACCGCCGAGTTCCGCTCGATGATCGCGAGCATCGCGCGTGCGTTCTCGGGATCGAGCGCGCGACCGATGAGGTACTCCCGGCTCTCCGCGGTGAGGACGAAGCCGGTCGCGATCAGCAGCAGCCCCTCGACGGCCGCGCTGACCCCGTCCCAGAGCGCGGTCCCCGTCCGGTAGACGGCCAAGAGGCCTCCGAACGCCGCAAGGCTCGCGACGATCGAGACGAGGTCCTGGTAGAAGATCGCCTTCAGCCCCTCGTTCGCGGACAGGAGGAGGCTCGCGAGCGTCTGCCGGGAGAACCGGAGCTCGCGCAGCGTCACCCAGATCCCGAGCACGCTCACGAGGAGCGTCCCGGCGACCACGGCGATCGCCTCGGAGATGTGGCGGAGGGGAACGGGGGCGAGGATCTGGTCGAAGCCCTCGGTAAGCGCGAGGACCCCGGCGACCGTGAACGTGACGACGATCGAGACGAACGCCCAGAAGAACCGCTCCTTGCCGCGGCCGAACGGGTACTCGTGCGTCGCAGGCCGGCGGGAGAGGTAGAGGCCCCACAACAACAGGCCGCTCCCGACGAGGTCGGTGAGGGTGAAGATCGCCTGGGCGAGCACCGCGCGGCTGCCCGAGGCGAGCGCGACGACGAGGTTGACGGCGAACAGCGTCGCGTTGAGCAGCAGCGTCGCGACGATGATGACCTGGGGTCGCATCGAGTTCCCGGGGACTCCTCCGGGATACCTCCTCACCGGCCGCCCGGGGATTAAGCATTCCGACCGCCGCGGAGGGTGACCTCCGAGGGCGCCCAGACCAAGGGTTAAATCGCGGCGGCCCGTCCGCCGCCGGAGCCGGCCATGAGCGAGCCCGCGGTCCGCACGCCCTCGGTCGCGGGTTCGGGGCTCGGTCTCCGAGCCGATACCCCAACCCGACGGCCGCGTCCGACGCTCCGACAGATGGGACTGAGCCCGGGGAAGCGCACCCGTCTGAAGCGCCTGCTCTACGACCACGGACCGGGCGGGGGCACGCTGCTCGTGCTGCCGATCGACCAGGGCCTCGAACACGGGCCGGTCGACTTCTTCTCGAACCCGGACTCCCTCGACCCGAAGTACCAGTACGACCTCGCCCGGGACGGCAAGTTCAGCGCGATCGCGCTCCATATCGGTCTCGCGGAGAAGTACTTCCACGAGTACGCGGGCGACGTCCCGTTGATCCTGAAGCTCAACGGGAAGACCGCG
>JASHPY010000101.1 GCA_030037855.1 Thermoplasmata archaeon | reverse complement strand
GTCCAGCCGTTCCTCTCGGGCGGGGCGTCGAAGACGATCAACCTCCCGAACGACGCGACGGTCGAGGACATCGAGAAGATCTACCTCGAGGCGTGGCGCCACGGGATCAAGTCGGTCGCGCTCTACCGCGACGGCTGCAAGGCGAGCCAGCCGTTCGAGACCGGCAAGGGACGCGCGGGCGCGCCGGGCGGCCCCCGCGGGCCGACCCGCGAGCGGCTCCCCGACGAGCGGGACGCGCTCACCCACCACTTCTCGGTCGGAGGGCACGACGGCTACGTCACCGTGGGCCTCTACCCCGACGGCCGGCCCGGCGAGATCTTCTTCCGGGTGACGAAGGAGGGGTCGACCGTCAACGGTCTCATGGACTCGCTCGGGATCTCGATGTCGATGGCGCTCCAGCACGGAGTGCCGTTGAAGGACCTCGTCCGCAAGCTCGCGCACCTCCGCTTCGAGCCGGCGGGCGCGACCAACAATCCGAAGATCCGGTTCGCGAAGTCGATCCCCGACTACGTCGCGCGGTGGCTCGCGCTCGAGTTCCTGACCGAGGACGAGCGCCGGTCGATCGGGCTCGAGGGCCCGGCGGCCGAGTCGAACGGCAACGGGAACGGCCACGGGGCGGCGCCCGCCGCGAAGGCGGCCCCACCGGGCCAGACGGTCAAGTTCGAGACCCGCGTGCTCGACGCGTTCGCCGCGGATCCCTCGCCCGCGGGCGGGGTCAGCGAGGACGCCCCGTCGTGCGCGATGTGCGGCGGCATCATGGTCCGATCGGGCACGTGCTACGCGTGCACGGTCTGCGGTTCCACGAGCGGCTGCTCGTAGGCCGGCGCCGTTACGGGCGGCTCGACGCCGAGACCGGCGGGGAGGGCTCCTCGGTCGAGGCCTTCGTCGGCGCCACGCCGGGCTGACCCGAGCGGCTGCCGTCCGCGAGGAAGCGGAAGTTCTTGAGGGCGAGCGAGAGGACCGCCCCGACCGCGCCGATGGCCGCGGTGAGCGCGAAGACGACCACGTAGCCCGCGATGTGGTAGTTGGTGATCGGGACGGGGTACCCGTTGACGAGCACGGTCTGCGTGAACGTGTAGCCCGCGAGGAGCGAGGTGACGAGCACCGGCCCGATCGCGGACCCGAGGTTCCGGAACGTCTGGTTCATCCCCGTCTGGACGCCCATCGTCTTCGGGTCCACCGACAGCACGATGATGTTCGACATCGAGATCAGCACGCCGACGTTCCCGACCATGATCGGAATCGCCAGCAGCGCGATATCGAGCGGCGTGCGGTTGAACGCGATCAGTCCGAGCGCGCCGAGGAAGATCAGGAAGAACCCGATGATCATCACCGGCTTCGGCCCGAAGCGGCTGATCGACCGCCCGAGGAGCGGGCCTGAGACCATCATGCCGCCCACCGCCGGGAGGAACAGGATGGCGGCGTTGAGCTCGCTCAAGCCGAAGCCGGGCGACGGATACTCGCCGAGAATGATCAGCACGGTGAACAGGAGGAACATCGTCATGCCGACCAGCACGCCGTTGACGTTCGACACCCAGATGTTCCGTTCCTTGAGCGACGCGAAGGAGATCACCGGACTCGCCGCCCGGGGCTCCCACCAGAGGAAGAACGCGAACGCGGCGGCCGCGAGGAGGAAGAACTCGGGCACGCCCCAGGGGAGGCCGCCGTAGTGGACGGCGGAGAGGTTCCCCCAGCCCCAGTACGCTCCCTCCGTGATGCCGAGCATCAGGAACGTGAGGCCGAGGCCGAGACTCGTGACACCGGGGAGGTCGGTCTTGCGCGCGAGCCGTATCTTCGACTCCCGGATGAACACGAACGCGAGAATGAACACGAGGATCGCGATCGGGATCACGGTGTGGTAGGTCAGCTGCCAGCCGTACGTCTGCGCGATCCAGCCGCCGCCGACCAGGCCGGCCGCCGCGCCGGTCGCGAACATGCCCGACAGCACGCCCTGCGCCTGTCCGACCTTGGCCGGGGGGAAGATCTCGGGCAGCATCGCGAAGCCGAGCGGGAACATCGCCATCCCGATGCCCTGGATCGCCCGCACGCTGATCAGCGCGTAGATCTGGTTCGGGCGAGAGAGACCGATCGCGGCGCCGATCTGCGGCGTGAAACCGGCGAGGCTCACGGCGATCGCGTAGACGCCCATCGCCACGAGCAGGATCTTCTTCTTCCCGTAGATGTCGCCGAGCTTGCCGAAGATCGGCGTCACGACGACGCCGACCAGGAGGTAGGCGGAGAGGATCCAGGCGATCGTGCTCGAGTCGGTGACGCGGAAGAACGACTCAAAGTTGCTGAACGCGGGGAGGACCATCGTCTCGACGTACGTGACCATGATCGCCATCGCGGCGAGGATGGCGAGCACGCTCCGGGCATACCGCGGGTCGTAGGACGGGGCGGCGGTGCCGTTCGCCGGGCTCATGCGCGCAGCTCCGGAACCGCCGCGGGCTCGTCGAGCCGACGGCTCACTTCGTGAAACACCCGGATCGCAGTCGCGACGTCATTCGCGGGAAGCCCGCGCGCGGCGGCGCCCATCAGCACGCCGACCCGGCTCCAGACCCGCGCCTCGACCCGACGGCCCTTCGGGGTCATCGCCAGCTCGACCACGCGCCGGTCGCTGTCGGAGCGGTGGCGGACGAGGAGACCCGAGCGCTCGAGCTCGTCGACCTTCGCGCACGCGGTCGGCGCGGAGACGGAGAGGTGGCGCGCGATCGTGCCGACGCGGGCCGACCCGAGGCTCGAGACGAGGTGGAGGGTCCAGAACTCGCCCATCGAGATCTTCTCGGCCTCGAGCACCGGGTGGAGGCGGTGGAGCACCGAGCGCATGACGGCGTGGACGGAGAGCGCGAGTTCGTCCACCGACGGCGACTCGGGACGAACGAGGACGGTGCGGCCGACCATACAGGTTCCTAAGTGTTCGGCCAACTAATCATTAGATTATATAACTATTCGGCAGGCTAAGCGAGAGCATAGCGCGCGAGCTCGACGAGGTCCTCGACCCGGGGTCGGGAGTCGGTCGGTACCGCGACCTCCCCCCATCCCGCGACGATCGCGCCGGCCGGGAACGCACGGTCCCGACCGGCGTTCTCGGCGCCCAGGTGGGTCGGGGGCCCGCGCCGGTCGATCTCGAGCAGCAGCACCAGCGCCCCGACGGGGCCCGAGTCGACGGCGAGGCCCCGGCTCTTCTTCGTGCCCCACTCCTCGACCCGCGCCTCTTCGTCGTGCAGGTGCGCGATCCGGGCCGTGCGGCCGGACGGGCGACGGCCCTTCGGTGCCGGTCGCCAGGCGATCCGGCGACCCGCGTCGCGGAAGCGGGCGAGCAGTCCGGGGTCGGCCGGAAGGGCGGCGGCCGGCGTGCTCATGCGGCCACCGCCCGTCCGCGCCAGAGCCGGCAGTCCGGTCGCACCGAGCACGGACCGCAGACCGCGATGTCCCGCTCCTTCGGGCAGTCGCCCGAGATCCCCGTGTGGCAGAGGACGAAGTCGTACTTCACCGGGTCGATGGGGTCGATGCGGCGGAGCGCTTCGCTGACCTCCTCGACGGCCTCCCAGGAGCGCGTGCGCCGTCCGGTCAGGCCGAGGTGATAGGCAATCCAGTAGACGTGGTGGTCGAGCGGCACGCGGAGCTCGCCGGTCGGCACGCGCGACCAGTACCCGAGGTCCGGGTACCGCGCGCGCACCATCCAGCGGACGAAGAGCGTGAGTCGCTTGCACGGGCTCCCCGACCGGTCGAGGGGGCTCGGGAAGAGCGCGTGGTAGCCCGCCGGCGCTCGCCCGAGTTCGGCGGAGCGCCCCGAACCCCGCAGGACAGAGGAGAGTCGATCGAGGCCGCCCGAGAAGCCGCCCTGGGCCCAGCCGGCCACGAACGCCTCCTCGAGCGAGTCGTGTCCGGCGTAGTAGTCGGCCAGGACACGGAAGAGGTGGTCCAGCTGATCGCCGCGGATCCACCGGTGACGGAAGCCCGCGAGCCGCCGGGTGCGTTCCCGGGCATGGGACGGGTCGATGAGCCACGCGACGTCCCCTCCTCCGGCCTCCGCGACTCGTCCGATCGCCCCACGGATCGCGGTCGTGTTCCCGATCGCGAGCGTGGCGCCGACGATCGCCGCGACCTCGCCCCGTCGCCGGTCGGTCGCGAGCGGCCGGATCGACGAGATCGGGTCGTCGGCGAACGACCGGTCGAACGGGAACCGTTCGTAGAGCTGCTCCAGGTGGCGCGGGAGCTCGGTCGTCGGACGATGCGCGCGCATCGGGCCGAGCGACCGCCGCCCGGGATTTACCGTTGCCCGAGCGCCCCGCGCGACGCCGCCGCGGGGCTAACTAGGCTCGAGGGCTCTTCGGCCCGTGGCGACCGACGCGCCCTCGGTGCGGCCCACGGTCGACCGGGCGTGGCTCGAAGCCGCCGCGGCGCTCGACCCCGTGGCGCACGCGTACGCGCTCTACGACCTCGAGCGGTTCCCGGACCGGGTACGGTTCGTCTCCGCGCTGCGTGGCGAGACGACCGTCGGTTACCTGCTCGTCTGGCTCGGGCGGTCGTTCCCGGTCGTGCACTGGGTCGGAGCCGAGCGGGAAGCCTCCCGGCTCGTCGACCTCGTTCCCCCGCGGCCGCTCGCCGCGATCGTACCGGAGTCCGTTCGGGCCGAGGTGGAGCGGGCGAGAGGGCCGGCCCGCGCGTATCCGGTGGAGATCCTCGCGGCGGCTCCCCGCGACATGGCGTCCGACCGTTCCCCCTCCGATCGGGCTCGGCGCCTCGGCCCCGACGACCGCTCCCGCCTCCTCGCCCTCGTCGGTGACCCGCCGGAACTGACCATCGCCAACTACCCGTCGCTCGACCTCGGTCAGGAGGTCGTCTGGGGAGTGTTCGACGGCGACCGACTCGCCGGGGTCGCCCGGGCAGCGGTGACGCTCCCGTCGGTCTGGATCGTGAGCGGGGTCTTCGTCGATCCGGAGCGCCGCGGGCGGGGTCTCGGCCACGCGCTGATGCGGGCCGTCACCGCAGACGCGCGCGACGCGCGGGCGACGGTCGCGCTCTACGTGCGTGGGGACCGGCCCGCGGCGCGCGCGATCTACGAGCGGGCCGGCTTCCGCCCGTACGGCCGCCGGGTCTGGCTCGATGCGGGCGTCGGGGTCGAGCCGTGACCCCGGGCAGGGACTAAGGCCTCGCTCGCCTCCCCGGGGACGGCGCATGCCGACGAATCAGGAGGCCGTCGAGCTCTTCCAGGGGATCGCCGACCTCTTGGACGTGCTCGGAGAGCGGTTCAAGCCGGAGGCGTACCGTCGCGCGTCCCGGTCGATCGAGAGCTTGACCGAGGACCTCGGCGCGATCGCCGCGCGAAACGAGCTGCGCACGGTCCCGGGCGTCGGGGACGCGATCGAGGAGAAGATCCGGGAGTTCCTCGCGACCGGGCACCTCGACTACTACGACCGGCTCCGCAAGGAGGTCCCGCCCGGGATCGTCGAGCTCCTCAAGATCCCCGGTCTCGGTCCGAAGAGCGCGCGCCGGTTCTGGCTCGAGCCCGGCGTCGAAGGACCGGCCGAGCTCGCGGACGCGATCCGGGCGGGGAAGCTCGAGGGGATGAAGGGGTTCGGTCCGAAGAAGGTCGGACAGATCCAAGCCGCGCTGGCGGCCGCCGGGGCGTCGCCCGCGGGAGGCCGCCTCCCGATCGAGGTCGCGTACCCGATCGCCCAGCGGCTCGTCGCGGGGCTCCGTGCGGCCGGCGGTGTCGAGGCGATCGAACTCGCGGGAAGCTTCCGCCGCGCGCGCGAGTCCGTCGGCGACCTGGACCTCCTCGTGACCTCGGCCGAGCCCGAGAGGGTCTTCGACGCGTTCAGCCGTCTTCCCGAGGTCCGGGAGGTCCGCCTCCGCGGCGGAACGAAAGAGACCGTGGTGCTGACCCAAGGGCTGCAGGTCGACCTGCGCGTGGTCGCGCCGGAGGCGTTCGGCGCGGCGTGGCAATACTTCACCGGTTCGAAGGACCACAACGTCCACCTGCGCTCGCTGGCCCGCGACCGGGGGCTCAAGATCAACGAGTACGGCGTCTTTCGGGGCGACGAACGCGTCGCCGGACGAACCGAGGCCGAGGTGTACGCGACGCTCGACCTCGCGTGGATCCCGCCCGAAATCCGGGAGGACCGGGGCGAGATCGACGCGGCCGCCCGGGGCGAGCTCCCTTCGCTGGTGGAGCGGACCGACCTGACGGGCGAGCTGCACTGTCACCTCGCGCCGGCCGCGACCCCGCGCGAGGTCGATCGAACGATCGAGGCGGCGCGGGCGCTCGGCCTCGGCTACCTCGGCTTCGTGGTCGCGTGGGAGACCGCGGACGGCGGTCGAATCACCCTGCCGGCCGCGACCGTAGCCCACCTCGACTCCGTGCGTTCGCCGGGTCTTCGCGTGGGGCGTGCGGTCGAAGTCGGCCCGAGCGGCCCCCCCGGAGAGTGGTCCCCGCTGCGCGCGGACTACACGGTCGTGCGCCCGACCGGAAAGACCCCGGACCCTCCCACGGACCCGCCGAAGGGCCCCCCCGTGCTGGTCGCGCACGTCGGCGGCGAGAGCGCGGCCCGTAAGTGGATCGCGTGGGCGCGGTCGGCCGGCGCGGCGATCGAGGTCGGGCCGGGGGCGGAGCGGCTCGATTCGACCGGCGCGCGGGCCGCGCGGGAAGCGGACGTCCGGCTCGTCCTACCGACCGGCGTGGGGAACCCCGAGGCCGACCCGACTCGCGCGGTCGCGCTCGGCTTCGCCCGGCGGGCGGGAACGACGAAGTCCGACGTGCGGAACGCCGCGAGCGCGGCGGAGGTCACCCGTGCCTGGGCTCCGCGGCCGCGGGCGTGAATCCGGTCCGCGGCGGCGTCGCGCGCGCCCCCGACATCGACTGGGGCCCGTGCGGCGACGTGACGAGGCAGCTCGTGCAGAGGTGGGCGGACGGGACGAGCCCGTGGCGCCAGTAGCAGTCCGAGCAGAGCGCGCGCCCGCACCCCCAGCACCGGGGGGTGGAGAGCGAGGAACCGATCGGGGTCGCGCAACTGACGCACGCGCGCGGGGCGGTCAGCGGGTCGGCGCGCTGGATCGGCGGTTCCGGCAGGCGGCGACGCGCGTCGATCGGGTCCGCCGGCCGGGAGGGGCCCCGCTCGGTCGAGCGTCGAGGAGCGTCGAGCACGGTCGGTCGGAAACGGACGGGGTTCATAAACCCGTGTCCTGACCCGGACCCCGTTCCGATGGACCTTCCGGTTCATGTAGGACCGCGGAGGACGGGGCGGGCGTGTCGGTCGCGCGCCCGTATCGCAGCCGGACCGTACCCGCCGCGGAGGTCGTGCCCGAGCGCTCGAACGCGGCGATCCCGATCGCGGTGGCGGTCGTCCTGATCGGCCTCTACCTCGGGACGTACTCGGTCCTCCTGCCCGCGCTCCTCGGCGTCGCCCTCTTGCTCTCGTCGGGCTCGCTGCTGTCGACCCGGATCAACCCGTTGAGCGCGACCTACTACCTGACGCGGAAGCCGTCGTTCCTCGCGATCGCCGTCGTCTTCCTCGGGGCCCTGCTCCTGTTCGCCGCGACGTACGAGCTCTGGGTCCACCAGGTCGGACCGGTCCTGCCGCACCTCTGAGGGGTCCGGGCGCTACGCGCCGACCCGCGCCCGAACCTTGAGGGCCGTCAGGGTGACCATCTTGCTCGGCCGGCCCGGGACCTCGAGCGCCGTCGGGGTCGGCCGGTGCTTCGGGTGCGCGCGGTACCAGCGGGCCATGCCTCCGACGACGTCCGGTTGGACCGCGTCGACGTTCCAGCGCCCGTCGGCGCGCCGCTTCCGAGCGAGGTGACGAAGGGCGAAGCGGAGCCGCGGGTCGGACCCGTATCCGAGCGAGGTGACGAGGTCGAGCCCGACCAAGAGGTCGTAGTAGTAGTGGGTCGGGTAGTGGAAGCGGTACCACGGGGGGTACCGGTCCCCCTGCCGGTGGAGTTCGCGCTCCAGGTAGAACTCCGCCCCCGCCTCGACGGCCCGTTGCATGCCCGCCGTCCACTTCGCGCGAGGGTAGGCGGCGAGGGCGCTCAGCCCCTCCCACGAGTCGAGGTTTCGGCCCTTGCCCCAGCACGACCAGCCTCCCTTCGGGTCGGCGCTCGAGACGAGCCAGTCGAGCATCTTGCGGACCCCGGGGTCGTCCGCGTAGCCGAAGCGGATCAGCGCGCGCGCCATGTTGCCGACCACGCAGTGGTGCGGCTGCCCCGGCTTGTTCCCTCCGAACCGGGTCTTCGCCCAGCCTCGCCACCACCGGACCGAGCGGCGGAGCCGCGGCTCCTCCCGCCCGAGGCCGAGGTCCGAGAGCATCAGCATCTGCCAGTTGGTCGCGAGGTACTTCGGAAGGTAGTGGCTCTCGGCGTTGTCCCACCAGCCGGCCGGCGCCGCGCGGGAGAGGATCTCGGCGGCCCAGCCGACCCGAGGGATCCGGGCCTTCGCCTCCCGGACGTCCGGGTCGCGCTCGGGTCGCCCGAGGAGCTCGGTGAGCGTCCGGTACCGGATCGCCGGCTGATCGTCCTCGAGCAGCCAGTCGACCGCCGGCTTCGTCGCCATCGTCGGGCCGACGTCGGCGCGGTTCAAGAGCCTGCGCGGAGAGCTCGAGAAACGGGGTTCAGGCGGCCACCATCCGCTCGAGCGCCTGGCGCGCCCGTTGGGCGGTCTCCTCGGGGACGTCGATGACGAACCGGTTCTCGGCGAGCGAATCGCGAACGTCCGCGAGGTCGATCTCCTTCATGAACGGGCAGACGGTCTGCGCGTCCAGCGGGACGAACCGGGTCGTCGGGTTCAGCCGGCGCATCCGGTGGAGGATCCCGACCTCGGTCGCGACCAGGACCTCGGGCGCTCGGGTCTCCTCCGCGAACCGGATCATCCCGTCGGTCGAGAGCACCCGGTCGACGTGCGGGAGCGCTTGGGTCGCGCAGCCGCACTCCGGGTGCGCGACGATCGGCGCTCCCGGATGCTCCCGTCGGGCGCGGTCCATGTCCTCGGGGCGCATCCGCGCGTGCACCGGGCAGTCGCCGACCCACAGATGCATCGCGCGACCGGTCCGCTTGCGGACGTAGTCGCCGAGGAACATGTCGGGGAGGAAGAGGATCTCCCGGTCGGGGGGGATTCCCTCCACGACCTTGACCGCGTTCGAGCTCGTGCAGCAGTAGTCGGCCTCCGCCTTCACGTCGGCGGAGGTGTTGATGTACGCGACCACGACCGCCCCCGGGTGCTCCGACTTCCACGCCCGCAGCTGCTCGGCCGTGATCGCGTCGGCGAGGCCGCAGCCGGCCTTCAGGTCCGGGAGGAGGACCGTTCGGCTCGGGTTCAATATCTTCGCGGTCTCCGCCATGAACCGCACGCCGGCGAAGACGATCACCGGGCGGTCCGCCTCCCGCGCCTTACGCGAGAGGTAGAGCGAGTCGCCGACGAAGTCGGCGACGTCCTGGACCTCGGGGCGCTGGTAGTTGTGCGCGAGAAGGACGGCGTTCTTCTCCTCCTTCAGGCGGGTGACTTCCGCGGCGAGCGACATCGATCGGCCGGACGTTCTAGGTCGGTCGAGGGCTTAAGCGGGCGGGCCGGAGCTCGAGGTGGAACGGGAGCGCGGGGCTCGAGTGGGTGAGCGCGCCGAGGCTCGCCGCGTCCGCGCCGACCCCGCGGTACGCCCGGACGTTCTCGGGCGTGATCCGCCCCGAGAGCTCGACCCAGACCCCGCGGCGGAGGCCGGCGCGCTCGAGCGCGCGGACGATCCGGCGCGCCCGGGCCGGGGAGGCGTTGTCGATCAGGACGGCGGTCGCGCCGGTCCGGACGGCCCGCATCGCCTCGGCCGCGGTCCGCACCTCGACCTCCACCCGCTCCCCCGGGCGGGCCGCGGCGCGCGCGCGTCGGACCGCGTCCGCGAGCGGGACGAGGGCGAGGTGGTTGTTCTTGACAAGGATCCCGTCCGAGAGGTCGCGGCGGTGGGGCCGTCCGCCCCCGTGGGCGATCGCCGACTTGTCGAGGTCGCGGAGCCCGGGCGCGCTCTTCCGGGTCCCCCAGATCTCGAGGGGGCGTGCCCCGCCGCGCGCGGCGCGCACCGCCCGCCGGGTCGCGGTCGCGACCCCGCTCGCGTGCATCAGGACGTTCAGCACCGTCCGCTCGACGGAGAGGATCCGCCGGGCGTTCCCCGTGAGGCGGAGCACGACCGTTCCCCGGCGTACGGCGCTCCCGTCCGGCCGGGCGGCACGCACGCCGACCCCGC
>JASHPY010000100.1 GCA_030037855.1 Thermoplasmata archaeon | reverse complement strand
GCCGCCTCCTGCCCCATCAGCGGGACGTAGAACCCGATCCGTCCCTGTCGTTGGAGCGACAGGCACCGCTCGTCCACGGTCCGGGCGAGCACCATGAGCCGGTAGGCGCGGAGCACCTCCTCGGTCGAAAGGTCGGTCGCTTCCGAGGGCGGGTCGGAGACCGGAGTGGGCGCGAGCGTCGCCACGGGCGTTACCGTCCTGCCGACGTGCGCCGCCGATATAACGGTACGCGGGCGGTTCCGCCCGACGTGGAGCGCGCGGACGATCCGGGGGGCTCCCCCGGGCGCCGAACACCCGTTTCGTGACCTCTTCCGGTGAGTCCGACATTAGACTATTCATAGGAGTGGGACGTTCGCGCGCCCCTCACCAACATGACACCGATTCCCGCCATCGAAACTCGAGGTCTCACCCGGACCTTCGAGAGCCGCAAGGGGTTCCTCTTCCGGGAGGTCACCCGGACCGAGGCCCTGCGGGGCGTCGACCTCGCGGTGGCGCCCGAGTCGATCTTCGGCCTGCTCGGCCCGAACGGCGCCGGCAAGACGACGTTCGTGAAGATCCTCTCGACCCTCCTGCTCCCCACGGGCGGGAAGGCGTCCGTCCTGGGCCACGACGTGGTGGACGACTCCGCCTGGCTCCGGCCGCGGATCGGCCTCGTGCTCGGCGGAGAGCGGGGGCTCTACAACCGGATCAACGCCCGCGACAACCTTCGCTACTTCGCGGACCTCTACGGCATCCCCACGCGCGAGCGCGAGGCCCGCATCGAGTCCGTCCTCGAGCGCGTCGGTCTCACCTGGGCCGCCGACCGTCGGGTCGAAGAGTACTCGCGTGGAATGAAGCAGAAGCTGCACATCGCCCGGGGGATCCTGCACCGGCCCCAGGTCCTCTTCCTCGACGAACCCACGATCGGGCTCGACCCGAAGAGCGCGCGCGAGACCCGCAAGCTCGTCCGTTCGCTGGTCTCGGATGGGGTCACGATTTTCCTCACGACGCACTACATGTTCGAGGCCGAGGAGCTCTGCCCCGAGATCGCGGTGATGTCGAAGGGACGGATCGTCGCCCGGGACACGGTCGCGGGCCTCCGGCATCTCGTGGGCGGGGACCGGACCCTCGAGGCCGAGGCGTACGGCTTCGAGGACCGGGAGGTCGCCACCCTGCGCGCCCTCCCCGGCGTCTCGAAGATCGTGAGCGAGGAGTACGGGCCGAAGACCCGCTTGACCCTGCGGCTGCGCAGCCTCGAGACGACCCCCGACGACGTACAGGCGGCACTGCCCGGGCATACCGAGCTCTCGGTCCGCGAGCGCCGCACGTCCCTCGAGGACGTCTACCTCGACCTCGTCGAGGAGGAAGCGCGATAGATGGCGACCGCGGACGTGCCGGCGATCTCCCGCTCCCGCGCGACGCGCGCGTCGCTGCGGCTCGCGGTCCTGATGTTCATGGCCGACCCGCAGTGGCTGATCCCGTCGATGATCGCCCCGGTGATCTTCGGGGTGGTCGCGTTCGAGCTGTTCCGGGGCGCGGGCCCGTACTTCCTCACGTACGCGATCCTCGGCGCCGGGATGATGAGCATGTGGGGCCAGACGCTCTACGGCAGCGGCTGGGCGATCGGCCAGGACCGCGAGTTCGGCACGCTCGAGCCGACCGTGCAGTCCCCGACCCCGTACGTCTACGTCGTGCTCGGCCGCGTGCTCTGGAACGTCGTCTCGGGCCTGATGGGCGGCGGGATCGTCTACCTCGTCGTCCTCGCCTCGGCGGGGTCCCCGCCCGCCGTACCCGACCCGGTCGGCTTCGTCATCCTGTTCCTGTTCGTGATGCTCACGCTCGCGAGCGTCGGGATCCTGTTCTCCGCGGCGTGGGTCTACACCCGATACTCCGGCTTCATCCAGAACGTCGGAGAGTTCGCGTTCTACGTCGGCACCGGGTGCATGTTCCCGATCGTGCTGCTGCCGTTCTGGACGAACCCGATCGGCCTGTTCTTCCCGCCGACCTGGGCGCTGGACGCGCTGCGGTACCTCTCGATCCCGGGCTACGTCGGGTTCTCATGGGGGTTCTGGCCGGACATCCTCGGCGCGGTCGTGACGACCCTCGTCTACGTGGCGATCGCCGGGACGATCTTCAAGCGGGTCGAGCTCCACGTGCTCGCGAAGGGGAACCTGAGCGACTACTGAGTCGCGGGGAGGGGTCGTTCGATGGCTACGGTGAACGCGTCCGCGGGCGCGCCGCTCGCTCCGGCGACGCGCACCTCGTTCTGGCGGACGTTCTGGACGAACGCGGTGATCGCCCCCCGGACGACCCTCGGGTTCATGCGGATCGACTTCGTGCTCGGGACGATCTTCATCATCCCGCTGATGCAGATGGTGTTCTTCGTCTTCGTCGTCCAGGTGAGCGGCGGCGGGGCGTCGGCGATCGCGTTCACGGCGCTCGGGAACGCGGTCTCGACCGTGACCTATTCGTCGATCTTCTCGGTCTGCCAGACGACCGACAGCGAGAAGCAGCAGGGGACGATGGAGCACCTCCTCGTATCGCCCGCGAACCGGCTCGCGCTCTACTTCGGGCGCGGCCTGCTGCCGATCCTGATCTCGCTCGCGACCGTGAGCGTGGGGATCCTCTACGCGGTGCTCTTGTTCGGCGTCCAGATCCCGGTCGCGACCGTCCCCTCCCTCGCGGTCTCGGTAACGCTCACCGCGTTCGCGATGGTCGGTTTCGGCCTGCTCCTCGGCGGCGTCGCGCTCTACCTGCGAACGTCGATCATCCTCGGGAATATCTTCCTGTTCATCGGGCTCCTGCTCTCGGGGGTGAACTTCCCCGCATCGCAGCTCCCGACCGTCCTCCAGTGGATCGGCTACGGCTTCCCGTTGACGTGGGGCCTTTCGGCGATCCGTGCGTCGGTCGCGGGCGACTCCCTCGGTGCGGTGGCGCTCCTCTGGGGGGCGGTCGTGGTCGCCGCGGTGGTTTCGTTCGGCCTGGCGATCGGGCTGTGGGAGTACTTCGAGCGCCGCGCGCTCGCGACGGGGAGCATCGCGAGGTTCTAGTCTGAGTCCGCCGGCGCGTCCCGTCGCGGCAGCGGGGATCCAATCGACTTCGTCCTTACACGGACCGTCCCGCCTCGTCGTCTTTCGGTTACAACTTAAGTAAGTGTGTTGACTCACCATACTCATGGCAGTGAAGACACTGACCATCACCACCACCGCGTACGACTCCCTGGCGGCATTGAAGCGAGAGGGAGAGAGCTTCAGCGAGCTGGTTTGCCGATTGACGCAGTCGCAGACACTGCTCACCCCATTCGCGGGCGCTTGGAAGGACGCCCCGAAGCGTGAACTAGACGAAGTGCGACGTTTCCTGCGAGACGGCGATCGACTGTCGCAGGCAAAACTCCGTCGGATAGCCCGTGAGGTGGATCGTCTTGGTAAGCCTGGATAGTTCGTTCGTCATCGACCTGCTCGCCGGGCAACGGTCGGCCGTTGACCGCGCGGCCCGGCTCGAGCAAGAGGGCGAGGCTCGTTGCATCACGGGTCCCGCCGCTTCCGAGGTAATGGTCGGCGCATATCGGCTCGGAGGCCGATACCTCGAACGCGCCCGAGTTCTGGTGGACTGCCTGCCGGTCCTCCCGTTCGATCGGGAAGCCTATCACGAGGCCGGTCGCCTGGGTTCCGACCTGCTGCATCGGGGGCTCCACCTCGGTGAATCGGACCTGTTCATCGCGGCCATCAGCCTGCGTCACGGCCAGCGGCTTCTCACCCGGGACATCGCATTTTCTCACGTGCCAGGCCTCGCCGTAGAGTCCTACTGAGCGAAGGAAAGGACCGGCACTCGCTAGGGTGGTCGGCCGCTCATACGACCGAGTGCACGGGCCGGGTGAAGAGGCTCCACGCTCCGGTCGTGGGGTCGTAGGTCGAGTTCACGAAGCACCGCCAGTGCTCGTCGTCGACCTTCGGGTAGTCGGAGCGATAGTAGTACCCCGGCCACCGCGTCTCGGTACGGTAGCGCGT